>NZ_JBEXHU010000002.1:0-429420 GCF_040608175.1 Micromonospora sp. NPDC005206
GACCCGCTTCGACAAACTCGCCGTCCGCTACGAAGCCACCGTCCACATCGCCGCCATCAACGAGTGGCTGTGACCGACTTCGACACAGGCCCTAGTGGCCTCGCCCGATGGGCGAGGCCACTACTTCCACGAACGAGCACGATCTCGCCGCCGGGGGTCGCCGCCCGGTGGGGTCAGTCGAGGCGGGTGGCGCCGGGGGCGGGGAGGACCGTGATGGTGCCCGGTGCGGTGAAGCCGCGCTCGGCGTAGGCGGCGGTCACGGTTGCGGCGACCGCGTCGGCCCGGCCCGTGTCGACCAGGGCGAGGACGCACCCCCCGAAGCCGCCGCCGGTCATCCGGGCGCCCAGGGCGCCAGCGGCAAGCGCCGCCTCGACCGCGGTGTCGATCTCGGGCACCGTGATCTCGAAGTCGTCGCGCATCGAGACGTGCGAGGCGGTGAGCAGCGGGCCGATGTCCCGGACCCGGCCGGCGCGCAGCAGCGCCACCGTGTCCAGCACCCGCTGGTCCTCGGTGACCACGTGCCGGACCCGCCGCCGGGTCTCCTCGTCATCGAGCCGGGCGAGCGCGGCGTTGAGCTGGTCGACGGCCACGTCGCGCAGCGCGGAGACGCCGAGCGCCTTGGCCGCCGTCTCACAGGACCGACGGCGGGCGGCGTACTCGCCGTCGGCGTGCCGGTGCGGCGCCCGGCTGTCGATCACCAGCACGGCCAGCCCGGCGGCGTCCAGGTCGAACGGAATGTGTTCGACGGACTCGTCACGGCAGTCGAGGAAGAGGGCGTGCCCGGCACGGCAGCGGATCACGGCGGACTGGTCCATGATCCCGGTCGGCGCGCCGACGTAGACGTTCTCCGCCCGCTGCGCCAGCCGGGGCTGCCGCTCGGCGGGCAGCTCCAGCCCTCCGAGGTCGAGTAGCGCGGCGAGCACGGCCGACTCCAGCGCGGCCGAGGAGGAGAGCCCGGAGCCCAGCGGCACGTCGGAGGCGATCGCCAGCCGGGCGCCGGGCACCTGGTGGCCGGCCTCGCGCAGCGCCCAGACCACACCGGCCACGTACGCGCCCCAGCCGGTGACCCGGCCCGGCTCGGCGACGTCGTCCGCGCCGAAGGTGATCGTCTCGTCGGAGAGCTCGGACCAGACCGTCCACCGCTCGCCGTCCTGCCGGTCGGCGGCGACGACCGTCCGCAGTGGCAGTGCGAAGGGCAGCACGAACCCGTCGTTGTAGTCGGTGTGCTCGCCGATCAGATTGACCCGCCCGGGAGCCGCCCAGCGGCCGGCGGCCCGGCCGCCGTACTGGGCGGTGAAGCCGGCGGCGGCCCGCTCGGCGACGTCACCGGTCGGGTGGGTCATGACTGCTCCAGGATGTGCGTGCGGTAGAAGGCCCAGGCGTCCCCGACCATGTCGTGCAGGGTCGGCTTCTGCGGCGTCCAGCCCAGCTCGTCACGGGCCAGCGCGGAGGAGGCGACCAGCTCGGCCGGGTCGCCCTCGCGGCGGGGCGCCACCTCGACCGGCAGCGCGTGCCCGGTGACCTCGCGGACGACGTCGACCACCTGCCGGTTGGTGAAGCCGTTGCCGTTGCCCAGGTTGTAGATCCGGTGCTGGCCGGCCGTCGCCGCGTCCAGCGCCAGCAGGTGGGCCCGGGCCAGGTCGGCGACGTGGATGTAGTCGCGGACGCAGGTGCCGTCGACGGTGGGGTAGTCGTCGCCGAAGAGTTGGAGCTTCTCCCGCCGGCCGGCGGCGACCTCCAGCGCGATCGGGATCAGGTGCGTCTCCGGGTCGTGCCGCTCGCCGAGCGCGACGTCACCGGCGAGGTGCGCGCCGGCCACGTTGAAGTAGCGCAGCGACACGGCGGCCAGCCCGTGGGCGATCGTCTCGGAGGTGAGCGCCATGTCGACGGCGAGCTTGGTGGCGCCGTACGTGTTGGTGGGCGCCTTGACCGCGCTCTCCGGGATGGGCAGCTCGGTGGGGTTGCCGTAGACGGCGGCGGTGGAGGAAAAGACCATCCGGGGCACCCCGGCGGCCCGGACCGCGTCGATCAGGGCGAGCGTGCCGACCGTGTTGGTCTGCCAGTACAGCTCCGGCCTGACCATCGACTCGCCGGCGGCGATCAGAGCGGCGAAGTGCAGCACCCCGTCGAAGCCGGCGTCGGGAGTGACGATCCGGGCGGCGTCGTGGATGGACGCCTCGACGTGGGTCGCATCCGGAGCGAGCGCCTCGCGGTGGCCGGTGCGCAGGTCGTCCAGGACCACCACCCGGTGACCCGCGTCGAGCAGCATCCGGGTCACTACGCTGCCGATGAAGCCGGCGCCCCCGGTGACGAGCAGTTTCACGTCGTTGCCTCCCTGCCTGGCCCGCCCGGGACGTGGCCTCGGTGAATCACCCTACGGCGGCGGGTGGCCCCCGGCCGATCCCGTCACCATCGCCATTCCATCATAATCTCTCACGATTAAACAGACCCGAACATTTGATCCGCACCGTGCGAACCCCGGTGCGACGGGCCGTCGGTGTCTACCATCTCTGTCATGCGGGAAGCGGCCCGTACCGGGCTCCGGCGAGGCGCGCGGGGGAGGCCCCGCCGCGACCCTGGCCCGCTCGCCCGGGTCGTCGCCCGGGTCGTGGTCCGCGCCGCCGACGGCGCCACCCGTCTCGTCACCGACCTGCTGGGGGCCGGCCCGGCAGCCGGCCGGGAGCGCATCTCCGAAGCCGAACTGCGGGACCTGGTCGCGGCGAACACGCTGCTCGACCCGGATGAGCGGCGGATCATCGACGAGGTTCTGGTGGCCGGAGCCAGCCTGGTCCGTGAGGTGATGATGCCCCGCACCGAGGTGGTCTTCCTGCCCGCCCGGCTGACCATCGCCGAGGCCGCCCGGCTGGTACGCGCCGAGACGCACACCCGCTACCCGGTCACCGACGGCACCCACGACGACGTGGTCGGCTTCGTGCACCTCCGAGACGTGCTGCTGCGCCCGGACGCCGACGCGTGCGCCACCGTCGGCGAGCTCACCCGGGAGGTGAAGCGCCTGCCCGGCAGCAAGCGGGTGCTGCCCGCGCTGACCGAGATGCGCCGGGAGGGTCAGCACCTCGCGGTGGTCGTCGACGAGTACGGCGGCACCGCCGGGATCGTCACCCTGGAGGACCTGATCGAGGAGCTGATCGGCGAGATCCGCGACGAGTACGACGTCGCGCCGGACCCGGTGCACGCCGGCCTGCCCGCCGTGGTGGATGGTCGGCTCAACCTGGCCGACTTCGCCGAGCGGACGGGCGTCGCGCTGCCCGCCGGGCCGTACGAGACGGTCGGCGGGTTCGTGATGGCCGCGCTGGGCCGACTACCGGTCACCGGCGACGAGGTGCCCGTACCCGTTGAGCCGGCCGAAGCCGGCGGACCCGACCCGGCCGACCCCCTGGGCGGTTGGCTGCTGCGGGTGCTGGCCCTCGACGGACGCCGGGTGACCCGGGTCGCCGTCTCCGCCGTGCGGGTGCCGGAGCAACGCCGTGAGTTTAGCGCCGGGTTGGCGCGGGACGCCGGGGCGGAGCAGGCGTGGGAGGCGCTGCCGGAGCAGCAGATCGAGGCCGGTGTCGCGCCCGTCCGCCGGGTCGGCGCGAGGGAAGCGTGCGAGGTGAACGCCCCGACACCGGCGGGCCGCGGCCGACCCGCCGGCCCGTCATGACGGACCCCGCTGCTTGCTGACAGAATTATCGGCATGTCCGACGTTCCCGCCCGCCCCCGCGTCTTCTCCGGCATCCAGCCGACGGCCGACTCGTTCCACCTCGGCAACTACCTCGGCGCGGTGCGGCACTGGGTGGCCCTGCAGGAGACCCACGACGCCTTCTACTGCGTGGTGGACCTGCACGCCATCACGGCGGGGCACGACCCGGCGCTGCTGCGCCAGCGGACCAGGGTGGCCGCCGCCCAGCTCTTCGCGGTCGGTCTGGACCCGGAACGCAGCACCCTGTTCGTGCAGTCGCAGGTGCCCGAGCACCCGCAGCTGGCCTGGGTGCTCGGCTGCATCACCGGCTTCGGCGAGGCCAGCCGGATGACCCAGTTCAAGGACAAGTCGCAGAAGCAGGGCAACGAGCGGGCCAGCGTCGGCCTGTTCACCTACCCGATCCTGCAGGCCGCCGACATCTTGCTCTACCAGGCCAATGCGGTGCCGGTCGGCGAGGACCAGCGCCAGCACCTGGAGCTCTCCCGGGACCTGGCCCAGCGGTTCAACTCGCTGTTCGGCCCGACGTTCACCGTGCCCGCGCCGCACATCGTCAAGGACACCGCGAAGATCACCGACCTGCAGGACCCGACCGCGAAGATGTCCAAGTCGTCGTCCTCGCCGGCCGGCATCATCGACCTGCTGGAGGACCCGGCCCGGTCGGCGAAGAAGATCCGCTCGGCGGTCACCGACACCGGCCGGGAGATCGTCTTCGACGCCGAGACCAAGCCGGGCGTGTCCAATCTGCTGACCATCCACTCGGCGCTCAGCGGGCGCGACATCGACGAGCTGGTGGCCGCGTACGCCGGTCGCGGCTACGGCGACCTGAAGAAGGACCTGGCCGAGGTGGTGGCGGAGTTCGTCCGCCCGATCCAGCAGCGCACCAGCACGTACCTCGACGACCCGGCGCAACTGGACAAGCTGCTCGCCGCCGGCGCGGAGAAGGCCCGGGCGGTGGCAGGGGCCACCCTGCGGTCGGCGTACGAGCGGGTCGGGTTCTTCCCGCCGGTGCGCGGCGAATAGCGCCGCGGGACAGGTGGGCGGGTCGGTGGCCGAAGGGGCGACGCGAAGCGTGGATCGCAGTGGTGGGGTGCCGCCGACCGGCGACACCATCCAGATCGGCATCGCGGTGGACATCCCGGAGCCGTGGGGGGCCCAGCTCACCCGGCGGCGGGTCGAGGCCGGTGACCCGCTGGCCGTACCCGCGCACGTGACGCTGCTCGGGCCCACCGAGATCCCGACGGCCAACCTGCCGACCGTCGAGCGGCACCTCGCCAGCGTCGCCGCCGCGCACCTGCCGTTCACGCTGCACCTGCGGGGCACCGGCACGTTCCGCCCGGTGACCCAGGTGGTGTTCGTGGCGGTGGCCGCCGGGATCAGCGAGTGCGAGCTGCTCGCCTCCGCCATCGCTGCGACGCCGGGCCTGCACCGCCAGACCCGGTTCCCTTACCACCCGCACGTCACCGTGGCGCAGGACGTGGCGCCGGAGGCGCTGGACAAGGCGTACGAGGACCTGGCCGACTTCTCCGCGATGTTCGAGGTCGAGGCGTTCACCCTGTTCTCGCACAGTGGGCAGGCCCGATGGCGGCCGCGCCGGGACTTCCGCCTCGGCGGCTGAACCAGCCGGCGACGCGCCGCCGGGCGAGGACGGGAAGCCGGTTGCCACCACGGCGGCGGGAGATCGGCGAGGATGACCGCGTGAACGTGATCGGCCGGATCGAGGCGGGCATCGACCGCTGGGTGAACGCCGCGCGCTGCCGGTCGGGGCTCTTCGACCACGTGTGGCGAGCCGGCGCCCTGTACGCCGAGGTGCTGGCCGGGCGGCTGGCGGCGGCGATCGCCTACTACGGCTTCTTCGCGGTGTTCGCCCTCGCGCTGGTCGCGTACTCCATCTTCGGCGCGATCCTGGAGGACAACGACGAGGTCAGCGCGGCGGCGGCCGATTTCCTGAAGGACAACCTGCCGTTCCTGGACGCGCAGCAGATCGCCAACTCCAGCGGAACGGTCGGTGTGGTCGGCCTCGTCATCCTGGTCTTCACCGGGATCGGCTGGGTGGAGGCGATCCGCTCCTCGCAGCGGTTGATGTACCGGCTCAACCAGCAGCCCGGCAACCTGGTGATCCGGCGGCTGGTCGACCTGGGCGTGATGATCGGCGTCTTCGTGCTGCTCGGCGTCTCGGTGGCGGCGGTGGACGCGTTGGAGTCGCTGCTGCGCTTCCTGCTGCGCAGCACCGGCTCGGTCGGCCTGACCACGATCAGCGCCGTGCTCAGCGTGCTGATCAACACCGTGCTCGCCACCGCGCTGCTGCTCGCGGTGCCCCGGCTGCGGATGAGCCGGTCCCGGCTGCGCCCGGTGGTGCTGCTGGTCGCGGTCGGCATCACGCTGCTGAACACCGTCGGGCGGTACTACGTGGTGCGCACCGAGCGGAACCCGGCGTACACGGTGGTGGCCGGTGCCGTCGGCCTGCTGCTCTACCTCTATCTGCTCAACCAGCTGGTGCTGTTCGGGGCGGCGCTCCTCGCGACCAGCATGCGCGGGCGGGTGGTCGACCTGGCGGAGGGCGCCCCGCCGGCGAATCTCGACGAGGACACCGATCCGGGTACGCCGGGCGGCGCGGGCTGATGATGGAAGGTGTGCAGGTGCTGATCTCGGTCGATCCGGACTCGTCGGTGGCGCCGTACGAGCAGGTGCGCGGACAACTCGCCGAGCTGATCGGCGACGGCCGGTTGCCGGTGGGCACCAGACTGCCGACCGTCCGACAGCTCGCCGCGGACCTGCGGCTGGCGGCGAACACGGTGGCCAGGGCTTACCGGGAGCTGGAGGCGGCCGGGCTGCTGGAGACCCGGGGGCGTAACGGCACCTTCGTGGCCCCGGGGCGGGACGACGCCGTCGACCGGCTGCATCGGGCGGCGGCCGGTTACGCGGCCGAGGCGGTCCGGCTCGGCGTGCCGCCGGCCACCGCGCTCGCCCTGGTCCGTGCGGCCCTGGACGCCACCCGCCCCGGCTGATCGGAGCCTGATCGGGCGCCGGACGGGCGAAAACTGAGGCGAACGGCGTCACGGCTCGCGTTGGCCGACCATGATGAGCCGGTGGGCGCACTCATGACACTGGACCTGCCGGCCGACTCGCCGATGCTCGGCCTGCCCTGGATCATCACCTTCGGCCCGCTCGGTGACCTGGATGAGTGGGAGCCGGTGGTCTGCGGGCCGTACGAGCGGCCGCACGCGTTGGCGCTGGCCGAGGCGGTGGTGGCTGAGGAGCAGCTGATGGCGGTTGTGGAGCCACTGCTGCCGGCGCTGTCCGCCGACGAGATCCGCAGCGAGATCGCCGCCGCGCAGGTCGCCGCCGAGGATGAGGCCCGGCAGGTCGAGGGGGCCGACCTGTACGGCGACTTCGAGGATGTGATCGACGAGGAGTTGGACGCCGCCGCCGACGAGGCGGGCCATGGCGAACCCGCCGAGCCGCCGGACGAGGCCGAGGTGCGCGCGGGCTTCACCCGGATCGCGGCGCTGCTCACCGCGAAGTGAGCGACTCCCACCGGTGACGGCCCGGTCAGCGGGTCGGTGCGCTGTCCAGCACGCAGAACTCGTTGCCCTCGGGATCGGCGAGCACCGTGAACTGCTCGCTGCCCCTCTGCCCGACGTCCACGTGCCGCGCGCCGAGCCCGATCAGCCGCCGTACCTCGGTCTGCGGGTCACCGTCGGCGACCAGGTCGAGGTGGAGCCGGTTCTTGCCCCGCTTGGTCGTGCCGGAGCCCTGCAACCAGACGCTGGGCATCGCGGCGGAGGGCTGCCCCGGCGGCCAGAGTTTGGCGCTGCCGTCGTCGCCCTCCTCGACCTCGTGGCCGAGGGCCGCCGACCAGAACGCCACCATGAGGTCCAGGTCCTCGACGTCGAGTGTGCACTGCGCTATCCGTACCACCATGCTCCGTGTGGTACGGCCGGCGGCGACGACGCACACCCCGCGCAGACGGACACCGGCGCCGCGCGGAGCGGACTCCGCGTGGCGCCGGCGCCACCTCACCCCCCACCACAAGGGGCCGGTAGCCCAGTCGCCCGTCGGCGCGGGGCACGACGGACGACCAGGTCGATGACGGGTTACCCGCTCAGCGTCGTTCCAACCAGGCGGCCGCGTCGACCGGCAGCAGGTGGCCGGAGCCCTGCCCGGTGAGCGCCTCGCTGGCGACGAGCGGTTCGCCGTACCCGTCGATGGGGACCGGTGCGCCGCTGAGGTTGACCACGCAGGTCAGCACGGTCGCGCCGGCGGCGCGGGAGAACGCCAGCACGCCCGGCCCGCTCTCCAGCCAGGTCACCCCGCCGGCGTCGACGGCCAGCGCCGGGTGCTCGTGCCGGATCCGCAGCGCCGCCCGGTAGAGCTCCAGCGTCGAGCCGGGCAGGCCGGTCTGCGCGGTGACCGAGAGGGCGGCCCAGGTCGCCGGCGCGGGCAGCCAGCTCAGCTCGCTGCCGGCCGGCCCGAAGCCGTACGGGGCCAGCTCACCACTCCACGGGATGGGCACCCGGCAGCCGTCCCGGCTCTCGCCGGTCCGCAGGAACGCCGGGTCCTGGCGCAGTTCGTCGGGGAGGTCGAGCACCTCGGGCAGGCCCAGCTCCTCGCCCTGGTAGAGGTAGGCGCAGCCGGGCAGGGCGAGCATCAGCAGGCTGGCCGCGCGGGCACGGCGCAGCCCTTCGACGCCGTCGCCGTAGCGGGTGACGTGTCGCTGCTTGTCGTGGTTGGACAGCACCCAGGTGGTGGGCGCGCCGACCACGGTCGACTCGGCCAGCGCGGTGTCGACCACCTTGCGGAACGAGTCCGCCGACCAGGTCGCGTCGAGGAAGTCGAAGCTGAACGCCTGGTGCAGCTCGTCCGCGCCGATGTAGCGGGCCAGCCGCTGCGGGGTCTCGGCCCACGCCTCGGCGACGGCCATCCGGCCTCCGGGGTAGCTGTCCAGGATGGGCCGCCAGGCGCGGTAGATCTCGTGCACCTCGTCCTGGTCGAAGTAGGGCAGCCGGCCCTTGCCGAGCAGCTCGACCTGGCGCTGGCCGATGGTCAGCGTGCTGAAGCCGACGTCCGGCAGACCCTCGGCCTTGATCATGCCGTGTGCCACGTCGATCCGGAAGCCGTCCACGCCCCGGTCCAGCCAGAAGCGCAGCACGTCCTCGAACTCGGCGCGGACCTCGGGGTGGCGCCAGTTCAGGTCCGGCTGGGCCGGGTCGAACAGGTGCAGGTACCACTCGCCGTCCGGGACCCGGGTCCAGGCGGGGCCGCCGAAGATGCTCTCCCAGTCGTTCGGCGGCAGCTCGCCGTGCGCGCCCCGGCCCTCGGCGAAGAGGTAGCGGGCCCGCTCCGGCGAGCCGGGGCCGGCGGCGAGGGCGGCGGTGAACCAGCGGTGTGCGCTGGAGGTGTGGTTGGGCACCAGGTCGACGATGATCCGCAGGCCGAGGGCGTGCGCGTCGGTGATCATCGCGTCGAAGTCGGTGAGGGTGCCGAACATCGGGTCGACGTCCCGGTAGTCGGCGACGTCGTACCCGCCGTCGACCATCGGGGAGGTGTAGAAGGGGGTCAGCCAGAGCGCGTCCACCCCGAGGTCGCGCAGGTACGGCAGGCGCTGCCGGATGCCCTGGAGGTCACCGGTGCCGTCGCCGTCGCTGTCGGCGAAGCTGCGGACGTAGACCTGGTAGACGACCGCGGAACGCCACCAGTCGTCGTCGGCGGCGGTGCGGGGCGGGGTGGCGGTGCTGGCGGTCATCGGTTGGCGTTCCCCGTCTGTCTCTGGCCGGGTGCGGTGGCACCCGGCGGGGTGTGGCCGATGGCCCGCCGGGTGTCTGAGCAATATGCCGGCCGAGCGCTGCAAGAGTCAAGCAGTTCTTGCGCAAGGCAGCACCGCGGTTGCTGCGGCAGTTGGCAGCTGGGACCGTGTGGCGTCGATCAGCCGGGACCGTGCGGGGCCGATCAGGCGGGGACGGCCAGCGCCGAAGAGCCGCCCCGGTGCCGGTTGGAGCCGGCGGCGCCGGGGCGGGCCGGGACGACAGCGGTGGAGCCGCGTACCACCAGCTCCGGGCGGAACAGGTACTCCGAGTGCGGAGCGCCATGCCCGTTGATCTCGTCCACCAAGGCCCGGACCGCGGCCACCGCCATCGCGATGACCGGCTGCTGCATCGTGGTCAACGGCGGGTCGGTGAAGGCCATCAGCGGCGAGTCGTCGTAGCCGACCACGGAGAGGTCGCCGGGGACGGTCAGGCCGCGCTGGCGGGCCGCCCGGATCGCGCCGAGCGCCATCAGGTCGGAGCCGCACACCACACCGGTCACGCCGCGGTCCAGCAGCCGGCCGGCTGCGGCCTCGCCACCCTCCACACCGAACAGCGACAGCTCGGCCAGGGAGCCCAGGTCAGCCTCGGCGACGCCGGTCAGCCGGGTCATCGCGGAGCGCCAGCCGGCCACCTTGCGCTGCACCGGGACGAACCGGTCGGGGCCGGTGATCAGGCCGATCCGGCGGTGCCCGAGTGCGACCAGGTGGGCCACCGCCAGCTCGGCGGCCTCCCCGTCGTCGCAGGAGACGAAGGGGGCGCCGATGCCGGGCACGTACCCGTTGATCATCACGACCGGCAACGGCCGGGCGATCAACGCCCGGTAGCGGTCGTGGTTGGCGGCGGTGTCGGCGTGCAGGCCGGAGACGAAGACGATCCCGGAGACCTGCCGGTCCAGCAGCATCTCGACGTACTCGTCCTCGGTGACGCCGCCGGCGGTCTGGGTGCAGAGCACCGGGGTGAACCCGCTCTGCGCCAGCGTCGACTCGATGACCTGGGCGAAGGCGGGGAAGATCGGGTTGTCCAGCTCCGGGACCACCAGGCCGACCAGCCCGGCGCTGCGCTTGCGCAGCCGGGCCGGCCGCTCGTAGCCAAGCACGTCGAGGGCGGTGAGGACGGCCTGCCGGGTCTCCGGGGCCACGCCGGGGCGGTCGTTGAGCACCCGCGACACCGTGGCCTCGCTGACTTCGGCCTGCTGGGCGATGTCGGACAGTCGAGCGCGCATGGCGGCACTTTAGCCCACCGGCAAGTTCTTGCGGGGCTCTCTGCAAGCCCTTCCATTATCTGCAACCTCTTGCTAACGTCCCGGCAACATGCGAGAGCAGCGGCGCGACATCGATGCGCCGGTTGGCAAGAACTTCCAGAGCTTCCCACTGGCGGGCTGCCCTTCCCCCGGCGGACCCGCCATGACGACAGGAGTACCGATGCGCATCCGTACCGCGGGTGTGGTCGCCCTCTTCGCCCTGGCGCTCGCCGCCTCCGGCTGTGGTGGCGACAGCGACGAGCCGGCCGCGAAGGAATCCCCCAAGGCCGCCGGCGGCAAACTGGTGATCTGGGCGGACGACAAGCGGACCGCCGCCCTCAAGCCGTTCGCCGAAAAGTTCGGTCAGGAGAACGGCGTCACCGTCGAGGTCGAGGCCGTCAGCAAGGACCTGCAGACCAACTTCGTCACCGCCTCCCAGCAGGGCAGCGGCCCCGACGTGGTGGTCGGCGCGCACGACTGGATCGGTAACCTGGTGCAGAACGGCGCCATCGACCCCGTGCAGCTCGCCGCGGAGCAGAAGAGCGCGTTCAACGAGACCGCCATCAAGGCGGTCACCTTCAACGGTCAGCTCTACGGCGTGCCGTACGCGCAGGAGAACCTGGCGCTGATCCGCAACACCGAACTGGCCCCCGAGGCGCCGAAGACGATCGAGGACCTGGTCGCCACGGGCAAGCAGCTCAAGACGGCGAAGAAGGCCACCGAGACGCTCTGCCTCCAGGTCGGCCAGAACGGCGACGCGTACCACATCTACCCGCTGTACACCTCGGCTGGCGGCTACCTCTTCGGCACCGGCGCCAACGGCGACTACGACCCGAAGGACCTGGGCGTGGGCAAGCCCGCGTCGATCGAGGCGTTCAAGAAGATCGGCGCGCTCGGCGAGAAGGGCGCGGGCGTGCTCAAGCGCTCCATCGCGGACACCAACTCGATCGCCACCTTCACCAGCAAGAAGTGCGCGTTCCTGGTCTCCGGTCCGTGGGCGGTGGCCGACGTCAAGAAGGCCAACATCAAGTACGACATCTCCGCCATCCCCGGCTTCGCCGGTGGCAAGGAGGCCCAGCCGTTCGTGGGTGTTCAGGCGTTCTACGTCGCCACCAAGGGCAAGAACAAGGCGCTGGCCCAGGAGTTCGTGGCCAACTACACCACCACCCCTGAGCTGGCCGTCGCGCTCTACAACGCCGAGCCCCGGCCGCCGGCGCTGACCGCCGCCCTCGAGCAGGTCAAGGGCAGCGACCCGGATCTGGCCAAGTTCCAGGAGGCCGGCAGGAACGGCCAGGTGCTCCCGGCCATCCCGGCGATGGCCGCGATCTGGGACCCGTTCGGCAAGGCCGAGGCCGCCGTCATCGGTGGCGCCGACCCGACCAGCACCATCACCGCGGCCGGCAAGACCATCTCCGGCCAGATCAAGTAATGAGCACGCCGCTGTCCGGCCCGGGGTCTGCCAAGCAGGCCCCGGGCCGGGGGCCCGTCGGCTCCCGGCCCCCGCGCTCCCGTGCCGCGCGTGACCACGCGCCGATCACCCTGACCGGCCTGGCCGGCAAGGTGCTCCTGCTCGGCCTGACCGCCGGTATCGCGGTCTGGGCGGCCTTCCCGCTCATCGACGCAGGGAAGTGGGTCGGTCTGGCCCTGCTGGCGGCGACCACCGCCGGACTGTTCTACCTGTACCTCACCCGCCGGCACATCCCGGCCAAGTACCTGGTCCCAGGCACCCTGTTCCTGATCGCCTTCCAGGTCTTCCCGGTGCTCTACACGGCCAGCACCGCCTTCACCAACTTCGGCGACGGGCACCGGGGCAGCAAGGACGACGCGATCGTCGCGATCCAGACCTCCTCGGTCACCCAGGTGCCCGGCTCCGCCGAGTACGCCCTGTCGATCGCCACCAAGGGCGACCCGGCCACCGGACCGCTGGTCTTCCTGGTCACCAACCCCGCCACCGGCACGGTCTCCGCCGGCGACACCGGCGGGCTACGCCAGCTCGACGCCGCCGACGTCACGGTCACCCCGGCCGGCAAGGTCACCGCCGCCGACGGCTACACCGTGCTGAACTTCGGCCAGGCCAGCGCCCGCAGCAAGGAGATCACCGACCTGGTGGTGCCCACCGCCGGCGGCGCGCTGCGCTCCAGCGGCCTGTCCCGCGCGTACGAGGGCAAGGCGGTGCGGGCGTACGAGGCCGGCTGCGACTGCGTCCGGGACACCGAGACCGGGCAGACCTGGACCGCCGACGAGGAGGTGGGCGCCTTCGTCGCCGCCGACGGCGAGCGGCTCGCCCAGGGCTGGAAGGTCAGCGTCGGGCTGAGCAACTTCACCCGGGTGCTCACCGACAAGAACATCTCCGGCCCGTTCCTCGGCACCCTGATCTGGAACTTCGCCTTCGCTGTGGCTTCCACCGGCGGGACGTTCCTGCTCGGCGTGCTGATCGCGCTCGTGCTGCACTCGCCCCGGATGCGCGGCACCAACCTCTACCGCGTGCTGCTGGTCCTGCCGTACGCCATGCCGTCGTTCGCGATGCTGCTGGCCTGGCGGGACATGTTCAACGCCGACTTCGGCCTGATCAACAACCTGTTCGGCCTGGACGTGGACTGGTTCGGCCACGCGTGGACGGCGCGCCTCGCGGTCATCCTGGTGCAGCTCTGGCTCGGCTACCCGTACATGTTCCTGGTGGCCACCGGTGCGTTGCAGGCCATCCCGCGGGAGTTGACCGAGGCGACCTCGGTCGACGGGGCATCGCCCTGGCAGTCCTTCCGGGCGGTCACCCTGCCCCTGCTGCTGATCGCGCTCTCCCCGCTGTTGATCTCGTCGTTCGCGTACAACTTCAACAACTTCAACGCGATCTACCTGACCACCGAGGGCGCGCCGTTCCCGGCCGACAACCCGACCAACGGCGCGACGGACCTGCTCATCACGTACACCTACCGGCTCGCCTTCGGCGGGCAGGGCGCGGAGTTCGGCTTCGCGGCCGCGATCTCACTGTTCATCTTCGCCATCGTCGCGGTGGTCTCGGCGGTCAGCTTCCGCCGGACCCGTAAGCAGGAGGAGGTGTACTCGTGACCACGCTCACCGGGCCCATGCCTACCGGCGACACGGCAGGTCCGCCGCCGGCGGTCAACCGCAACGTCACCGGCCGGCGGCGCAACCGCTGGTTCGCCCAGGTCGGCTGGCGGCACCTGGTCGCCGTGCTCGGCGTGCTGTTCAGTCTCTTCCCGATCGTGTTCGTGCTCTCCGCCGCGCTCAACCCGCTCGGCACGCTCTCCACCACCGACCTGGTGCCGACCGACGGGGTGTCGCTCGGCAACTTCGGCGGGTTGTTCGAACGGACCGCCTTCGGGCGGTGGTTCCTCAACTCGCTGCTGATCGCCGGGGTGGCCTCGTTCGCGTCGGTGCTCCTCTCCGCGCTGGCCGCGTACGCCTTCTCGCGGATGCGGTTCCACGGCCGCCGGGTGGGGCTGCTCGCCCTGCTGTTGATCCAGATGTTCCCGCAGTTCCTGGCGATCGTGGCGATCTACCTGATCTTCGGCACGATCACCGACCTGTGGCCGTCGATCGGCTTCAACACCCCCTGGGGGCTGTTGCTGCTCTACATGGGTGGCGCGCTCGGGGTGAACACCTGGCTGATGAAGGGCTTCTTCGACACCCTGCCCCGGGAACTGGACGAGTCGGCGACCATGGACGGGGCGTCGCACGCCCAGGTCTTCTTCCGGATCATGCTGCCGCTGGTGGCGCCGATCCTGGCGGTGACCGGGCTGCTGGCGTTCATCGGCACCATCAACGAGTTCCTGATGGCCAACGTGTTCCTCACCGGCACCGACTCGAAGACCCTGGCGGTCGGCATGTACGGCATGTTGCAGGGCAACGAGCGCAACAACAACTTCGGCATCTTCGCCGCCGGGACCCTGCTCACCGCGATCCCCACCGTGCTGGTCTTCCAACTGCTCCAGCGCTACATCGTGTCCGGGCTGACCGCCGGCGCGGTGAAGGGGTAGTCGGCCTGGGGCTGGGTGTGGGTCGTGACACGGGCGCGGGCTTGGGCGCGGGCCGGGACACCCTGCCCTGCTGCCTTTGCTCTGCTTCAACCCGCGCAACAGCCGGTGTCCGCTATCCGGACAGTGCCCGTTGCGCGGGTGTAAGCAGAGCAAAGGCGGCCAGCAGAGGCAGCTGGCCCGGCTCACCGTCGTACCCCCGCGCCCCGGACGAAAGGAACATCGTGCAGCCGCACCACGACGGATCCGCCAGTTACGTCCCGCAGCAGGAGCCCACGCTGGGGGAGACAATCGACGTCTTCGTCCGGGCGCCGGCCGGGGGCGACATCCAACAGGTATATGTGCGCACGACTGGCGATGGCGAGCCGCGTTTCCGCGAGGCCACTGTGGACCGCGTCGACGGTGAGGTGGTCTGGTGGCGGGCCGAGATCGAGGCGCGCAACCCGGTGAGCAACTACCGCTTCCTGCTCTCCGGGCGACGGCGTACCCGGTGGCTGACTGCCGCCGGGCTGGTCGACCACGACGTGCCCGACCACGGTGACTTCAAGCTGGTCACCCACGCGCCGCCGCCGGCCTGGGCGCGCGACGCCGTGATCTACCAGATCTTTCCGGACCGGTTCGCCCGCTCCGCGGCGGCCGGCACCCGGCCGCTGCCGGACTGGGCGATCCCGTGCGACTGGGACACCCCGGTGATCGGGCGCGGCCCGGAGACGCCGCACCAGCTCTACGGCGGCGACCTGGACGGGATCGCCGAGCGGCTGGACCACCTGGACCGGCTCGGGGTGAACACCGTCTACCTGACCCCGGTCTTTCCGGCCCGATCCAACCACCGCTACGACGCGGCCAGCTTCGACCGGGTCGACCCGTTGCTCGGCGGGGACGCCGCGCTGGCCCGGCTCGCCGACGCGGTACGGGCCCGGGGCTGGCGGCTGCTCGGCGACATCACCAGCAACCACACCGGCGACGCGCACGACTGGTTCACCGCCGCGTCCTCCGACGTCCGCGCTCCGGAACGGGAGCTGTACTACTTCGACGGGAGCACCGGGGACTACGAGTCCTGGAACGGGGTCAAGTCGCTGCCGAAGCTGAACTGGCGAAGCGCCGAGCTGCGCCGCCGCTTCGCCACCGCCGAGGACGCGGTGCTGCGCCGCTGGCTGCGCCCCCCGTACGGGCTGGACGGGTGGCGGGTGGACGTGGCGAACATGACCGGCCGGCGTGGCGCCGACGCGTACACCCACGAGGTGGCGGCGCTGCTGCGCTCGGTGGTGGCCCAGGACCGCCCGGACGGCCTGCTGATGGGCGAGCACGGCCACGACCACACCGGTGACCTGGACCGCGACGGCTGGCACGGCACCATGAACTACGTCGGCTTCACCGACCCGGTCTGGTCCTGGCTCCGCCACGGCGACCAGCCGGTGCCGAACTTCCTCGGCACGCCGGGCGGGGTGCCCCACCGGGACGCGGACGCGGTGCTGGCCACCATGGACGCCTACCGGTCGCTGGTGTCCTGGCGTTCGTACGTGCACTCGTGGCAACTGCTCGGCTCGCACGACTCGGCTCGGATCCGGACGGTGGTCGGCGACGCGGCCCGACAGGAGGTCGCCGCCGGGCTGCTCGCCACCATGCCCGGCATCCCGATGATCTTCGCGGGGGATGAGCTGGGCCTGACCGGCACGAACGGCGAGTCGTCTCGTACCCCGATGCCGTGGCACCGCCCTCGGAGCTGGGACGCCGGCACGTTCGCCGCGTACCAGGCGCTGATCGCGCTGCGGCGGGGTGAGCCGGCGCTACGCCACGGCGGCCTGCGGCGGCTGCACCACGACCCGGACACGCTCGTCTTCCTGCGCGAGGCGCCGACCGGGGCGGTGCTGGTGCTGGCCCGCCGGGCACCCGGCGGCCCGGTGCGGCTGGCCGGGCTGCCGGCGGCCGAGAACCTGTACGGGGGTGCGCCAGCGCTCCGACCCGGCCCGGACGGCTCGATGACCCTGCCCGGTGACGGCCCCACCTTCCAGGTCTGGCGGCTGTGCTGAACGCGGTCGGTCAGCCTCGACGCGCCGATCCGCAGGACCCCCTACTACAAACTGTCGTTGATAGGGGAGGATGGGCGGCGTGGAAGCTCTGCGACTGACTCTCCTCTATGTCCATCTGATCGGTTTCGCCCTGCTGCTCGGCGGCTCGATCGCCCAATACATCAGCGGCCGGCTGCGGATCAACCCGGCCATGCTGTGGGGGGCGGTGATCCAGTTGCTGACCGGGCTCGGCCTCTCCGCCCCGCTGCGCGACGGTGACGAGCCGGCCCCGGCGAAACTCGTGACGAAGCTGGTGATCGCGCTGCTGATCTTCGTCATGGTCTTCTTCTCGCGGAAGCGGGACGTGGTCAATCGCGGTCACTTCCTCGCGATCGTCGGCCTGACGCTGGTCAACGCGGCGGTCGCGGTCTTTTGGCGGTAGCGTCCGAGGAGGGGGCCGCCCCTGAAAAACGGACGTTCGTGACGCCTGGACTGCTCGCCTACCAGCACGAAGAGTGACTTGCCCCACGCGAGGATTACACCCGGGTAACAGGCACTCAACAGTCGTGCACGATTGTCGGCTGGTGGGTGGGCGCGGGCGTACGCTCCCGTCCGTAACGTGGGACAGCCGGCGGCACACCGCAGGTCGGCTGATGGGCTGCCACCGCACTAGGCGCGGTGTGCAATGGGAAGGAGACGTCTTGCGCTCGGTGCGTGGGATGCGGATCGCCTCGATCTTCGCGGTGGGTGGGCTCGCGCTCACCGCCGCCGCGTGTGGCGAGGCCCCCAAGGATGACAACAACGCGGGCAGTGGCGCCAAGAAGTTCAGCGCCTGCATGGTGACCGACGTCGGCGGCATCGACGACAAGTCGTTCAACGCTTCGGCCTGGAAGGGCCTGCAGGAGGCCAAGGCCGCCAACGACAACATCGACATCAAGTACGTCGCGTCGAAGGCCGAGGCCGACTACGAGCCGAACCTGACGCAGTACGTCAACCAGAAGTGCAACTTCATCCTGGCCGTCGGTGGCCTGATGTCGAACGCCACCTCGAAGATCGCCAAGGCGAACCCGAACCAGGAGTTCGGCATCGTCGACGCCAACCCGGGTGACGCCAACGTCTACCCGATGCAGTTCGACACCGCGCAGGCCGCCTTTCAGGCGGGCTACCTGGCCGCCGGGCTGACCAAGACCGGCAAGGTGGCCACCTACGGCGCCCTGCCGATCCCGCCGGTGACCATCTTCATGGACGGCTTCGTCGACGGCGTGGCGTACTACAACACCACCAAGAAGAAGAACGTCCAGGCGCTCGGCTGGGACAAGGCGACCCAGAAGGGTTCCTTCACCAACGACTTCGCCAAGCAGGACGAGGGCAAGAAGGTCTCCGACACGCTGGTCGCCCAGGGCGCGGACATCATCATGCCCGTCGCCGGTGGCTCCGGCCTCGGCACGACCTCCGCGGCCAAGGCCTCGAGCGGCAAGTACAACACCATCTGGGTGGACGTCGACGGCTGCGAGAGCACCCCGGACTGCGCGGCGATCATCACCACCGTGGTCAAGAACATCCCGGACGCCGTCAAGGAGGCCGTGGTCAAGGCCGCCGCCGGCGACAAGCTGCCGGCCAAGCCGGGCTTCGTCGGCACCCTGGCCAACAACGGTGTCTCGCTCGCCCCGTACCACGACTTCGACAGCAAGGTTCCGGCCGAGCTGAAGGCCGAGATCGACAAGATCAAGGCGGACATCGCCGCCGGCACCATCACCGTCACCTCAAAGGCCCAGCCGACCAAGTGACGACCGGCCGGTCCCTCCGGTGAGATCATCGGAGGGTCGGCGGGGACAGGTACGACCGATCCGGCCGCTCCGGCGCCGCGGGTGACCACCCGTGGGGCCGGAGCGGCCGATCGCGCGCCACGATGACCGGGCCAGCCGGGCCGGGTCGACGGCAGCTACGCTGCACCATCGCTCGCACTCCAGGAGGTTGCGCTGAGACTCGAACTGCGCGGCATCACCAAGCGGTTCGGTGATCTGGTCGCCAACGACCACATCGATCTGACGGTGGAGCCTGGAGAGATTCACGCCCTGCTCGGCGAGAACGGCGCGGGCAAGTCGACCCTGATGAACGTGCTCTACGGGCTCTACCAGCCCGACGAGGGCGAGATCCTGGTCGACGGCAAGCCGCTGAAGCTGAAGGGCCCGTCCGACGCGATCGCGGCCGGGATCGGCATGGTGCACCAGCACTTCATGCTGGTGCCGGTCTTCACGGTCACCGAGAACATCATGCTCGGAGCCGAGCAGGTCCGGGGCGGCATCGCCGGCTTCCTGGACCGGCGGCGTGCCCGGCGCGAGGTCGCCGAGGTGTCCGAGCGCTACAACCTGCAGGTCGACCCGGACGCGGTGATCGAGGACCTGCCGGTCGGCATCCAGCAGCGCGTCGAGATCGTCAAGGCGCTCACCCGCGACGTCGACCTGCTCATCCTGGACGAGCCGACCGCGGTGCTCACGCCGCAGGAGACCGAAGAACTGCTGACGGTCATGCGGTCGCTGAAGGCGGCCGGCAAGTCGATCGTCTTCATCACCCACAAGCTCGGCGAGGTCAAGGCCATCGCCGACCGTATCACCGTGATCCGACGCGGAAAGACCGTCGGCACCGCCTCGCCGGAGGCCAGCCGTGACGAACTGGCCGCGCTGATGGTGGGGCGCAGCGTCCGGCTCACCGTGGACAAGGGCAATGCGACACCGGGCGAGCCGATGCTGGAGGTGGCCGGGCTGGTCGTCGACGACGACCGGCAGATCCGCGCGGTCGACGGGGTGGACCTGACCGTACGCGCGGGCGAGGTGCTCGGCGTGGCGGGTGTGCAGGGCAACGGTCAGACCGAGCTGATCGAGGCGATCATGGGCTTGCGCCCGGTGCTCGCCGGCACGGTCAGCCTGGCCGGCGACCGGATCGACGGCTGGACGACCAAGAAGGTGCTCCGCGCCGGCGTCGGCTACGTGCCGGAGGACCGCAGCGTGGACGGCCTGGTCAAGGAGTTCAGCGTCGCGGAGAACCTGGTGCTGGACATCTACGACCGGCCGCCGTTCGGTGCGGGGCTCGCGCTCAAACCGGACGCGATCGCGACCTCGGCGAAGGAGCGGATCGAGCAGTTCGACGTCCGCACCTCATCGGCCGACGCGCCCGTGGGCACCCTCTCCGGCGGTAACCAGCAGAAGGTGATCGTGGCCCGGGAGCTGTCCCGGCCGCTGAAGCTCTTCATCGCCGCCCAGCCGACCCGCGGCGTCGACGTCGGGTCCATCGAGTTCATCCACAGCCGGATCATCCGCGAGCGGGACATCGGCACCGCCGTCATGGTGGTTTCCAGCGAACTCGACGAGGTGATCGGGCTGGCCGACCGGATCGCGGTGATGTACCGGGGTCGGATCATCGGCATCGTCGGCCCGGACACCCCGCGCGAGGAGATCGGCCTGCTGATGGCCGGTATCAGCCCGGACGCGGCCCACGAGCAGGGTACGGACGCCGTGCCCACCGACGGCGCGGCTACCGACGGGAGCCCGGCGAGCGACGCAGGCTCCGCGAACGAGGACGAGGCATGAGCGACCCCATCCCGCAGTCCGGCTCGCCGGACAAGGAGCCGGCGAGCGAGGCGCAGGCCGCGCAGAACGCGTTCAGCAACACCGAACGGGCCGAGCCGGCGACCAAGCCGGACCCGTCGGCACCGGAGCCCAAGCCCAGCCTGGGCCGGCTGTTCCTGGACAACCTCTGGGCGGCCAACACCTTCACGGTGACCCTGCTGTCGTTGGTGCTGGCGATCGTGGTCGGCGCGGTGCTGATGATCATTTCTGATCCGGCCGTGCTCTCCACCTACTCCTACATCACCGCCCGCCCGGCGGACGCGTTCAGCGCCAGCTGGACGCTGGTCAGCGAGGCGTACGCGAACCTGTTCAAGGGGTCGATCTTCGACCCGGAGGCGTTCTCCGGCTGGCTGAACGGCAGCAACGGCTGGCAGGCCGTGCTCGCGCCGATCTCCGAGACGCTCACCTACACGGCGCCGCTGGTCTTCACCGGCCTGGCGGTGGCGCTGGCCTTCCGCGGCGGCCTGTTCAACATCGGTGCCCAGGGCCAGGCCACCGTCGGCGTGGTCCTGGCGGCGCTGGCCGGCTTCCTGCTGCCGCTGCCGCCCGGTCTGCACCTGCTGGTGGCGGTGCTGGCCGGGGCCCTGGGCGGGGCGATCTGGGGTTTCATCCCGGGCATCCTCAAGGCCCGCGCCGGGGCCCACGAGGTGATCAACACGATCATGCTCAACTACGTCGCCACGTACTTCCTCACCTGGTTGATCGTGCAGAACGGCGTGCAGGACCCGACCCGTCCCGACGCGATCAGCAGGGCGGTGGACACCTCCGCCCAGCTGCCCCGGCTGCTCGGTGACAACCTGCGGGTGCACGCCGGCATCCTGCTCGCCGTGCTGGCCACCTGGGCGGTCGCCTGGCTGCTGAACCGCTCGACGCTCGGCTTCGAGCTGCGCGCGGTCGGTGCCAACCCGGACGCCGCCCGGACCGCCGGAATCAGCGTCACCCGGACGTACATCCTGATCATGGTCTTCTCCGGAATCCTGGCCGGCCTCGGCGGCTCGAACATGGTGTTGGGCTCCACCGCCAGCGCCCTGACCCCGCTGGTGGTCGCGCAGATCGGCTTCGACGGCATCCTGGTGGCGCTGCTCGGCCGGGTGAAGCCGTGGGGGGTGCTGCTGGCAGGGCTGCTGTTCGGGGCGCTCCAGGCCGGCGGTAACCGGATGCAGTCGTACTCGGGGATCTCGCTGGAGCTGGTGACCGTGCTCCAGGCGCTGATCGTCATCTTCATCGCCGCGCCGGCCCTGGTGAAGGCGATCTTCCAGCTCCGGGCCGCGCGCGCCGCCCGGTTGCAGACGAGCCTGGCGAAGGGCTGGTAACTCATGTCCACCATGGCTGTCCCCGACATCGCGGTCGCCCCGGTCGACGAGGGCTTCTGGACCCGTAGCCGCAAGGTCGGTCTGACGCTGCTGGCGCTCGGTCTGCTGTCGGCGGTGCTCTTCGGCGCGCTCGCCACCGACCAGCAGGCCCGGTTCACGCTCAGCGACGACGCGGCCGGCGCCGCACTGGAGATCAACGGCACGATCGGGGCGATCCTGTTCGGGATCATCGCGATCGCCGCTGGCGCGGCGCTGCTCGCCGGGGTGCCGAAGCGCTGGTTCCTTCCCGTGCTCGGCGTCGGGCTGGTCGGCTTCGTGCTCTCCTTCCTCTGCTGGCAGGTCTCCGCCGCGCCGGCCGGGCAGAACTTCATGCCGCTGGTCAACATCATCCGGGGCACGTTCATCCTCGCGCTGCCGCTGATCTTCGGCGCGCTCGCCGGGGTGCTCTGCGAACGGTCCGGCGTGGTCAACGTGGCCATCGAGGGTCAGTTGCTGATGGGCGCGTTCAGCGGCGCGTTGTTCGGCAGCCTCTCCGGCAGCGTCTGGGTGGGTCTGGTCGCCGCCGCCCTCGGTGGCGCGTTCATCTCGCTGCTGCTGGCCGTCTTCGCCATCCGCTACCTGGTCGACCAGGTCGTCATGGGCATCGTGCTGAACCTGCTGGCGGTCGGTGTCACCGGCTTCCTCTACGAGCGGCTGATGCAGACCGACGCGACGAAATACAACAGCGCGCCACGCTTCAGCAACTGGAACATCCCGCTGCTCGAGGACATCCCGGTGCTCGGCCCGGCGCTGTTCCGCGGCAACATCTTCCTCTACCTCGGCCTGCTCCTGGTGCTGGTGATCCACATCGGGCTGTTCCGGACCCGGTGGGGGCTGCGTACCCGCTCGGTCGGCGAGCACCCGACCGCCGCCGACACGCTCGGCGTCAAGGTGCTGCGGGTGCGTTACCGCAACGTGCTGCTGGCCGGCGTGGTCGCCGGAATCGGCGGCGCGTCCTACACGCTGGCGCTCTACTCGTTCACCAAGAACATGATCGGCGGCAAGGGCTTCATCGCACTGGCCGCGCTGATCTTCGGCCGGTGGAACCCGACCGGCGCGCTGCTCGCCGCGCTCTTCTTCGGCTTCGCCGACCAGCTCGCCACCTATCTGGGCGCGATCAACAGCGTGATCCCCAGCCAGTTCCTGGCCATGCTGCCCTATCTGGCGACGATCCTGGCGGTCGCCGGGTTGGTCGGCCGGGTCCGGGCACCGGCTGCGGACGGCAAGCCGTACATCAAGGGCTGACGCCCGGCGTCGACGCGGCGGGGCCGAGGTGGTCCCGCCGCAGGCAGCGATGACGGTGCGGCAGAATGATGGGATGACTGAGATCGACTGGGCGCGATTGCGCGCCGCCGCCTCGGACGCGATGCGGCACGCGTACGCGCCGTACTCGACGTTCCCGGTCGGCGCGGCCGCGCTGGTCGACGACGGCCGCGTGGTGGTCGGCTGCAACGTGGAGAACGCCGCGTACGGGGTGACCCTCTGCGCCGAGTGCGGGGTGGTGTCCAGCCTGCACGCCACCGGGGGTGGCCGTCTCGTCGCGCTCTCCTGCGTCGACGCCACCGGTGAGCCGTTGATGCCGTGCGGCCGGTGCCGGCAGCTGCTCTGGGAGCACGGTGGGCCGGAGTGCCTGATCGAGACCAAGGGTCGCCCGCTGCGGATGGCAGAGCTGCTGCCGCACGCCTTCGGTGTGGAGGACCTGGAGGCGGTGACCGGTGAGACGCCGGTGCCGGTGGTCCCGGAGCGGCTGGCTGCCTGGCGCGGGCGCGGCACCGTCTTCGTGCACCCGGACATGTCCGCCGGGCAGCAGGTCTGGACGGCGTACTGGGAGCGGTCGGCCGGGGACGACGCGGGCGCCGAGACCGGCGTGCTGGAGGAGGCCCCGAGCTGGGACGACCCGGCGGAGGCGATCACCTGGGGGATGGCCCGGACGCCTCGGGTGGTGGTGGTCGACGCGACCGGGACCATCTTCTGGGCCGGTGAGGGCGAGCCGCCTTTGGAGATTCCCGTTCGCTGGGCTGCTGGTTGAGCTCTGGGGATTGGGCCGACCGCGCCCGGCTCCGGGCGGTCAGGCTTGATCCCTCCGCCGGGCACGGTCGGCCCAATCCCTCGGTGTTCACGGTCCGTGGGTCGGGATCTGCATACGACTAGGAAAGATCTTTTCTGATGAGTAGTGGTTTTGCTGCTGTTGATGTCATTCGGGTGAAGCGGGACGGGGGTGTGCTGTCGGACGCGCAGATCGACTGGGTGATGGACGCGTACACCCGCGGGGTGGTCGCCGACGAGCAGATGGCCGCGCTGGCCATGGCGATCCTGCTCAACGGCATGACCGACCCGGAGATCGCCCGGTGGACCGCCGCGATGATCGCCAGCGGTGAGCGGCTGGACCTCTCGGCGGTACGACGCCCGACGGTCGACAAGCACTCCACCGGCGGCGTCGGCGACAAGATCACCCTGCCGCTCACCCCGCTGGTCGCGGCGTGCGGCGCGGCCGTGCCGCAGCTCAGTGGGCGCGGTCTCGGGCACACCGGCGGCACGCTGGACAAGTTGGAGTCCGTCCCGGGCTGGCGGGCCGCGCTGAGCAACGACGAGTTCATCAGCCAGCTCGGCGACGTCGGCGCGGTGATCTGCGCGGCCGGCGCCGGCCTGGCTCCCGCCGATCGGAAGCTGTACGCGCTGCGCGACGTGACCGGCACGGTGGAGGCGATCCCTCTGATCGCCAGCTCGATCATGAGCAAGAAGATCGCCGAGGGCACCGGCGCACTGGTCCTCGACGTCAAGGTCGGCTCGGGCGCCTTCATGAAGTCCGTCGACCAGGCCCGTGAGCTGGCCCGCACCATGGTCGAGCTGGGCGGTGCGCACGGCGTGCGGACGGTCGCCCTGCTCACCGACATGTCCACACCGCTCGGCCTGGCGATTGGCAACGCGGTCGAGGTGACCGAGTCGGTCGAGGTGCTGGCCGGAGGTGGACCGGCCGACGTGGTGG
The DNA here is from genome assembly GCF_040608175.1 of Micromonospora sp. NPDC005206. NCBI lineage: Bacteria > Bacillati > Actinomycetota > Actinomycetes > Micromonosporales > Micromonosporaceae > Micromonospora > Micromonospora sp. NPDC005206. The sequence continues at coordinate 24,713 of NZ_JBEXHU010000002.1, forward strand.
AGCTGACGCTGGCCCTGGCGCGGGAGATGCTCGACGCCGCCGGCCTGCCGGACGCCGATCCGGCGGCGGCGCTGCGGGACGGCCGGGCGATGGACTCCTGGCGGGCGATGATCCGGGCGCAGGGCGGCGACCCGGACGCGCCGATGCCGGCTGCCCCGGAGGTCGAGGTGGTGCGCGCGGAGCAGGACGGGCACGTGGCGGCCGTCGACGCGTACGCCATGGGGGTGGCGGCCTGGCGGCTCGGCGCGGGCCGGGCCCGCAAGGAGGACCCGGTGAGCGTTCCGGCCGGGGTGGTCCTGCACAAGCGACCCGGCGATGCGGTGCGGGCCGGTGACGCCCTCTACGAGCTGCGCGCCGAGGACCCGGCGCGGATCCCGGCGGCGCTCGCGGAGGCGGCCCGCGCGGTGCGGGTCGCGCCGACCGCGCCGGTGCCGACGCCGCTGGTCATCGAGCGGATCGGCTGACCTGACCCGGGGTCGGGGCGGCGTGGTGCCGGTCACCAGGGAGCGCTATTCTCGCAGGCCAAGGGGGGATAGCCGGCCTTGAGCCGTCGCGAGCAGACAGGAAAACGCGCCGTGACCGTACCTGCCCCCGACCCACGAGAGGTACGCGAGGCGAGCCTGGACGAGTTGTCCCGGCTCCGCCTGCCGTTGCCGCCTCCCCAGTTCCCGCTCGTCTGGGAGCCGGGTGACCAGATCGAGTTGCGCCCCACAGCGGAGATCGAGGCGCGGATCGCCGTGCTGCACCTGATCCTGGCCCGCTGCTTCGGGATGCCCCCGCAGGCGGCGATGAGCTGGCTGCTCGGCTCGCACCTGATGGAGATGGTGACCCCGCCGGAGTGGCAGTTCGTGACCGGCGGCAAGGGCGACCACCGGTCGTTCGTGCTGCACCACGACGCGCTCTTCGCCCTGGCCTGGGTGCTCGGGCTGAGCAAGCAGCTCGACCCGACCCTCGCCGTGGACGAGCGGCTGGTCGAGCGGCTGCCGCACATCGCCGAGGGGGAGACGTTCCCGCGCTGGCGGTCCCGGATCCTCACCGCGCCGCAGCATCCCGCCGACGCGGCCGCCCTGCTCGATCTGCACTACTGCCTGGACTGGGCTTACCTGGAGACTGAGCGGGTCGGGCGGTCGCTGCCTGGGCTGGTCGACGCGAACGCGATCGGTCAGCGGCGCTGGGCGCTGGAGTGGGCGGTGATCCTGCGTGGGCCGTACCACGATGAACCGCCCGGCTGGGAAGAGGTCGACCTCTCCACCTGACCTCAGCGGGGCCGCTGGACGTCGAGCCGGACCGCCACGGTGACCCGGACCGGTTCGGGCAGCGCGACCAGCCGGGCGGCGAGAGCGGCCGGGTCGGTGTGCCATGCGCTGGGGCCCATCCCGACCAGGGTGGCGACCTCCGGCCGGGTCAGCGTCAGCTCCGCCCGGTGTACGGCCGAGTTGACCCCGGTGAAGTGCCCGCCCAGGCTGCCGGCCACCCGGTCGGCCTTGTCCGGGTCCACTCGCAGCAGGCCGAGAGCGTCCACCAGTTCGGCGAGGTGGTCGGCGGCGGGGGTGACCACCAGCAACGTGCCGTTCGGGTCGAGCACCCGGTGGAACTCCGCGCCGTTGCGCGGGGCGAAGACGTTCAGCAGCACGGAGGTCGACGCGTCGGCGAGCGGCAGCCGCTGCCAGGTGTCGGCGAGCGCCGCGGCCGCCCGGGGATGCGCCCGTGCCGCGCGGCGGAGCGCCGGCTTGGACACGTCCAGGGCCAGACCCACCGCGTCCGGCAGCGCCGCCAGCACCGCGCCGAGGTACCGGCCGGTGCCGGCGCCGGCGTCCACCACCAGGGGGTACGCCTCGAAGTCGGGCGTCGGCGGCTCAACCCGTACCTCTGCGGTTGTGTCCTTTGCTCTGCTTGCCTCCGCGCAACGGTTCTGTCCGGAAACCGTTGCGTCGGTTGAAGCAGAGCAAAGGGCGGACGGGGTAGGCCCCGGGTGCGTGGCGGCCGGCGCGCGGAGCCGGCCGACGGCGTCCGTGGCGGCAGCGGCGAGGGCGGCCGAGATGACGTCGTAGTGCCCGGCGGCGAGGAAGTCCGCCCGGGCGGCCACCATCTCGGCGCTGTCGCCGGCGTGCGGGGCGCGCCCGGCCAGCAGGTTGACGTACCCCTGCCGGGCGATGTCGAAGCTGTGCCGGCGCGGGCAGCGCAGCGCCCTGGCGGTGCCGGCGGTCGACTCGGACAGCGGCTCGCCGCAGACCGGGCAGCGCAGCCGGTCGAGGATGCGCGGGTCCACGTCAGGCCGCCGGTTCGGGCTGCGGGCGGGTGGCCCGGGGCTCGGGGCCGGCGAGGTGGTCGACCACCCGGTGGGTGAGCGCGCCGAGCGCGTCGACCTCAGCGGGGGTGAGCAGGTCGATCAGGTGCCGCCGGACGGCGGCCACGTGGCCGGGGGCAGCGGACTCGATGGCCTGCCGACCCGCCGGGGTGAGCACGACGATGGAGCCGCGGGCGTCGTCGGCGCACTCCTCGCGGGTCACCAGGCCGCGTTGCTGCATCCGGCTCAGGTGGTGCGAGAGCCGGCTGCGCGACCACAGCATCCTGGCGGCCAGCTCGCTGAGGCGCAGCCGCCCCTGCTGGGTCTCGGAGAGGTCGGAGAGCACGTCGTAGTCCGGCTCGGAGAGGCCGGCGTCCTGGGTCAGCTCCCGGGCCAGCTCCAGATCGAGCAGTCGACGCATCCGGCGGTAGCCGCGCCAGGCGCGGGCCTCCCGTTCGTCCAGCCACCGCGGTGTGTCCATACGTGGAGTCTAGCGGTTTGGTTGACATGTCACCGATTCGCCTTCTAGGTTGATGACATGTCAACAAATTCACTCGAGCGCGACCCGACCACCCGCCGCCTCAACGTGATCGTCGCGAGCACGCGCCCCGGCCGGGTGGGTCGGATGATCGGCGACTGGTTCACAGACGCCGCCGGCCGCCACGGTGGCTTCGACGACGTCCGACTGGTCGACCTCGCCGAGGTCGGGCTGCCGTTCCATGACGAGCCGCATCACCCGTCCGAGGGTCGCTACCTCTACCGGCACACCCAGCGGTGGAGCGCGACGACCGCGGCCGCGGACGCGTTCGTCTTCGTGATGCCCGAGTACAACTACGGCTTCAGCGCCCCGCTCAAGAACGCGATCGACTACCTCTACCACGAGTGGCAGCACAAGCCGGTGGGCTTCGTCAGTTACGGCATGAGCTCCGGCGGCCTGCGTGCCGTTCAGATGATCAAGCAGGTGGTGACCACGCTCAACATGGTCCCGGTCAACGACGCGGTGACCATCTTCTTGCGACAGGCGCTGGACGGCGCCGGCCGGCTGGTGCCGGATCCGGGGCGGGACGCCGCCGCCGAGGCGATGCTCCACCAGCTCGGCCGGCTGGCCGCCGCGCTTGCGCCGCTGCGGGTGCCGGCATGAGCGACCGGCTGTGGGGGCTGTTCGGCACGCGGGGGCGCGGGGTGCTGGTCACCCTGCGCCGGGACGGCCGACCCCAGCTGTCCAACCTCGACTACCTGGCCGAGCCGGGGCTGATCCGCTGCTCCACCACCGGGGACCGGGCGAAGGTGCGCAACCTGCGCCGCGACCCCCGGGCCAGCTTTCACGTGACCACGCCGGACGGCGGCGCGTACGCGGTCGCCGAGGGCACCGTTACCCTCACCGAGCCGGCCGCGGCCACCGCCGACGCGACGGTCGACGAGCTGGTCGAGGTCTACCGGCGGATTCGCGGCGAGCACCCGGACTGGGCGGACTACCGTGCCGCCATGGTCGCCGACGGGCGGCTCGTGATCCGCCTCGAAGTGCACCGGGTGTACGGCTGGCAGCCGTGACTGCCGGCCGGTCCCGTCCCGGTCCGCCAGGGTCGCTGACTAGGGTCTGAGCATGGTCGCAACTATCCGGTACGAGGACATCGTCAAGGTCCCGAAGGCGCTGCTGCACGACCACCTCGACGGCGGGCTGCGGCCGGCGACGATCGTCGAGCTGGCCGCGGAGGTGGGCCACGAACTGCCCGCCACCGACCCCGAGGCGCTGGGGCGCTGGTTCGTCGACGCGGCCGACTCCGGCTCGCTGGAGCGCTACCTGGAGACGTTCGCGCACACCGTGGCGGTCATGCAGACCGCGCCGGCGCTGCGCCGGGTGGCCCGCGAGTGCGCGCTGGACCTGGCCGCCGACGGCGTGGTCTACGCCGAGGTGCGGTTCGCTCCGGAGCAGCACCTGGAACAGGACCTGAGCCTGGACGAGGTGGTCGAGGCGGTGCTCGCCGGTTTCGCCGAGGGCACCGCCCAGGCCGTCGAGGCGGGGTTGAACATCCGGGTGGGCACGCTGCTTACCGCCATGCGGCACGCGGCCCGCTCGCAGGAGATCGCCGAGCTGGCCGTGCGGCACCGGGACTCCGGGGTGGTCGGCTTCGACATCGCCGGCGCCGAGGCGGGCTTCCCGCCCACCCGGCACCTGGACGCCTTCGAGTACCTCCAGCGGGAGAACTTCCACTTCACCATCCACGCCGGCGAGGCGTTCGGCCTGCCGTCGATCTGGCAGGCGATCCAGTGGTGCGGCGCGGATCGGCTCGGCCACGGGGTGCGGATCGTGGACGACATCACCCCCGGCGCGGCGCCGGTGCTCGGCCGGCTGGCCGCGTACGTCCGGGACAAGCGGATCCCGCTGGAGCTGTGCCCGTCGTCGAACGTGCAGACCGGAGCGGTGGACTCGATCGCGGACCACCCGATCGGCCTGCTGCGGGACCTGCGGTTCCGGGTCACCGTCAACACCGACAACCGGCTGATGAGCGGCACGTCGATGTCGCGGGAGATGGCCCTGCTGGTGGAGACGTTCGGCTACGGCTGGCGGGAGTTGCAGTGGTTCACCATCAACGCGATGAAGAGCGCCTTCATCCCGTTCGACGAGCGGCTGCGGATCATCGATGAGGTGATCAAGCCGGCGTACGCGAAGCTGCTGGCCTGAGTGGTCAGCCGTGCGGGTGGCCGGCGAGCAGGCCGGCCACCCTGCGCAGCACCTCCCGGGCCCGGGCCGCCTCCGCGCCCAGCCCGGTCTGCCGGCGCAGCACCGCGGGCTCGGCGCGCAGCAGCGCCACCCCGCGCCGGACCAGCACCTGTGGCGCCTTGCGCTGCTCGGACAGGTCGCGGGCCAGCCGGCGGAGGAAGGTCGCCCCGCGCGGGCGGCGCAGCGCGTACGCACCGGCGAGCAGGCCACGACGGCGGCACTCATCGACGATCTCGGCGGCGAAGATCCCTTCGGCCACGAAAAGTGGCGATCCGGCGACGTCAAATGGCCGTGTGGCCACCCGTCGATCCGCGCCGATCGCATAAACCGGCACATCGGCGCGACCCTCGCGAGCCAGTCGGGCAATCGTTTCGACCGCCGTGAGGGCGTCCCACGACTCGGGTGATTCCCAGTCCACCTGGCCGTTTCGGCGCGGCAACGTAGGGTTATCGCCATCTTTGTAAAAGTCGTCCAGGCAGAGCACCGGTAGGCCGGTTTGCTGCGCTATGTACGACTTTCCAGAGCCAGAAGGGCCAGCGAGCAGGACAACGCGGTGCGGATGTTTCATTACCTTCAGTTACTCCGGCCAGACGGACTGCTATCAAATCGCATCAACATCTCATCACACCTTCGGCGGGTGACAACCTGGGCTTTCTTCTTGCCGGGCGGCGTGATGGAATCTCGGGGGTCCGACCCGCCGGGTCGGACGCTGGGCGTTGCGCGGGGGCAACGCGTTCAAGCTGTAATCGCGAGGGCGGTGACGTGAGCAAACGGCCAAAGACGGCGGGCTCCTTCCTGTCGCGGCTGCGCCGACCGGCCAGCCGGCTCCGGGACATGCCGATCTGGTCCAAGCTCGGTCTCATCATGATCGTGCCGACCATCGCCACGGTCGTGGTGGGCACCAGTGGTCTCGTCGACCACCTGGAGACGCTCAACAATGCCAACCGGGCCGGCGACCTGGCCAACCTGTCGAGCTACTCGGGTGACCTGGTCGACACGCTTCAGGACGAGCGGACCACCGCCGTGCTGCTGCTGGGGGCCAAGGGGACGCAGCCGACGGCGCAGTACCAGGAGGCCTACAACCGGGTGAACTCCCGGGTAGACCAGGCGAGGGGCCCCTACCTGCAGCAGCGGGCCGAGATCGAGGACCTGCCGAGCAGCCTGGAGGGCGTGCTCAACGGGATCGACCAGACCCTGAAGGACCTGCCAGGCGTCCGCAGCCAGGTGTTCAACGGCAAACTCAAGCTCACCGAGACCATTCAGGCGTACGAGCGCCTGATCAACGACCTGCTCGCCATCCGTGACTCCGCCACCCAACTCGCCGGCAACAGCGACCTGAGCGACCGGATGCGGGCCGCCGCGGCGATCGCCCGGGAGAAGGAGTTCCTCTCCGTCCGCCGGGTCGTCGTGCACCGCGCCCTCGGCTCGGAGCAGCGGCGGATGACCCCGGTGCTGCGCACCGACTACATCGCCAGCGGCACCGGTCAGCAGCAGGCCCTGCAGAGCTTCAAAGCCGTCGCCAGCCCCGACGAGGCGAAGTTCCACGACCAGACGGTCGCCGGCGGTGACCGTCGGGAGGCGCAGAACTACACCGGCTGGATCGACGGCAACACCACCGGCGACATGAGCGGTGCGCCGTTCGGCCCGGACCAGTGGGACTCGGCCATGACGGCCAACGCCAAGCTGATCCGCACCGTCGAGACGAAGCTCGACGGCGACGTGGTCGCCGAGGCCGACAACCTGCGCTCGGACGTCCAGCGTCAGGTGTTCCTGGAGACCGGCCTGCTGCTCAGCATGCTGCTGCTGGCCATCCTCTTCGCGTACCTGGTCGCCCGCTCGATGGCCCGCTCGCTGCGTGAGCTGCGGCAGGGCGCTCTCTCCGTCGCCCAGTACGGCCTGCCGCAGGCGGTGGCCCGACTGCGTGACCCGCAGGTCGTCGGGCAGCTCTCCCCGGTGCAGCTGGCCAACCAGATCGCCGAGCCGCTCCCCGTCCGCAGCAAGGACGAGTTCGGCCAGGTGACCGAGGCGTTCAACGCCGTCCACCTGGAAGCCGTCCGAACCGCCGCCGAGCAGGCGGCGCTGCGCGCCTCCGTCGCGACCATGTTCGTCAACCTGGCCCGCCGTTCGCAGATCCTGGTCGACCGCCTCATCGGGCACCTCGACCGGCTGGAGCGCGGCGAGGAGGACCCGGACCGGCTGGCCGAGCTGTTCCAGCTCGACCACCTGGCCACCCGGATGCGCCGCAACGACGAGAACCTGCTCGTGCTCGCCGGCGCCGACTCCACCCGCGTGCAGCGCGAGCCGGCGGCGCTCATCGACGTGCTGCGCGCCGCGCAGTCCGAGGTCGAGCACTACACCCGGATCGAGTTCGGGGTCATCGACCGGGACATCGAGGTCGCCGCGCACGCGGTCAACGACCTGGTGCACCTCGTCGCCGAGCTGTTCGACAACGCGACCGCGTTCTCGCCGCCGGACTCGCAGGTGATGGTCGAGGCCCGCCGGGTCGGCGACCGCACCTCGCTCTACGTCGAGGACCGCGGCATCGGCATCAGCAACGACCAGCTGAACGAGCTCAACGAGCGTCTCGCGACGCCGCCGCAGGTGGACGTGGCCGTGTCCCGCATGATGGGCCTGGTCGTGGTCGCCCGGCTGGCGTCCCGGCACGGGGTCCGGGTCGAGCTGCGTCCCGGTGGTGACCGTGGCACGGTCGCCGACGTGACCCTGCCGACCTCGGTGCTGGTGCCCCGGGCGCTCTCCGGCCGGATGCAGCAGCCGCCGGCGCTGCCCGCGGCCGGTGGCCCGCAGGGCGGTGGCCCGGTTCCGGCCTTCGGCGCGCTGCCCGCGCTGGGCAACGGCCCTCGCCCGAGCGAGTCCGGCAACCAGGTCACCCTGGGTGGTCGCCCGTTCGACCCAGCCTCGCGCAACGGCGCCGGCACCCCCGCCAACGCCGGTGCGTACCGCTCGATGCCGGCCTGGTCGGACCTGACCGGTGCGGCCGGCACGAACGGCGGGGACGGGTTCACCCCGCGGACGGCCAACGGACAGCCGATCGACCCGCTGCCGCAGCGCCGCGCCGGCGACGACTCTCCGGACGCGGGCCAGCAGCCGGCCATTCCACGGCAGCTGCCCAGCAGCCCCGAGGCGCACCCGTACTCGCCGCCGCCGGTCTCCGCGCAGCCCTACTCCGGCGCACCGGTCTCCGCCTCGCCGGCCTCCGGCCAGCCGTACTCCGCGCAGCCCTACTCGGGTGCGCCGTACGCCGGTCCGCCGGTGTCGGCCGCCCCGGCCTCGGGTCAGCCGTACTCGGCCCCGCCGGCCGGTCAGCCCTATTCGGCCCCGCCGGCCGGTCAGCCGTACTCGGCGCCGCCAGCCGGTCAGCCCTATTCGGCCCCGCCGGCATCGAGTCAGCCGTACTCGGCGCCGCCGGCGTCCGCCCAGTCGTTCCAGTCGTTCAGCGGCTTCGCGCCCCGATCGGCCCCGCCCGCCCAGGCGCCCAACGCCCCCGCGCCGCCGGCCTGGCCGCCGGTGCCCGGTGGCGACCGGGACGCGGCCACCCCGCCGGTGCCCGAGCGGTTCGCCGCCGCCCTGGACATGACGACGGAGCTGCCGCGGGTGCAGCGACCCGCCGAGCAGCCGGCCGCCACGGCTCAGCCGACGGCACCGACCTCGGCGGCACCGGCGCAGAGCCGGCCGGCGCCGCAGCAGCCGCAGGCCCAGAATCGGCAGCGGTACGCGGACGAGACCATGGAGCTGCCGATCTTCCGGGAGCTCGAGTCGGCCTGGTTCCGTACCCGTCGGCCGGGTCCGGAGGAGGCGGCAGCGGCTCAGGCAGCCGCACCGGCCGCCCAGCCGGCGGCCAATGGCGGCACCGCGACCCAGCAGTTCGCGACGGTCGAGGCCAGCGGCCGGGCAGTCCACAAGACACCACCCGGGACGACAGGTAACACACCGATGGCAGACACTCCGACGGCCGGAGGAGCGCCGCGGGACAACGGGTCGACAGCGAACGGGGGCACCCGCCCCAGCCTCGCCGAGAGCCTGCCGAACCGCCGGCCCCAACCGCCACAGACCAACGGCTGGCAGACCGCCGCCGACGACGGCTGGCGTGCCGCCTCGGCAGCGGCCAGCGCGGTCCCGGTGAGCGAGACCACCACGACCGGTCTGCCGAAGCGCAAGCCGATGGCGCAGCTGGTCCCCGGCGCGGTGGAGAAGCCCACCACCTCGGTCCAGCGGCGTTCCCCGGAGGCGGTCCGTGGCCTGCTCTCCGCCTACCACCGGGGCGTGCAGCGAGGGCGTAGCACCTCGGACAACCCGACCAGCCCGGAGGCGACTCCGGGAGGGCAGCAATCCTCGCAGTCTGGCTCAGGCCCAGCGGCCGGGAGCGGGCAGAAGGAGCAAGAAGGATGACAACTACGCAGGATCTTGGTTGGCTGCTGGCCAACTTCGCTGACCGGGTGCCCGGTGTCGCGCATGCGGTCGCCGTCTCGGCGGATGGCCTGCTTCTCGCGTCGTCACGGGATCTGCCGCGGGACCGGGCCGATCAGCTCGCCGCGATCGCGTCCGGTCTGGTCAGCCTCACCCAGGGAGCGGCCCGCTGCTTCGAGGGAGGCGCTGTGCTGCAGACCGTCGTGGAGATGGACAATGGCTTCCTGTTCCTGATGTCCATCTCGGACGGCTCGTCCTTCGCAGTGCTGGCCGCCCGCAGCTCGGACGTCGGGCAGGTCGGCTACGAGATGGCGTTGCTGGTCGACCGGGTGGGCGACGCGCTGACCCCGCAGCCGCGTGCGGCCGCGGGGATGCTGAGCTGACGCCTCGCCGATCGTGAGGTCGGCGCTACTGCAACAACGACAACGACGGGTTTCACCGGTGGGAGCCGGTGCCGGGTACGAAGGAGGTGAGCGGCGACATGGCCGATCGTGACGAACCGACCGGAGCGTTGGTCCGTCCATACGCCGTGACCCGCGGTCGTACCCGTCCCCGGCTCGACATCGCGCTGGAGGCGCTCGTCGAGACGACGGTGCGTGGCCGGGCCGCTGCCAATGGCAACGGTGGCCGCGAACACCAGTACATCGCCGCGCTGTGTGACGGACGCGTGCAATCGCTCGCCGAGATCGCGGCGCGGATGCAGCTCCCGCTCGGTGTGGCCCGGGTGCTCATCGCCGACATGGCGACGGACGGCCTGGTCGCAGTCCACGAGCCGACCATTTTGGACGACTCCGACGACGCGATGGGCACTGAACTGCTGGAGAGGGTGCTGAGTGGACTTCGCAGGCTCTGACATGTCGCACCGCCCGCCGAACCCGAGTGGGCGCGTGACGTCGGCGAAGATCGTTATCGCCGGTGGATTCGGCGTCGGTAAGACGACGCTGGTCGGCTCGGTCTCGGAGATCACGCCGCTGACCACCGAGGCCATCATGACCTCCGCTGGCGTGGGCGTCGACGACACCCGGCAGGTGCCGGGCAAGACGACGACCACGGTGGCCATGGACTTCGGCCGGATCTCGATCGACCGTGACCTGATCCTGTACCTGTTCGGTACGCCGGGTCAGACTCGATTCTGGTTCATGTGGGACGAACTGGTTCGGGGCGCCATCGGTGCGGTCGTGCTGGTGGACACTCGCCGGCTGGCCGACTGCTTCGCGGCGATCGACTTCTTCGAGCACCGGCGGCTGCCGTACCTGGTGGCCATCAACTGCTTCGACGGGATGCAGTACCACGACCCGCAGGACGTTCGGGACGCGCTGGCGATCTCGAGCGACGTGCCGGTGGTGGCCTGCGACGCCCGCAACCGGGAGTCGACGAAGCACGTGCTGATCTCGCTGGTCGAGTACGTGCTCACCATGCGGCGTACACGCGCCGTCGCGCCGGCCTGACCGGGCGATCGCGCCCGGTGGTGGCTTCGGCCGCCACCGGGCGCTGAGTGCTGTCCGGAGGCACCTCGCCGGGCAGCCCCGCACCTCTTTTCAAGACGCCGCCTTTCCAGGCTCTTGGACGCAGTCGGCCCCTTCAGGGGCGGATTGGTCCAGGACCTTCACGAGGCGGCGTTGGTCGTGCCGGGCTAACGCTGTGGCCTGAACGCGCTCCCGCCCCCAGTCAGCTGACTGAGGGCGGGACAGACGCGTGGGTGATGGTGACCGGGGGTCAGGACTGGTAGCCGGCGGACCGGTACTCGTATTCGCGGTCGTCGTCGCGGTCACCGTGGTCACGACTGAAGTCCCAGCCGCCGGCGGCCTCGCGACCCGGCCGGCCGCCCACCGCGAACCCACCGATCTCCTGCCCCCGACGCCAGCCACGGAAGTAGCCGGTGGTGTTCTCCGCGAGACTCGCCGCATCACGCACTATCCGCAGCGGACGCTCCTCGCGCAACGGGGAACCCGGGACCAGGTTGGCCTGCGGCACGCGCTTCGGTAGACCGGCCGTCGTCTCGGCGCCCACCGCGGGACGGGCCGCCTGCTCGGCTGCCTGCCACCCGGTGTCGGCCGTGGTCGACCAGTCCAGGTCGGACTCCTCGGTCTGCCCGACGAACCAGGCCGACTTGGCCTGCGCGAAGATCAGCAGGTCCCCGTCGCCCTCGTCCGCCACCGGTGGCGGACGGTGCTCGACCGGGGGTGACGGCCGGTGCTCGACGGGTCGTTCCATGCGGGGCGCGGGGCGGCCGTTGCGGGCGGCCTGCTCCCGATCGACCAGCCGCAGCGGCGGCGTCTCGAGGCGCGGGTCGGTGGGCGGGTTGAGGCTTGCCTCGCGCAGCGCCCGGTCGGCCAGCGGTGGCGGCTCCACGAGCCGCAGCATGGGTGGCTCCTGCGGCAGGTCGTCCGCCAGCCAGGGCGGGGTGACGCGGCCGTCGGCCCGGCCCGGGTCGGTGGGGGCGTCGATGCCACGGCCGCCGCCGTACGAGTAGGCGGCCGGGTTGTTCGGCGAGCTGTCGGCCGGGTCCTCCGGGTTGTTGACCAGCGGCCAGTTGGCCCGGGAGCCCGGCGGTGCCGACTCCTGGCCCGGACGGGGAGTGGGCACCGGGATGCTGAGGTCGGTGGCGCTGAAACCGCCGGTGGGAGCCTCGTCGACCGGGCGTTGCAGATGGCTGGGCCGGGGCTCGCCGTTGGTCTTGGGGCGGGGCGGGATGACCGTGCGTTGCCGCTCGGCCCGCGCGTTGTTGATCGCCGCGGTCGTCAACGTCGGCCGGAACGGCTCGCCCGCCTCGGCCGGCGGCACCGCGCCGCGCTGCGCCGGCGCGATCGGGGTGATCCCGGGCGGCGGGGGCGGTGGCGAGGAGACTGGCCGGTTGGTCGGACCGTCGATGCGGCTCGGGAGGGGTTCGCCACGCCCCGGCAGGGCGGACACCGCCGGGCCGGCGGCCGCCGCCGGGGCAACCGGAGCGGGTGCGACCGGCGGCGGGGTGATCGGAGCCGGGGCGACCGGCGGTGGCCCGAGCGGGCGCGGCGACGCCAGCGGGGCGCCACCCGGGATCGGTTCGGGGCGGCTGCGTCGGCCCCCGGTGGGGGCGGGCTCGGCGGCGACCGGGGTCGGCCGGACCGCGCGCAGCCCGGTGCCGGTGTTGGACATGCCGGCCAGCTCGCCGACCGACTCGCCACGGCGGGCGGCGGCGCGGCGACCGGGCGCCGGCGCGGGCGTGCTGGCCCGTGCGCTGAGCGCGCTGACCAGCGCCTCGCAACCGGCGTCGCAGGCCCGTACCGAGGCGACCGCCTGCCGGACGGTCTCGGCCACCGCGGAGGTGAGCGCCCGGTTCACCGCGGCGCGGCGGGGCGTCTCGGAGATGGCGACCCGCAGTGCGGTGACCGCCTCGTTGATTTCCTCGGCGTCGGCCACCCCGTCCGCGGCGAGGTGCGCGGCGATGGCGTCCGCCGCCACCGAGACCTCGCGGCCCCGGGCCACGGTGCCGCCCAGCATGCCCGGCTCGGGCAGGGCGTCCAGCACGGCCAGCGAGACCGGCTCGGCCGGGTCCGGATACGCGCGCAGCGCCGCCGGGTAGAGCTCGCGCAGCACCTCGCGCAGCGCCACGGCGGCCGAGTGCCGACCGCTGGCAAGCGCGGCGTGCGCGGAGAGCACCTGCTTGTAGCCGGCGAGATCCCGGGGTGCCGGCAGAGTGACCGCGGACAGCGCGCCCGCCTGCAACGCGCGGGCCAGGCCGACGGCGCGTCGTTCGGCTGGCGGCGACTGCATCTCCTCCAGGGAGTCGTCGTCGGCGAACCGCTCGGCGAAGTCGTCCACCGAGTCGTCGTCCGCGATCGCCAGCGGCCGACCCGCCGCGCTCAGCAGCGAGGTGACCGTGTGGTCGTCGCTGTCGGCGGCGATGGCCGCACCGCTCGGCCCGCCCGACCGCTCCACGAGCAGCGCGACGAGCTGGGCGTAGCCAGCCGCGTCGTCGCCGATCTCGCAGACATGCAGCAGACGGCCTGCGTCGTCGACCACAGCGGACGTCAGCGTCGAACCGGCCGAGGCCGGTCGGTCAGCAGGATCCGCTGAGGCCAGACCGCAGTACACGCGCACGAGCGCCACGGCGTCGTCCTCCTCCCGGGACAGGTCTTTCCTCTGCCAGCAACTGATGCTCCCCGGTACGGGTCAGTCGCGCCAGTCCACGACCGCAGAGATCTTGCCGACAATGGTGCGCCAACCCAAACTTGCGGTTTGTGCCCCGATTTTCTTCAACCGCCGTCGGCCCATGAAACCGCCGATCCCGCCGTTGGCGGTCGCCCGCAGCGCCTCGTCCAGGTCGTCGAGGCTGGAGGCGGCGGAGAGCATGTCCAGCACCGCAGGCAGCCGCAACGCGTACGACAGGTCACGTGCGACCTCGCCGGCCTTGATCAGCAGGGCCGAATCCCAGGCGTCGTGCCCGCCGCGCAGGTTCTCCACGACGAGGTCGAGCTCGTAGCTGTCCTCGTCGAGCGACGCGATGTCGGCCGGCTCCACCCGTTCGGACAATTCATTCCAGCTGTCCAGTTGGGACAGATCATTTGGCGCGCCGGACCGGATGAAACTGACCAACGACTCGGGGGTCTTGAACAGCAGCAGCTTGCCCCGGTGGCTGAGGAAGACCGGCACCTCCTCGTCGTCCGCCTCGTCCGTGGCGTTCTCGTCGTCGGCCTCGTCGGCGTCCGTGTCGGCGTCACGGCGACGGCGCGACGCCTCGTCCTCGTCGCTCTCGGCCAACTCCTCGGCCAACTCCTCGTCGAGGATGACGACGGTCTCGTCGTCCTCGTCCTCCTCGATCACCTGACGGCGGGCGAGGAACGGGTCGTCCTGGTCGCGCTCGGTCACGTCGGTGGGGGTCAGCGCCCCCGCCGGCCGGTAGGCCCGCAGCGTGAAACCGGAGCCGGCGGGCAGGGCGATCTCGACCGGGTCGATCCGCAGCTCGTCCCAGAGCGACCGGTCGTCCGACGTCGACGCGAGGCCAATCTCCTCGGCCTCGTCGGCCTGATCTGGCTCGGCCGGGCCGGTGGTGTCGTCGAGCTCGGGCTCGTCGGCGTCGGGCCGTTGGGGCGACTGGCGGGCCACGCTGACCTCCGTGTGCTTCGGGTTGCCCACCCGCCGACGTCTTCGACCGGCGAGTGACTCTGGGCACATACCCTAGTCGGCGGTCCTGGGCGGCCGGTGCCCGCACCCCGATGACCGGCTGGCGCACCGGTTCGGGCCCGCGGGTCATCGCGGGTGGCCACCGGTGGCGTACCGGCGATTCGACAAGTAGCGTAGCTACGTATGAAGGCCCAGGAGTTGCACGGCCACCTCGACGCACTGCTGCTCGCCGTGCTCGAACAGGGCGCGCTGCACGGGTACGCCATCATCGAGGCGCTGCGGGCGCGCAGCGACGGCAGCCTCGACCTGCCCACCGGCACCATCTATCCCGCGCTGCGCCGGCTGGAGCGCGCCGGGCACGTCGCGAGCACCTGGAGCACGGTCAACGGTCGGGAGCGACGGACGTACCAGCTCACCGACTCCGGTCGGCGGGCGCTGGCCGGTGAGCGCGCTGGTTGGCACGAGTTCCGCGTGACGGTCGGACGATTCCTCGACCCCGGCAGCCCACCCGGCACCCCGGCCTGAGCCGCTCAGCGGGTGGTGGCGAGCAGCCAGCCGCGCGCCGCGCGGACGAGCGAGAAGTAGGCTCCGCCGACCAGCACCGCCCCGATGAACATCGGTGGCCAGCTCAGCGCCGCGTCCCAGAGCCCGATCGACCATGCGAAGAGGGCGGTGACGGCCAGCATGCCGAGGACCAGGGTGCCGGTCAGGCCGGCGCCCACCGCGCGCTGCGCGACGGCCAGGCCCGGCCGGGCGGACCGGGCGCTCGCCACCACCACCAGCAGGCCAGCCACCGCGAGCAGCAGCGAGCCGATCCAGATCCAGTCGACCGAGGCGGCGAGCAACCGGTAGACGGCCGGCGGGTGCGGACCGTCGCTCCAGCTCGCCCCGCGCCACGTCAGGTCGCCGGCCACCACCGACACTCCGGCCACCGCCAGCATCCGCAGGGAGAGCCCGCGCAGCGCGCCGACCGCCAGCTCGGCCTGCCAGGAGGGAAGCAGCTGCGCCGGTGAGCCGAACTCGGCCACCGCACGCCGCTGCGCCTCCGTGGGCGGCACGCCGTCCTCGCGGTACGCCTCGACGGCGTCCAGCAGACCGTGCCGGGCCTCGGTGAGCAGGTCGGACTTCAGTCGGGCCGGCCCCTGCAACCGGGCAGCAAGCTCCCGCAGGTGCTCCTCCACCAACACGTCCTCACAGCGCGGCATGGCACCACCCTGCCACGGACGCCGGCGCGCCGACGTCCGGGAGAACCCTGGTCCGTCCCCGAGCCCGGTCAGGGGGTGAGAGCCAGGTACCCGCGTTCGGCCGCCGCCTGGAGCAGCCACTGGTCCCGGTACCAGCCGGGGGCGGTGACCAACTCGGCGTGCCGACCGCGCTGGATCACCCGGCCGCCATCGAGGACGACGATCTCGTCCAGCTCGGCCAGCCCGCTGAGCCGGTGACTGATCAGGAGTACCGAGTGCCCGGCGGGGGTGGCGGCGAGGGCGGAGGCGAGCACGGCGTCCGCGGCGGTCGGGTCCAGCCCCTCGGTGGGCTCGTCGAGCACCAGCACCGGCGGCGCGGCGAGCAGGGCCCGGGCGAGCGCGAGCCGTTGCCGCTGGCCGCCGGAGAGCTGACCGCCCTCCTCGCCGACCAGGGTGTCCCATCCCGCCGGCTGGGCGTGCACCCACTCCAGCAGGCCGGCGGCGGCGGTCGCCGCCACCAACTCGTCGTCGCTGGCCCCGGCACGGCCGAGCAGCAGGTTCTCCCGCACCGTGGCGTGGAAGACGTACGCCTCGGCGAGCAGCCCACCGACCGCGCGGGGCAGCTCCTCCTCGGCGTACGTCGAGACGTCGCGACCGTCCAGCGTGACCCGGCCGGACGTGGGCCGGACCGCGCCGGTCAGCACGGCGGCCAGGGTGCTCTTGCCGGCTCCGCTCGGGCCGACCACCGCGATCCGCCGCCCGGCGGGCAGGTCCAGGCTCACCCGGTCGAGCGCGGGCGCGGCACCGGCCCGGTACCGTACGGTCACCTCGGCGAAGCGCAGCTCGTGCGCGCCGCCTCGGTCCGGGCCGCCGATGCCATTCGCGCTGGGCTCCACGGCGGCGTGCCGGGGAGTCGGCAGGTCCGCGTCGAGCAGGGCGGCCACCCGGGTCAGGCCGGGCCGCAGCTGGGTCCACTGCCGGGCCGCCGAGACCAGGGCCAGCGCCACCTCGACGGCCGCCAGGGTGCCGACGGCCAGTACGCCGACCAGCACCCCCGGCACGTCCGCGGCCAGCGCGGCCAGCACCACCGCGGCGGCGGTCAGCCCGGCGACCAGCACCCCGGCCGCGTCGACGGCGAACCCGGTGGCGGCCAGGCGGCGTTCCAGCCGGGCCAGTCGGCCGGCCCGCTGCTCGGCGGCGTGCAGGGCAGCGCCGGTCGCGCCGAACGCGGCCAGGTCGGCGGCACCGTGGGTGAGGTCGATCGCGTCGGTGGCCAGCGCGCCGCGCAGCGGGGCCACCTCCGCCGCGTTGCGCCGGGTGACCGCGGTGGCCAGTGCGGGCAACGCCACCCCGGCGATGAGCAGCCCGGCGGCGAGCACACCGGCGGCCGGCGGCGAGATCAGCGCCGCCCCGGCCACCGCCAGCAGCCCGACCAGTGCCGCCGCCGATCCCGGCACCAGCACCCGCAGCAGAAGGTCCTGCACCGCCTCGACGTCGGAGACCAGCCGGCTCAGCACGTCCCCCGAGCGGTGCGCGGCGGTGCGGCGGGCGGCGAGGGTGGCGAAGACCCGGGCCCGGACGTCGGTGATCATGCGGAGGACCGCGTCGTGCCCGGCGAGCCGTTCGGTGTAGCGGAACACGCCCCGGCTGATCGCCAGCGCCCGGACCGCCACGATCGCCACGGTGAGCCGGTCCAGCGGTGGCCGGCCGGCGGCGCTCATCAACAGCCAGGTGGCGGTCGCCATCAGGGCGAGCCCGGCGAACTCGGTGGCCGCGGCGAGCAGGCCCGCGCCCACCAGCCGGCCCAGGTACGGCCGGGCCAGGCGCAGGACCGTCCGCTCGGCGGTCGACCGCCCGGTCGGGGCGGCGTCGACCGCCGCTTCCAGTGGGCCCGGCCCGCCGGCCAGCGGCTCGGGTGCCGCGTTCATCGGGCCACCTTCCCGGTCGGCTCGGGCGTCAGCTCGGTGACCCGGCCATCCTCGATCCGCAGGATCCGGTCGGCGTCGGCCAGCAGTGCCGGCCGATGCGCGACCAGCAGCGCGGTCCGCCCGGCGACCAGCCGGCGGGTGGCGTCGAGCACCACCGCCTCGGCCGCGGTGTCGAGTCGGGCGGTGGGCTCGTCGAGCACCACCACCGGGGCGTCCCTGAGGAACGCGCGGGCCAGGGCCACCCGTTGCCGCTGCCCGCTGGAGAGGCCGTGCCCGCGCTCGCCGAGCAGCGTCTCCAGCCCCTCCGGCAGGCCGGCCACCACGTCGTCCAGGGCCGCGTCGTGCACCGCGGTGGCGAGCGCGTCGGGCGGGGTGTCCGGTGCGCCGAGCCGGATGTTGTCGGCCAGCGAGGCGGCGAAGAGGTGGGCGCGCTGCGGCACCCAGGCGAGCTGGCGGCGCCAGGCGTCCGGGTCGGCGTCGGCGAGGTCGACCCCGTCCACGGTGACCCGGCCGCTGGTCGGGGTCACGAAGCCGAGCAGCAGACCGAGCAGGGTGCTCTTGCCGGCGCCGCTGGGCCCGATGATGGCGATCCGCTGACCGGGTCGGACGGTCAGCGTCACGTCGCGCAGCGCGGTGGTCCGCTCGTACGCCACGGTCACCGACTCGAAGCGGATCTCGCCCCGCCCGTCCGGGGTGGCCGCGCCCTCGGCGGCCCGGGGTGCGGCGGGCGCGGCGGAGATGGTGAGCGCCTCGTCCAGCGCGGTTAGCCCCTCCATGCTGGCGTGGAAGCGGCTGCCGGCGGCCCGCAGCGGCAGGTACGCCTCCGGGGTGAGCAGCAGCACCAGCAGCGCGGTCTGCAGGGCCAGCCCGCCGCCGAGCAGCCGGATGCCGACCGGCACCGCGACCAGGGCCACGGAGAGGGTGGCGACCAGCTCCAGCACCAGCGCGGAGAGGAACGCGATCCGCAGTGTCTTCATGGTGGCGACCCGATGCCCGTCGGCCATCCGGCGGACCACCTCGGTCTGCGCCCGGGCCCGGCCGAACGCGCGAAGCGTGGGCAGCCCGGCGACCATGTCCAGGAAGTGCCCGCCCAGCAGGGAGAGCCGGCGCCACTGCCGCTCCGTGGCGGCCTGCGCCTGCCAGCCGAGCAGCGCGCCGAAGACCGGGATCAGCGGCAGGGTCAGTGCGATGATCACCGCGGAGCCCCAGTCGGCGAAGACGACCCGGGCCAGCACCGCCACCGGCACCGTCACGCTGAGCACCAGCTGGGGCAGGTACCCGGTGAAGTACGCGTCCAGCGCGTCCAGCCCGCGCCCGGTCAGCGTGGCGAGCTGGCCGGCCCGTTGCCCGGCAACCCAACCCGGCCCGTGCCGGCCCACAGCGCCGAGCAGGTCGGCCCGCAGTGCGGCCTTGACGGTGGCGGCGACCCGCGATGAGACCGTGCCCTGCGCCCAGACCAGCGCCGAACGGGCGGCGACCGCCACCGCGAAGGCGGCCAGCGCGGGCCGGTCCAGGCGGCCGTCGACGGCGGTGGCCAGCACCGCTGCCAGCGCGGTGGCCTGCGCCACGATCAACCCGGCGGCGAGCACGCCGAGCAGAACGAGCACGGCGAGATCGCGCCGGGCCGCGGGGACCCGGCGCAGCAGACGCGGGTCGAAGGGACGGCGGTTCACCAGTACACCGGTGCCCTGCCGTCGGTCCGTCCCCGGAAAACCCACCAACACATCGCCTGGAAGCCTAGTAGGGCCGGCAGCAGCGGCAGCGCCACCCAGCCGAGTAGCCGCAGCGTCGGCGCGCTGGCGGCGGCGTCGGCCACCGTCAGCGAGGTGCCCGGGTCCGCCGAGGACACCAGCACGTAGGGCCAGAGGGCCGCACCGACCAGCGCCACCGGCAGTGCCAGAGCCGCGCCGGTGGCGACCAGGGCCCATCCCGGCCGCCGTCGGGCCAGCGCCGCGCGGGCCAGCAGCAGCGCCGCCGCCAGCAGCAGCGGCAGCAGTACGGCCACCGCCGGCCGCTGGACGGCGTCGTGTACCCGGGTGGAGAGCAGCCCCAGGACGGTGGCCAGGGCGACCGCGGTGAGCGCCACCGGCACCAGCCGGCGGGCCGACCGGCCGACCGCGTCGGCGTCGGCGGCCGGCAGCCGCAGGGTGAGGAAGGTCGCACCGTGCACCGCGACCAGGGCGACCATGGCCAGCCCGGCGGCGGCCGCGAACGGGGTGGCCAGATGCGACACCCCGACGACGTGCCCGTCGGCCGCGCGGGGCACGCCCTGCAGCAGCGCGGCCAGCAGCACGCCCCAGCCCAGGGCGGCGAGCACGCTGCCGACCACCACCACCCGGTCCCAGCGGGCCCGGATCCGCTCGTCGGTCGGCCGGCTGCGCAGTTGCACTCCGGCGGTCACCAGGACCACACCGGCCAGCGCGCCGGCGACCGCCGGGTAGCACCCGGAGAGCAGCTCGCCCTCCAGCACCGGAAAGGCTCCGAAGAGGATGCCCACGGCGGCCACCAGCCAGACCTCGTTGCCGAGGAAGAACGGGCCGAGCGCGGTGAGCGCGGCCCGTCGTCCGGCCGGGCCACCGCGGCGCGCGAGCAGCAGCCCGACGCCGTAGTCGTAGCCGGCGAGCACCAGGTAGGCGCCGAAGAAGAGGCCGAGCAGGGCGTACCAGGCGAGGTCCACGGTGATCTCCTCAGGCCAGGGCGGGTTCGGGGTGAGCCGGTTCGTTCGCCGGTGCCGGCGGGCGGCCGAGCGGCGGGTCACCCGCGCCGCGCGCCGCGTGCCGGGCGAGCAGCACCCAGTTGGTGACGGCGAGGGTGCCCAGCAGCAGGCTGAACCCGATCAGCGAGGCGAGCATCACCGGTGCGCCGACGGGGGAGACCGCCTGCTCGGTGGGGAGCAGGCCGTACGCCACCCAGGGCTGGCGGCCGACCTCCCGGGCGATCCAGCCGAGGATCACCGCCACGAACGGCAGCGGCAGGGCCAGCAGGACCAGCCAGAGCGGGAAGCGCAGCCGGATGATCCAGTCCCGGAAGAGCAGGGGGAGCAGCAGCCAGACGCAGCCGAGCGTGAAGCCGATCAGGATCATGAAGCCCAGCCCGACGTTGGCCAGCACGGGCGGGGTGTAGTCGCCGGGGCCGAACCGCGCCGTCCACTCGGTGATCAGCGCCTGGGCTTCCGGGCCCTGGCCGAACTTGGTCGGCTGCACCGCGCCCACCGGGCCGAACTGGGCGAAACCGAAGCCCTGCACCAGCGTGATCGCCAGCGCCGAGGTGACCAGGCCGATCCGCAGCGAGGTGCGGAAGATCGCGAAGTCGGGGGTACGCCGGATCAGGTGCCAGGCGCTGACGGCCGCCATCAGCATCCCGCCGACCAGCAGCGCGGCCGAGACCACGTGCCCGAACGCCATGCCGAGGCTGGGATTGGTGAGCAGCGCGCCGAAGTCGGTGAGGTGGGCGATGCCGTCGCGCACCTCGTACCCGACGGGGTGCTGCAGCCAGGAGTTCGCCACCATGATCCAGAACGCCGAGGCGTACGCGGTGAGCGCCACGCCCCACAGCAGCGCGAGGTGGACGCCCTTGCGGAGCCGGTGCCAGCCGAAGATCCACATCCCGAGGAACGTGGACTCCAGGAAGAACGCCACCAGCGTCTCGATGGCCAGCGGCGCGCCGAAGACGTTGCCGACGTAGCGCGACAGGCCGCTCCAGTTCAGCCCGAACTGGAACTCCATCACGATGCCGGTGGCGATGCCGAGCACGTAGTTGATCACGTAGAGCTGGCCCCAGTATCGGGTGAGCCGCTCCCACTTCGGGTTGCCCGTGAGCACCCACGCGGTCTGCATCCCGACCAGCAGGGTGACCAGCCCGAGCGTGACGACCACGAACAGGAAGTGGATCGACGTGGTGGTGGCGAACTGCAGACGGGCGAGGAGCAGGGTGTCCATGACCGGCTCTCCAAAGCGTTGGCTGCCTTGTCGTAGCCACCCTACACGTAGCTTGGCTACACGTTGATTACTACGTCTTGTCGTAGACAATTCTACGACAAGACGTAGTAATTGTGGGGAGCCTGCTCCTCAGCCTGGACGTGGGATCAGGAGCGCGCGCCGAACTCGGCGGGCCAGCGCGGGTCAGCTCAGGAAGAGGGTGATCGGGAGGGCGACCAGCATGGTGGCGACCGCGAGAGCGGTGGCGCCCAGCACCCGCGGCGGCCGGTCGCTGACCAGCAACCGCTGTACGCGTACGTCCAGGTCGCGGTCGCCCATGCCCAGCGCGCCGGCCGGGGTGATCCGGTGACCCGCGGCGGCGAACCGACGCAGCGCGCCCGCCAGCGGCGCCTCGGCGTGCAGCTCGCGCGCCTTGTCGTCGGCTCGCATCTCGACCAGCAGGGCGACCCGCTCGTGCGCGTCCCGGACCCAACGGAACCACGGCAACGCGCGGCAGAGCGCGGTGAAGGGCAACAGCACCAGGTCGTGCCGCTCGTTGGCGTGCGCGCGCTCGTGGCTGAGCACCGCGGCGAGCTCGGCCCGGTCCAGCAGGCTCAGCGTGCCCGCGCTGACCACCACCTGCGGCTTCACCCCCGGCAGGCAGTACGCGGCCGCGCTCGGATGGTCCAGCACAAGCGCGCCGGGCGCGGCCGGGTCGTTCCGGGCGACCAGGGTGAGCAGGTCCCGGTGCCGACGCTGGGCGCGCAACGTGCCGTGGATGCTGTGCACGGTCGTGGTGACCAGCACCGCGCCGATGCCGAAGCCAACCCCCACACCGGCCAGGTGGAAGGCGGTCACCCCGACCGGCAGCGTGCCGTGGGCGAGGTCGGTGGCCAGGGCGAACAGTGCGCTCCCGGTCGGCAGGTCGTAGGCGGTCACCCCGAGCGCCATCGGCAGGCCCATCGCCGAGAGGCCCAGCGCCAACCCGACCGCCTGCCAGCACACGATCGCCACCCGAGGGCTGCGCCACGTCCAGGTGGAGCTGGCCAGCACCTGAGCGGTCAGATAGCAGGCCAGCATGGTGGCGGCGAAGTGCGCGGCGTAGGCCATGGCGCGCGCCCTACCGCTCCGCTGCCTCGCCGGCCGGCCGTCGGCCCGCCGGCCCGTCCACGCGGTCGGTCAACTCGGCGCCGGCCTCGGCCGTGCCCGGCCCGGTCAGCCCGGCCTCGCTGCCCAGGGCCGCGCGCAGCACCTCGGCCTCGGTGCCGGTCACCGAGCGGGCGAAGCGCACCAGCGCGGCGTCGCGGCTGCCGCCGAGGTCGAGCGCGTCGAGCATGAGCTGGGCGATGTGCGCCTCACGGCTGGCCGCCGGCCGGTAGCGCCAGGCCCGGCCCTCTCGCTCCCGCTGCACCATCCCCTTGCCGGCGAGCCGGTCCAGCACGGTCATCACCGTGGTGTACGCCAGCTCGCGGCCGTCGAGCGCGTCGGCCACCTCGCGCACGGTCACCCCATCCGACGTGCCCGGGACCACGTCCCACAGCACGTCCATAACCGCACGCTCAAGATCGCCCAACCGAGTCACGCCCCAATCCTACCCCCGGTAGTAGACCCCCACCCCACAAGCCCACCCGACGGCCCTCACCCCCGCCCCCATCCCGCCGGCGAGTCGCTGGCCGGTGACCCAACCCGGGGCGCCGGCCGGCAAGACGAGACACCCGGGCGGACCCGGCCCACGTCAGGGTTTCGGGGGGAGCCCGCCCGCGGAGGGATCAAGCCTGACCGCCCGGAGCGGGTGGGCTCCCCCCGAAACCCCACGGCCGGGACCCGATTAATCACACCCC
Source organism: Micromonospora sp. NPDC005206 (assembly GCF_040608175.1). Taxonomy (NCBI): domain Bacteria; kingdom Bacillati; phylum Actinomycetota; class Actinomycetes; order Micromonosporales; family Micromonosporaceae; genus Micromonospora; species Micromonospora sp. NPDC005206. The sequence continues at coordinate 48,120 of NZ_JBEXHU010000002.1, forward strand.
CTTGGGGTGCCACACCGTCTTCGTCTCCAACAGGTTGGTCATCCGCGCGACGCCGGGGTCGGCGGACCAGTCGTGGTCGGCCGGGGCCGGACGGAGCACCCGCTTCAGGTTCTCCGCCGCCTTGACCTCCAGGTCGGCCGCCAGATCGGCGTCGGTCACCCCGCTGAGGTCGATCGCGTTGACGTCCATGTGCGCGGCCAGCGTCGGCGCGGTCTCGGTGATCCGGCCGGTGAGGATGTTCACCACCCCGCCGGGCAGGTCGGAGGTGGCCAGCACCTCGGCCAGCGTCACCGCCGCCAGCGGCTCGGTCGGGGAGGCCGCCACCACCACCGTGTTGCCGGTGACGATCGCCGGGGCGATCACGCTGACCAGGCCGAGCAGCGCCGGGCGCTCCGGTGCGACGACCGCGACCACGCCGGTCGGCTCGGGCGCGGAGATGTTGAAGTACGGCCCGGCGACCGGGTTTGCCCCGCCGTGCACCTGGGCGAGCTTGTCGGCCCAGCCCGCGTACCAGACCCAGCGGTCCACCGCGGCGTCCACCTCGTCGCCCGGCACGCCGAGGGCGACGAACTGCTCGCGGCGGCCCTCCAGCATCTCGGCGGCCCGGTAGAGGATCTGACCCCGGTTGTACGCGGTCGCTCCGGCCCAGCCCTTCACGGCGGCGCGGGCGGCGACCACCGCGTCCCGGGCGTCCTTGCGGGAGGCCAGTGACACATTCGAGGACTGCACGAGATACGACCGTCCCGACTCGCTGCGCGGGAACTTCCCGCCGATGAAGAGCTTGTACGTCTTGCGTACCGCGACCCGCTCAGACATTGAGGTACCCCTCCAGCCCGTGCCGGCCGCCCTCGCGACCGTAGCCCGACTCCTTGTAGCCGCCGAACGGCGAGGTGGGGTCGAACTTGTTGAACGTGTTGGCCCAGACGACCCCGGCGCGCAGCCGGTCGGCCGTCCATAGGATCCGGGAACCCTTGTCGGTCCAGATTCCCGCCGAGAGCCCGTACGGCGTGTTGTTGGCCTTCTCCACGGCCTCGGCCGGGGTGCGGAAGGTGAGCACCGACAGCACCGGGCCGAAGATCTCCTCGCGGGCGATGCGGTGCGCCTGGGTGACGCCGGTGAAGATGGTCGGCGCGAACCAGAAGCCGCGGTCGGGCAGTTCGCACGGTGGCGACCAGCGTTCGGCGCCCTCGGCCGAGCCGGCGTCGGACAGCTCGCGGATCCGCTCCAACTGGGCGGCGGAGTTGATCGCGCCGATGTCGGTGTTCTTGTCCAGCGGGTCGCCGACCCGAAGCTGGGCCATCCGCCGCTTCAGGGACTCCAGCACCCGGTCGGCCACGTTCTCCTGGACCAGCAGGCGGGAGCCGGCGCAGCAGACGTGCCCCTGGTTGAAGAAGATGCCGTTGACGATCCCCTCGACCGCCTGGTCGATCGGTGCGTCGTCGAAGACGATGTTGGCGGCCTTGCCGCCGAGCTCCAGCGTGAGCTTCTTGCGGGTGCCGGCGACGGACCGGGCGATGGCCCGTCCGACGTCGGTGGAGCCGGTGAAGGCGACCTTGTCCACGCCGGGGTGCTCGACCAGTGCCCGGCCGGTGTCGCCGGCCCCGGTGATGATGTTGACCACGCCGGCCGGCAGCTCGGCCTGCTGGCAGATCTCGGCGAAGAGCAGCGCGGTCAGCGGGGTGGTCTCGGCCGGCTTCAGCACCACCGTGTTGCCCGCCGCGAGGGCGGGGGCGATCTTCCAGGCCAGCATCAGCAGCGGGAAGTTCCACGGGATGACCTGCGCGGCGACCCCGATGGGCTTCGGGTCGGCGCCGAAGCCCGCGTGCTCCAGCTTGTCGGCCCAGCCCGCGTAGTAGAAGAAGTGCGCGGCGACCAGCGGCAGGTCGACGTCGCGCGCCTCCTTGATCGGCTTGCCGTTGTCCAGCGACTCCAGCACGGCCAGCTCGCGGGACCGCTCCTGGATGAGCCGGGCGATCCGGAACAGGTACTTGGCCCGGTCCCGGCCCGGCATCGGACCCCAGACCTTCTCGTACGCCTTCCGGGCGGCGCGCACCGCGCGCTCCACGTCCTGCGCGCCGGCCTCAGCGATCTCGGCCAGCACCTCCTCCGAGGCGGGGTTGATCGACTTGAAGCTGCCGCCATCGGTCGGGTCGACGAACGTGCCGTCGATGAACAGCCCGTAGGTGGGTTTGAGGTCCACCACCGAGCGGGACTCGGGGGCGGGTGCGTACTCGAACATCGGCTCAGTCCAGGGTGAAGTAGTCGGGACCGGAGTAGGTGCCGGTCGTCAGCTTGGTGCGCTGCATCAGCAGGTCGTTGAGCAGGCTGGACGCGCCGAAGCGGAACCAGTCCGGGTCGAGCCAGTCCGCGCCGACGGTCTCGTTGACCATCACCAGGTACTTGATCGCGTCCTTGGTGGTCTTGATGCCGCCGGCCGGCTTCACGCCGACCTGCCGCCCGGTGGCGGCCCGGAAGTCGCGGACCGCCTCCAGCATCACCAGGCTCACCGGCAGCGTCGCGGCGACCGGGACCTTGCCGGTGGAGGTCTTGATGAAGTCGCCGCCGGCCAACATCGCCAGCCAGGAGGCCCGGCGCACGTTGTCGTAGGTGGCCAGCTCGCCGGTCTCCAGGATCACCTTGAGGTGGGCGTCCCCGGAGGCTTCCTTGGTGGCCACGATCTCGTCGTAGACCTCCTTGTAGCGGCCGGCCAGGAACGCGCTCCGGTTGATCACCATGTCGATCTCGTTGGCGCCGGCCGCGACGGCGGCCCGGGTGTCGGCGAGCTTGATCTCCAGCGCCACCTGGCCCGACGGGAAGGCGGTCGCCACGCTGGCCAGGTGCACGCCGCTGCCGCGCAGCACCTCCGCCACGTACGGGACCATCGCGGGGTAGACGCAGACGGCGCCGACGTGCGGGCAGGACGGGTCGGCCGGGTCCGGGCGAACGGCCTTCGCGGCCAGCGCGCGCACCTTGCCCGGGGTGTCCGCCCCTTCGAGGGTGGTCAGGTCCACCATCCGGATCGCCAGGTCGATCGCCTGTGCCTTGGCGGTGGTCTTGATGGAGCGGGTGCCGAGCTGCGCCGCCCGCTGCTCCGCGCCGACCTGGTCCACGCCGGGAAGGCCGTGCAGGAAGGTCCGCAGAGCGGTCTCGGATCGTCCCAGCTCGGAGAGCTCCGACCGGGCCGACGTCGTTGTCGCCGTCATGCCCCGAAGTCTACGCACCGGACCGCTGTGTGATCTTGCTCACGCGGTCCCGCTGTGACCGGTCCGGCGTGAGCGGCGTCGCTGGTCCGACCGCACCCGCACCGTCCCACGCGACGGACCGGTAGGTTGAGCGATCGTGGATGTACACGTCATTGACCACCCGCTGGCACAGTCACGGCTGACCGCCATGCGGGACGCGCGCACCGATTCCTCGACGTTCCGGGCGGCGCTGCACGAACTGACCACCATGCTGGTGTACGAGGCGGCACGCTCCTTCCCCGTCGAGCGGTACCCGGTGCAGACGCCGATCACCGGCACCGAAGGCACCCGGCTGGCCAACCCGCCGCTGCTGGTGCCGGTGCTGCGGGCCGGCCTGGGCATGGCGGACGCCGCACTCGGCCTGCTGCCCGAGTCCTCGATGGGCTTCGTCGGCCTGGCCCGGGACGAGGAGACGTACGAGCCGCGCGCGTACATGGAGTCGCTGCCTCGGGAACTGGCCGGCCTGCCGGTGCTGGTGCTCGACCCGATGCTGGCCACCGGTGGTTCGCTGGAACACGGCTGCCGGCTGCTGGCCGACCGGGGCTGCACCGACATCACCGTGCTCTGCGTGCTCGCCGCACCGGCCGGCATCGAGCGCCTGGAGCGCTCCGGCCTGCCGTTGCGCCTGGTCACCGCCTCGATCGACGAGGGCCTCAACGAGCGGATGTTCATCGTTCCCGGCCTCGGCGACGCCGGCGACCGCCAGTTCGGCGGCATGCCCCGGTTCTGAGTCGTCACCCCGGTCGGTGCCCGGGTCCGGCGGGTCCGCGCGCGGTGGTGCGCGGACCCGCTACCGTCTCCGGCCATGACTGGTGTTGCGCTCGCCGAGGAACTGCTGCTCCTCGCCTACGACGACACGACCGGCAAGGCGACCATGCCGCGGATCAGCCTGGACCTGGGCATGGCCGCCGCGGTGCTGGTCGAGCTGGCCCTGGCCGGCCGGATCGCGTACGCGGACGGTTCCCTGACGGTGGTCGACCCGACGCCCACCGGCGAGCCGGTCGCCGACGAGGTGCTCGGCCGGATCGCCGCCGACACCCCGCACACCCCGGCGTCGTGGGTGCAGCGCCTGCGGCACGGCCTGCGCGACCGGATCCTCGGTGACCTGTGCCAGCAGGGTGTGGTCCGGGACATCGACGAGACCGAACTGGGCTTCATCCACGTGCACCGCTACCCGGTGGTGGACACCTCGGTGGAGGCGGACACCCGGCAGCGGCTGGCCGAGGCGCTGACCGGCACGGCAGCGCCGGACGAGCGGACCGCAGCGCTGGCCACCCTCGTCGTGGTGCTGCGGATGGAATCCGCGCTCGGGGTGAGCGGCGAGACTGCCGCCGACGCCCGCCGCCGGCTGGAGGAGATCGCCACCGGCGCCGGGTTCTCCGGAGAGGTGAGCATCGACGACTCGGTGGTCCGCCCCTCGGTCGGCCTGGTCGTCGCCGCGCTGGCGAAGGCCGTCGACCAGGCCCTCGGCAAACGCCACTGACCTGTTAGGAAGGGCCCCTTCCTCTACACGAGGCGGTAATAAGGGGCCCTTCCTTGCACTACACGCCGAGGGCGGTGGCGATTTCCGTGCGGAGCTGCGCGATCGCTGCGGCGGCGCGGGCGCGGGCGGCTCCGACGTCGCCGTCGGGCACCAGCTCCACCACCTCCAGGTACGCCTTGAGCTTCGGCTCGGTCCCGGACGGGCGGATCACCACCCGGGCGGCCCCGGTGCGCAGGATCACCACGTCCGCCTCGGGGAGCAGATCCCGGGTGCTGTCGACCGGGTGCCCGAGCAGCGTGGTCGGGGTGGCCGCCCGGATCCGGGCCATCGCGTCGGCGATCTCCCGCAGGTCGTCCACCCGGACGGAGAGCTGGTCGGTGTGGTGCACGCCGAACTCGGCGGCCAGCTCGTCCAGCCGGTCGGTCAGCGTGCGGCCCTGCGCCTTGAGGCCGGCGGCCAGCTCGGCGACGGTCAGCGCGGCGGTGATGCCGTCCTTGTCCCGGACGTGGTCCGGGGCGACGCAGTAGCCGAGCGCCTCCTCGTAGCCGTAGACCAGCGGCGCGCTCCCGCCGCCCGCCCGGACGATCCACTTGAAGCCGGTCAGCGTCTCGTCGTAGGGCAGGCCCCGGGCCGCGCACATCGCCCGTAGCAGTGACGACGAGACGATGGTGGTGGCGTAGAGCCCGGTCACCCCGCGGCGCATCAGGTGGTCGGCGAGCAGCGCGCCCACCTCGTCGCCGCGCAGCATCCGCCAGCCCGTGTCGCCGTCGCGGACCACCACCGCGCAGCGGTCCGCGTCCGGGTCGTTGGCGATGGCGAGGTCCGCGCCGGTGGAGTCGGCCAGCGCGATCAGCAGGTCCACCGCCCCCGGCTCCTCTGGGTTGGGGAACGACACGGTCGGGAACTCCGGGTCCGGCTCGGCCTGCCCGGGTACTACCCCGGGCACCGGGAAGCCGGCCCGGGCGAAGGCGGCGGTGAGCACCGCGGCACCCACCCCGTGCAGCGGCGTGTACGCCACCGTCAGGTCCCGCGACCCGTCCGGCGCGATCACCGCGGTGGCCCGCTCGACGTACGAGGCGACCAGGTCGTCACCCAGCACCTCACCGGGGCGGCCCAGCGGCACCTCGGTCAGCGGGCCGACCGCCCGGATGGCGGCCTCGATGCCGGCGTCGGCCGGTGGCACGATCTGCGCTCCGGCGCCGAGCTCCCCGCCCAGCTCCGCACCGAGGTAGACCTTGTAGCCGTTGTCCTGCGGCGGGTTGTGGCTGGCCGTGACCATCACTCCGGCCACCGCGCCGAGCCGACGCACCGCGTAGGCCAGCACCGGGGTGGGCAGCGGGCGGGGCAGCAGCAACGCCGGCCGACCGGCCCCGGTGGCCACCTGGGCGGTCCGCTCGGCGAACTGGCGGGAGCCGTGCCGGGCGTCGTACCCGATCACCAGGGGGCCGGTGCCGCCCTGGGCGGCGAGCCAGCCGACCAGACCGGCGGCGGCCTGGGTGACGACGGCGAGGTTCATGCCGTTCGGGCCGGCGCGCAGCGGGCCGCGCAGGCCCGCGGTGCCGAAGGTCAACGGCCCGGCGAACCGGTCCGCCAGCTCGGGGGCGCTCGTCGGCAGCCTGTCCAGCACCGCCGTCAGCTCGTCCCGGCTGGCCGGGTCGGGGTCGTCGGCGAGCCAGCGCCGGGCTTGCTCGCGAATGTCGTCGATGTCAGTGGTGTCCGCCGCCATGCCTCTTGATAGCACGGCGGCGATCACCGCTGTCGGTTCCCTCCCGCTCAGCTGTCCCCGGTGAGCTGGAACGTCCGCACCATCTCGTCGAAGATCGCCTTGCTCTCGGCGAACTTGACGTCCGTCGAGGTGAGGTAGAACGAGAACGCCTTGCCGTCCTGCGCCACGCCACGCCAGATGCCGTGCCGTTTGGCGTCGCCCTCACCGCAGGTGTACTCGAACTCGGCGGCCGGCTGGCTGGCCAGCTCGGTCTCTTGCGAGGCGACCTGGCTGTACGGCTTGACGCAGGACTTGCTCCTGGTCTTGAGGCCGTTCTCGGCCGTCTCCGCCCACCGGGTGGAGCTGCTCGACCACTTCTCGGTGATGATGCGGACCTTGCGGCCGCTGTCCTCCGGGTCGATGTAGTCGGTGTACGAGCCGCCGGTGGCCTTCTTCCAGCCCTTCGGGACCAACACCTGGATGCCCCGGGCGGAGTGCTCCTGCATCTCCACCCCGGCACCGGTCGGGGCGGACGCGGTGGGCTGTGCCTGCGGGGTGCTCGGCGGGGTCTCGTCGCCGCCACTGGACAGCGCCACGATGCTGAGCAGCAGCACCACGGCCAGCCCGCCGGCCGCGGCGAGCTGCACCTTGCGCGGCCAGCCCTTGACCGTGGTGACCAGCTGACCACCGGTGGCGCGGATCTTGCCCAGAGCGCCGCCGCCCGCCGTCGCAGGCGTGGCCCAGGGCTGCCCGGTGCCCGGCACCGACCACTGGTTGCCGCCACCGTAGGTGCCGCCGATGTGTTGGGTGGCCTCCGGCGCACCGCCGTAGCCGACCTGCTGGGTGGCGTCGGGCCGGTTGCCGTAGCTGACCCGCTGGGTGGCGTCCGGGTGCCCGCCGGCGTCCACCCGCTGGGTGGCGTCCGCGGCGCCGCCGTAGGTGCGCCCGGTGGTGGGTCGGCCGGAGACGGACATCGCGCCGGTGGGCGTGTGCAGTGGGCCGGCCAGCGCGTCGGCGCTGGTCTCGTCGAGCCCCGTGGTGCCGCCCGCGTCGCCGGGCTGCGGGCGTTCGCCCCGGCGCAGCGACGCCAGGCGGTCGGTCAGGGACTCGTCCGGGGCGAGCATCGCCCGGCCGCCGATCTGGTTGTCCGGCTTCGGCTCGGGCCGGGCCGGCGGGGCGACGGGCGCCGGGCGCTGCTGCACCGGGACCACGGCGTACGGGTCGGTCACCGAGTGCACGGCGGTGGCGGTGCTGCCCAGCGGGCCGGCGAGCAGCTCGCGCAGCATGGCCCGGGACGTGTGCACGTCCAGCCGCCGGGCCGGGTCCTTCTCCAGCAGGCCCATCAGCACCCGGGTCAGGGGGCCACTGCGCTGCGGTGGGGCGGGTGGGTCCTCGACCACGGCGTGCATGGTCTCGATCGGGTCACCCTTGTCGAACGGAGGCCGCCCCTCGACGGCCGTGTAGAGCGTCACGCCCAGCGAGAACAGGTCGCTCGGCGGGCCGAACTCCTGACCCATGGCCCGCTCGGGCGAAATGAAGTGCGGCGAGCCGAGCACCATGCCGGGGGTGGTGAGCTGCACGTCGGTGGGCATCCGGGCGACCCCGAAGTCGGTCAGCACGCAGCGCCCGTCGGTGCAGATGAGCACGTTGGCCGGTTTGACGTCGCGGTGCAGTACGCCGATCGCGTGCGCGACCTCCAGCGCGCCGAGCAGCGCGATGCCGATCTTGGCGACCGCGCGGGGCGCGACCGGCCCGTCCTCGATCACCATGTCGGCGAGGCTGCGGGCGTCCAGCAGCTCCATCACGATCCAGGGCCGGCCGGCCTCGGTGACCACGTCGTACACCTGCACCACCGCGGGGTGCTGGATGGCGGCGGCGGCGCGGGCCTCGCGCAGCGTGCGCTCGTACATGGCGTCGCGGTCGCTGGGGGCCAGCCCCGGGGGCAGGACGACCTCCTTCACCGCCACGTCGCGGCGCAGCAGTGTGTCTGTGGCGCGCCACACCGTACCCATGCCGCCGTTGCCCACCGAGGACCGCAGCGAGTACCGGCCACCAATGGTGGTGCCGGGCGCTGCTCGTCCGTTGGCGGGACTTAGCTGTCCGCCGCTCCACGTCGGGATCTGAGTCACAGAAAAGCCACCGGGGGAAATCGAGGGGGGCTGGGACACAACCCCCCTATCTTGCTGGTTCCGACGCCCGATGCGAAAGCCGACGCGTCGGGCGTTTATCGAAGTCGACGGAACGTGCCCTGTCGTTCACCTCCTGTCGACGGGTCGGGACGCACTGTGCGGTATCCCTCACCCGACGACACGCGCGGGCGTCCTACCATCCGGGGATGAGTGAACGGCGGTCAAGCGAGTCCGGTTTCCCGATCAAGGGCGTCTACACGGCGGCCGACCTTCCGGAGGACCTCGACTCCCGGCAGGGCGCCCCGGGCGAGTTCCCGTACACCCGGGGGGTCTACCCCACGATGTACACCTCCCGTCCGTGGACCATGCGCCAGTACGCCGGCTTCGGCACCGCCACCGAGTCCAACGCGCGATACCACCAACTGTTGCGGGCCGGCACGATGGGCCTCTCCGTCGCCTTCGACCTGCCGACCCAGATGGGCTACGACTCGGACGAGCCGATCGCGCACGGCGAGGTCGGCAAGGTGGGCGTGGCCATCGACTCCATCGAGGACATGCGGCTGCTCTTCGCCGACATCCCGCTGGACAAGGTGTCCACGTCGATGACCATCAACGCTCCCGGATCCGTGCTGCTGCTGCTCTACCAGCTCGTCGCCGAGGAGAACGGGGTGCCCGGCTCGGCGCTCAACGGCACCATCCAGAACGACATCCTCAAGGAGTACATCGCCCGGGGGACGTACATCTTCCCGCCCAAGCCCTCGCTGCGCCTGGTGGCCGACACGTTCGCGTACTGCCGCAAGGAGGTGCCGAAGTGGAACACCATCTCCATCTCCGGCTACCACATGGCCGAGGCTGGTGCGACGCCCGCGCAGGAGATCGCGTTCACCCTGGCCAACGGTGTGGAGTACGTCCGGGCGGCGCTGGCCGCCGGGCTCGCGGTGGACGACTTCGCGCCCCGGCTGTCGTTCTTCTTCGTGGCCCGCACGACGCTGCTGGAGGAGGTGGCGAAGTTCCGCGCGGCCCGCAAGATCTGGGCCCGGCTGATGCGTGACGAATTCGGCGCCAAGGACCCGAAGTCGATGATGCTGCGCTTCCACACCCAGACCGCCGGCGTGCAGCTCACCGCCCAGCAGCCGGAGGTGAACCTGGTCCGGGTCGCGGTGCAGGGGCTCGGTGCGGTGCTCGGCGGCACCCAGTCGCTGCACACCAACAGCTTCGACGAGGCGATCGCGCTGCCCACCGAGAAGGCCGCCCGGCTGGCGCTGCGTACCCAGCAGGTGTTGGCGTACGAGACCGACCTGACCGCTACCGTCGACCCGTTCGCCGGCTCGTACGTGGTGGAGGCGATGACCGACGAGATCGAGGCCGCGGCCGTCGAGCTGATGGAGCGGGTGGCCGACCACGGCTCGGCGGTGGACGCGATTGAGGCCGGGTTCCAGAAGCGCGAGATCGAGCAGTCCGCGTACCGGATCGCCCAGGAGATCGACTCGGGTGACCGGGTGGTGGTGGGTCTCAACCGGTTCGCGGTCGACGAGGAGGAGCCGTACGAGCCGCTGCGGGTCGACCCGACGATCGAGGCGGCCCAAGCTGACCGGCTGGCCCGGCTGCGCGCCGAGCGGGACTCCGACGCGGTGGCGCGGGCCCTGGCCGAGCTGCGGGCCGCCGCCGACGGCACGGAGAACGTGCTGTACCCGATGAGGGAGGCGCTGCGGGCCCGCGCCACGGTGGGTGAGGTCTGCGGGACGCTGCGCGAGGCGTGGGGTCTGTACCGGCCCACCGATCGGTTCTGATCGGCTGACCGGCCGTTCTCGCAGGTCAGGGCGGGTTTATTCGGTCCTGGCAGAGCTACAGTCGGAAGCGGATCCTCCACCGGCCGGGCCGAGGGCGGCGTGGCCCCCGACGGCGTCCGGGGTGTGTCCATCAGGTTTGGGGGTACCCCGACCGGGTGATCGGGGACGCACACCGTGTGCGGTCATGGCGGGCCGGCGCGTGTGAGCGTCTTTTCCGGCTCGCTGCGGAGCGTGGTCGGCTTATTGTCGGAGTGTCAGTTCATCATCCCGACTAATGCGACAATTCGCAACGTGGGCCCGCGAGTGGCGCCGGATTCGTGACCGCCGACATCGGTTACGCGTTGTAGGAGGTGAGGGGGAGATGACGGCGTTCGACCGCGATCTACCTGCTGTCCCGCGCATCTCCGAGCGCCCTCAGCAGGGCATACGTGACGCTGTGCGGTCTGATCATCACCGTAACGAGGTTGCGCAGCGTCACCGCCGGAGGTCTAGGCTGTCTGCTGTTCCCGATGATCCATCCATCTCTAGTGATCGAGAATTCGACGTGACGAGTGCGTTGACGCTGCCCACCGGCAGCCAGCTGGCGTCGTCCTGGCCGGAGCTGCCGCCCGGGTCCCAGCCCCTGCCCCGCGACCTGGACCACCTCCTCGCGCTCCGGGTACCCGGGCTGATCGCTACCCGCCGTCACATCCACTCGCACCCAGAGCTCTCCGGCACCGAGTTCGAGACGGCCGCACTGATCGCCAGGGAGCTCTCACTGGCCGGGTTGAAGCCGCGACTGCTGCCCAAGGGCAACGGCGTGATCTGCGACGTCAACGGCCGCCCGGACGGCCCGGTCATCGCGCTGCGCGCCGACATCGACGCACTGCCGCTGGACGACCCCAAGGACGTGCCCTACCGGTCCACGGTGCAGGGCGTCTGCCACGCCTGCGGGCACGACGTGCACACCACGATCCTGCTCGGCGTCGGCATGCTGCTGGCCCAGCTCGCCGACCTCGGCGAGCTGGACGGCCGGGTCCGGCTCATCTTCCAGCCGGCCGAGGAGATCCTGCCCTGCGGCTCGCTGGAGGTCATCGAGGCCGGCGGCCTGGACGACGTGGCGCAGATCTTCGCGCTGCACTGCGACCCGAACCTGCCGGTGGGTCAGGTCGGCCTGCGGGTCGGTCCGATCACCGCGGCCGCCGACAACGTCACCGTCCGGCTCAGCGGCCCGGGCGGGCACACCGCCCGCCCGCACCTGACCGTCGACCTGGTGGACGCGCTCGGCCGGCTGATCACCGAGGTGCCCGCCCTGGTCAGCCGCCGGGTGCCGGCCAACAGCGGGCTGCTGCTGGTCTTCGGCCACGCCTCGGCCGGCACCCGCTACAACGTCATCCCCTCCGAGGCGTCCGCCTCCGGCACCCTGCGGGTGATGGACCGCGACACCTGGGAACAGGCTCCCAAGATCGTGGCTCAGGTCGTCCGGGACGTGATCGCGCCGACCGGTGCGACCGTCGATCTGGAATACCTGCGCGGCCGGCCACCGGTGTGCAACGACGCGCGGGCGATCCAGGTGCTGACCGCCGCCACCGCCGCCGCGCTCGGCCCGGACGGCATCGCCGAGACGCCGCAGAGCATGGGCGGCGAGGACTTCTCCTGGTACCTGGAGTACGTCCCCGGCGCCCTCGCCCGGCTCGGCGTGGGCCGCTCCGGCCCCAACGTCGACCTGCACCGCGCGTCCTTCGACGTCGACGAGGGGGCCATCCCGGCCGGCGTACGCGTCATGGTGCAGACCGCGCTGCGGGCACTGGCGGCGGTGCGCTGACCGGAGCGACCAGGGCCGGCTCCTTCTTCCGCCGGCGCAGCACCAGCAGCAGCACCGCCAGCGGTACGCCGAGCGCCACCAGCCAGGGCAGCAGCGCGCCCAGCACGGTGAGCAGGACGGTCAGCGAGGCGACGAACGCCTTCCAGCCGCCCTTCAGCCCGACCAGGAAGCCGGTCTCGGTCTTCTCCTCGGGGGTCTTGGCAGCCGGCCCGGCCAGCGACACGGTGATCGTGGAGAGGGCGGTCAGGTCGGACAGCCGCCGCTTCTTGGCCTCCAGCGACGCCAGGTCGGCCTCGCGGCGACCCAGCTCGTTCTCCAGCGACACCAGGTCGGTGATCGAGGTGGCTCGGCCGAGGAGCCGGCGTGCGCTGTCGACCCGGGCCCGTTGACTGGTGATCCGGGCGTCCAGGTCGACGGTCTCCTCGGTGACGTCCTGGGTGCTGATCTCCCGGCTCTGCTGCTTGCCGAGCTGCGCGATCTCCTCCACCACGCCGGCGAACTTCGCCGCCGGCACCCGCAGCTGCAACTCCGCGACCGCGTCGGCCTCGGCGCTGCGCCGCTGGTCACCGCCGATGAAGCCACCCGCTCGGGTGACCGCGGCGGCGACCTCGCGGGCGGCGCCGTCCACATCGTCCACCTGGACCCGCATGGCTCCGGTGTAGATGATCGCCCGCTGGTCCACCCGCAGGTCCGGAGCGCCGGCTCCGGCAGCCCCCGGCGCCCCGGCGGCGCTGTCCTTGTCCGCCGCGCCGCCGTTCGCCGCCGGTGCCTCGGCCGCCGCGCCCGCCGTGTCCCGTGCACCGCTGTCGCCGGCACCGCACCCGGTCAACCCGAGCACCGCCGCCAGCGCCGTCGCCGCCAGCAGTGCGCCGCGGCGTCGTCCCGCCCGTCCGTCCATCCCCGCTCCCATCGTCGTCAGCCGGTGTGGCGATACCTCGGACGCGGCGCGCTCGTCGGCTGGTTCCGGCAGACTGCGCTGAGGACGTCACGATTCGATAATCGAGGAGTCACGATGCGGCTCACCAAGTACGCCCACTCCTGTATCCGGGTGGAACACGACGGGGGAGTGCTCGTCGTCGACCCCGGGGTGTTCAGCGACCCTGCGGCGTTGGACGGTGCGGACGCGGTGCTGATCACCCACGAACACCCCGACCACCTCGATCTGGCGGCGGTGCGCCTGCAACTCGACCGGCGACCGTTTCCGATCCACGGGCCCGCCTCGCTCGCCGGCACCCTGGGCGACACGGCCGAGGCGTTGCATCCGGTCGCGGCCGGTGAGTCCTTCACCGCCGCCGGGGTGGCCGTCCGCGCCTACGGCGGGAGACACGCGGTGATCCATCCGGACATCCCGGTGGTGGACAACCTCGGGTTCCTGATCAACGACGTGGTCTACCACCCGGGCGACGCCCTGGTGGTGCCGGAGGAGACGCCGGTCGACACGCTCTTCGCGCCGATCCACGCCCCCTGGTCGAAGTTCTCCGAGGTGGTCGACTTCATCCGGGCGGTCGCCCCGCGCCGCGCGTACGCGTTGCACGACGGGTTGCTCAACGACACCGGGCTGGGCGTGCTCGACCGTCAGTACTCGGCGCTGTCCGGCACCGAGTACCAGCGCCTGGAGCCCGGTAGCCGGGTGGACGTCTGAGGCCATGCCCGGCCCCTCCCCGGAGCTGGTGCAGCAGCTCTACCGCACCCCACCGGAGCGGTTCGTGGCCGCCCGGGACGCCGCCGTGGCCGAGGCCCGCCGCGCCGGCGACCCGACCACGGCCCGGCAGTTGGCCCGGTTGCGCCGCCCCACGGTGGCCGCCTGGCTGGTGAACCTGCTCGCCATCGACCGTCCCGAGCTGGTCGCCGACCTGGTCCAGCTCGCCGACGCGCTGCGGGCCGCCCAGCGGGAGCTGCGTGGGCCGCGGCTCCGGGAGCTGTCCGCGCAACGCCGGGCGGTGGTCGGCGCGCTGGTCGCCGAGGTCCGCAAGCTCGCCGCGGCGGAGCCGGACGCGCCGTCGGCCGGCAAGCTGCCGTTGGCCGAGGTGGAGGCGACCCTGAACGCGGCGCTCTCCGACGCCGAGGTCGCCGAGCAGGTCCGGTCCGGGCGTCTGCTGCGATCGGCCAGCTACGCCGGCTTCGGCGAGGTGCCCCGCCCGCAGCTGCGGCTGGTCACCGGCGATGAGGAGGATCGGGCCGAGGAACGCCCGGCCCGCCGACCCGGCACCCAGCGGACGGGTCCCGAGGCGGCCCCCCGTACCGACCGGGCCGCGGAACGCGCCGAGCGGGCGGCGCAGCGGGCGGCCCAGGCCGAGCGGGCGCGGCAGCGCCGGGCGCTGGACCGGGAACTGGCCAGGGCCCGGACCGATCAGGAGCGGGCCGAGGCCGAGTTGACCGAGGCGACCGGGCAGGAACGGGACGGCGTCGCCGTGCTCGACGGGATAGAGACCGAGCTGGCCGAGCTGGAGCGGCGGCGGGCGGTGGCGGAGCAGGACCTCAGCCGGGCCAAGCTGGCCCGGCGTGCGGCCGAGCGGGCCGTCACCGTGGCCCGGCGGCGCGCCGGCGAGGTGGAGGCGGCGGTCGAGGCGCTGGCGGCCGAAGAGGGGGATGCGGACTCGGGCGGTGGCCCGGCAGACTGACCATCGATGGACGACGACGAGTGGCCGGACCGTCCCGGGCCGGCGATCCCGGATCCGGAAGCCGCCGTGGCCGGCGGGTCGAGGCACCCGACGTTGGCGTCCGGATGACACCGGAGCAGGTCGCCGCCGCCAGCAAGCCCGTCGCGCTCGACCTGGGCGACCGATACAGCCGGTGCCCGACCACACTGCGCCGGGCACGGCTGCTCGGCATCTCCGGCTGGGCCTTCTACATCAGCGGGCGGGCCGGTGCTCTCGGCGACGTACGGGCCGAGACGGCGGCCGCGGCACTCGGCTTCGTCGCCCCGGACGCGGTCGCCGACGGCTGGGACGCGGCGGCCCGGGTCCTCCGGCCGGCCGAGGTCGCCGCCGCGAGCCTCGCCGAGTGCTGCCGGTGGGGGGCGCAGCGGTTGGGCGCCCTGCCCACCGTCGAGCGCCTGGCCGGGCTGGTCGAGCGGGCGGTGGCGGCGGCGGACGCCAGCGGCATGCCACTCTTCGCCGCGTGGCGGGCCATGCCACTGCCGGATCTCTCCCCGGGCGCCCGGAGCGCCGCCGGGCTGCGGCTGCTCCGCGAACACTTCGCCGGCGCCTACCTGTTGGCGGTACGCGCCGCCGGGATGACCCCGCTGGAGGCCGTGCTGGCCGGGCCGGAGGGGGAGGCCGGTGCGGTCGCCTGTGGCTGGTCGCCGCCGTACCCGCCGGTCGGGCCGCTGGTGCGCCGGCGGCTCTGGGCGGAGGCCGTCACCGACCGGCTGGCCGCACCGGCGTTCGCGGCGCTCGGCCCCGCCGACGGCATCGAGCTGGTGGAACTGCTGCACCAGACCCGGGCCGACCTCGCCGCCCGGTGAAAAATCGGCGGCGCTCGCGGGCCTCGGCTGTCAGGATCACCTGCCGTGACCCTTCCTGCTGGCTGGACCGTGCGCCGGCCCACCCTCGACGACGTGCCGGCGATCCTCGCGGTGGTGCACGCCGCCGACACCTTCGCCATCGGTCATCCCGACTTCGACGCCGAGGACGTTGCCGAGTCGCTGACCGGCCCGTTCTTCGACCCGGCTCGTGACTCCTGGCTGGCACTGGACCCGGACGACACCGTGGTGGGCTGGGCGACCGTCGACAACCCGACCGGGGTGGGCAGGGAGTTCGTCGAGGTCTACGTCGATCCGGAGCGGGGCGCTGCGGTCCGGGCGCCGCTGCTGGCCCGGCAACTGGACCGGGTCGCCGAGCGGGCGGCCGAGCGGGGGCTGCCCGCACTCACCGTCCGCTGCGCGGTCTTCGCGCCGGAACGTGACTGGGAACGCGACCTGCGGACGGTCGGCTTCACCCTGGCCAAGAGATACGTCCGGATGCGCCGCCCGCTGGCCGACCTGCCCGCCGAACCGCCCCCGCCGCCCGGGATGACGGTGCGGCCGGTCCGCTCCGACGACGAGGCCGAACTCCGGGAGTTCCACCGCATCCAGGACGCCGCCTTCCGCGACACCCCGGACCACGAGCCGCTGTCGTACGAGCGGTGGCGGGCCCGGATCGGTGACATGACCGCCTGGGACGAATGGTTCGTCGCCGAGGTCGACGGGGCGGTGGCGGGCGCGTTGCAGTCCTCGGATCAGGCGCTCGACCAGCAGGAGGGCTTCGTGCGGAGCCTGGCGGTGCTGCCCGCGTACCGCCGGCGGGGGGTGGGCGCCGCGCTGTTGCGCCGCGCCTTCGCCCGCTACGCCGAGAAGGGCCGGCAGGCGGCCGGCCTGGGGGTGGACCTCACAAACCCGACCGCCCCGCTGTCGCTCTACCGGACCGTGGGCCTGCGGGAGACCCGGTGGACGGACATGTACCAGCTGCTCGTCCCGGTTGCCGGTGTGTGATTGACGACGCCGGTCGAGCCCGACGGACGGTCCGGCCGGCGTCGGTAGCAGACTGGCAGCGTGCGACAGCCTCCAGGCCGACTGCGACAGCCCCTAGGCCGACGCGGTGCCGGTGGGGCGGGCCCGCAGCTCGGTGACGTAGTCGTCCGGCGCGCCCGCCTTCTCGGCGGCGTTCGCGATCTCGGAGAGATACCACGACGTCGGCAGGCCGCCCTCGTACCCGTCGAAGACGTAGATCCACGCGGTCACGTCGCCGTCGAGGGTGGAGACCCGAACGTGCAGCTTGCGGTACGTGCCGGCGGCGACCCCCTCAAGCTCGTCGAGCTGGGCCGCGTCGTACGGGTGGATGTCGTAGAGCGCCACGAAGACCCGGTCACCGGGGGACTCGACCAGGGTGCTCACCGCGCCCTCCCAGCCGATCACGTCCGCCCCGGCGAAGGTCAGCCGCCACCCCTCCAGCCAGCCGACGCCCACCATCGGCGAATGCGGGCAGTAGGCGCGCATCCGGGCGGGATCCAGGTTTGAGCCGTAGGCGGCGTGAAGACCCACGGCGATGACGATAGCCGGACAGGCGGGTGGGGGAGAATACGACTGTGCGTGTCGGGTGCGTTCGGGAGAAGAAAGTCACTGTGAGCATCGACGAAGGGCAGACGCTGTGAGCCGGATCGTGATCATCGGTGGGGGGCCGGCCGGGTACGAGGCGGCGCTGGTCGCCGCCCAGCTGGACGCCGATGTCACCGTGGTGGAGGCCGACGGCGCGGGCGGGGCGTGCGTGCTCTCCGACTGCGTTCCGTCGAAGACCTTCATCGCCAGCTCGGAGGTGGTCACCGGCTATCGGGACACGGAAGAGTTCGGGGTGCACTCGGACGGCCTGGAGGCGGTGACCGTCGACGCGCGGGCGGTGCACGAGCGGGTCAAGCGGCTGGCGCTGGCGCAGTCCGCCGACATCCACGCCAAGCTGCTCAAGGCGGGGGTCGCCTTCGTGGCCGGCACCGCCCGGCTGGGTGAGGACACGCTGGGCCACACCCACCGGGTCATCGTCACCCCCGCCGACGGTGGCGAGGAATACTCGATCGCCGCGTCCACCGTGCTGGTGGCCACCGGCTCGACGCCCCGCCAACTGCCCACCGCCGTACCGGACGGTGAGCGGATCCTGACCTGGCGCCAGGTGTACGACCTGCCGGAGCTGCCCGAGCATCTGATCGTGGTCGGCTCCGGCGTGACCGGCGCCGAGTTCGCCAGCGCGTACCTGGCGATGGGGGTCCAGGTCACCCTGGTCTCCAGCCGCGACCGGGTGATGCCGCACGAGGACGCCGACGCGGCGTCGGCCATCGAGCGGGTGTTCCGCAACCGGGGCATGAGCATCCTCAACAACTCCCGCGCCGACGCGGTCCGGCGTACGGCCGACGGCGTCGAGGTGGAGCTCTCCGACGGCCGTAAGGTCTCCGGCTCGCACGCCCTGATCGCGGTCGGTTCGATCCCGAACACCGCCAACCTGGGCCTGACCGAGTACGGCGTGGAGCTGGGCCGGGGCGGCTACGTCACGGTCGACCGGGTGTCCCGGACCAACGTGCCCGGCATCTACGCCGCTGGTGACTGCACCGGCGTCCTGCTGCTGGCCAGCGTCGCCGCCATGCAGGGCCGGATCGCCATGTGGCACGCCCTCGGCGAGGCGGTCCGCCCGCTGCGGCTGCGGACCGTCGCGGCGAACGTCTTCACCGACCCGGAGCTGGCCACCGTGGGCGTCTCCCAGGACGAGGTGGACGCCGGCAAGGTGCCGGCCCGGCAGGTGATGCTGCCGCTGTCGGGCAACGCCCGGGCCAAGATGGACGACCTCTCCGACGGCTTCGTGAAGCTGTTCTGCCGGCCGGCGAGCGGCCAGGTCGTCGGCGGGGTGGTGGTCGCGCCGAAGGCCAGCGAGCTGATCCTGCCGATCACGATGGCGGTGGAGAACAACCTCACCGTCAACGAGTTGGCGCAGACCATCACCATCTACCCGAGCCTCTCCGGCTCGATCACCGAGGCGGCCCGCCAACTAATGCTCCACGAGTTGGAGTAGGACCCACCCTCCGCGTCGCGGTCAGCGGGCGGGCGACGGACGTCCGGGTCAGGGCCACCGCGACGGTGCCTAGTACGGCGACCTCGGTGAGGATGAGCAGGCGCTCGGCCAGGCCGATCAGCACACGGTCGCCGGGGTAGGCGGACCAGATCATCGCCGCGGCCAGGGCCAGGCTGAGCACGACGAGGGTGCGCAGCGTCCGGGCGGTGGGCGCCAGGTCGGGCCGGCGGGCGAGCAGCCAGCCGGCGGCCGGCAGCGCCAGGAAGGCGACCACCGAGGCGTACCGGTGCAGGTAGGCGGCGGTGGTCATGGCGGTGCCCGGCTCGTTCGTCGGCACCACCGCGGCCAGCAGCAGCCCGGCCGCCCACGCGCCGAGCAGCAGCTCGGCCGGCCGACCCGGGGCCGGTTGGGGTGGGCCGGCGCGGCGCAGCCCGTACAGCAGCGCCACGGTGGCGAGCGCGAGAACCACCATCGCGATGTCGATGACGCCGCCGCGGTCGGAGACCGCGAAGTCGCTGATGGTCAGCGCCCACGGGTTGAGGTCGTCGTTGACTTCGAGGTGGCCGATCACGGTCAGCAGCGCCGCCAGGGCGATCCCGCCGAGGGCGAACAGGCCGGTGCTCCGGGTTCCAGGCATGCCTCAGCCTGTCGCTCCGGAGGCCCGAGCCGGATCCGGGACGGCCACCGAAATCGTCCCGGGGGACTACCCCTAGAGGCACCCGGGTGTGCCGCGCCCGACACTCAGTCGATGGGGATGTCGGCTGCCGCTGCGGCCCGGGCGTGCCGTGCACTGACCAGGGTCATGGCCCACCCGGCGGCGGCGAAGCCGGCCGCTGCGGCGGTGGCGATGATGGCCAGCCGCCAGGCCGACTCGGTCAGCGCGGTGCCGCCGAGGTGCCCGACCAGCGCACCGTAGGTGGCCCAGCCCAGCGCCGCCACCGTCTCGTAGAGCACGAACAGCCGGTACGGGTAACGGCTGCGGCCGGCTGAGAAGCAGGCCGCCATTCGCCCGCCGGGCACGAACCGGCAGAGCAGGATGACCAGCGGCCCGGGCTGTCGCAACCCCTGGGTGACCCGGCTGGCGACCCGTCGTGCCCGGCTCGGCTCGGCGTGCCGGGGTGCCCGCCGGTCCGGTGCGCCGCGACCGAGCAGGTAGCAGGCCAGGTCACCGGCGAAGACGCCGAGCGCGCCGACGATGATGGTGACCGGCAGGCTGAGCCCGCCGTAGACGGTGAGCGCACCGCTGGTGATCATGACGATCTGGGTGGGAATCACCGGGACGAAGGCGTCCGCGATCAGCAGGCTGAGCAGCACGAGGTACGCCCAGGTCGGCGATGCGACGTCAGTCAGTAGTTCGGGCACGCGTGCCACCTCGCCGGATGCGGCCGATTGGGTGTCTCGAGCCTGACGGCGTGTCCGGCGTCACCGTGGACAGCCCCACCCCGCCGTGACCGTCGACACGACTGGGCCACCCAGGTACAACGAGGCGAGCCGTCCTCGGGTGACGGTCCGGTGGCCGTCCGCCCGCCCCGCGCCGGTCGGCGGATCGGCGTTCGTCGGCGTACCGTTGTCCGCGCGGCCCCAGCACCGTCGGGTCCCCCGTTCCTGACGATCCGGGTCGCCCAGGGCCGCCGGCGGGTCCCGCGCCGGCGGCCCGCCCTCCCCTCCGCCACGCCAAATCCGGGTGCGTTCCCGATCGCCCGACGGGTACGGTCGCCGCATGCGCAGCGCGGTAGTGGTGACCACGACGCCGGGTGTCCCCGGCGTGCCGCTCTGACGTAACCACCGTCGACCAGGCCTCGGGGCGATCCGCCCCGAGGGCCGCGCGGCGTTCGGAGTCCGGGTCGCCTCCGGGTCGTACCCGATCCAGGAGCGCGACATGATCGACCACCGCAAGCTCGGCCGGGAGCTGGACCTCTTCGTCTCCGACCCGTTGGCCGGCGCCGGCCTGCCGATCTGGCTGCCGGCCGGCGCCGCCGCCCGGCACGCCGTCGAGGAGTACGTCCGTGAGCTGGAGCGCCGGTCCGGCCACCAGCACGTCTACTCGCCGCCGCTGGGCAAGCGCGAACTCTTCGAACTCTCCGGGCACCTCGGCTACTTCGCCGACGACATGTTCCCGCCGATGCGGCTGAGCGCCGACGACGAGTTCGTGCTCCGGCCGGCGCTCTGCCCGCACCACGCGCTGGTCTTCCGAGCCCGGGGCCGCTCCTACCGGGAGTTGCCGCTGCGGATCGCGGAGCTGGGTGGGATGTACCGCTCGGAGCGCTCCGGGGTGCTCGGCGGGCTGTCCCGGGTGCGAGCTATCTCGCTCAACGACGCGCACACCTTCTGCGCGCCCGACCAGGTGGGCGCGGAGGTCGCGGAGATCCTCGGGCTGATCCGTGCCGCGCACGCCGCGCTCGGCGTCCGCCCGGCCGGTTTCCGGCTGTCGCTGCGCGGGCTGGGCGAGAAGTACGTCGGCGACGACGCGCAGTGGGCCCACGCCGAGGAACTGCTCCGGGGTGCGCTGGCCGGGGTGGCGTACGTCGAGGCGCCGGGGGAGGCCGCGTTCTACGGTCCGAAGATCGACATTCAGATCGTCGACGCTGCCGGTCGGGAGTCGACCATCTCCACCATCCAGCTGGACTTCGACAAGCCGGAACGGTTCGACCTGTCGTACACCGACTCCGACGGCGGCCGGCGCCGGCCGGTGATGGTGCACCGCAGCCTGGTCGGCAGCATGGAGCGGTTGTTCGCGTACCTCATCGAGGTGCACCAGGGCGCCTTCCCGGCCTGGTACGCCCCGGTCCAGCTGGTGCTGCTGCCGGTGGACGACGGGCAGGCCGAGGCGGCGGCCGAGCTGGCCCGGCGGGCCCTCGCTGCCGGGCTGCGGGTCGAGGTCGCCGCCCCCGGCTCGTTGGGCGCCCGGATCCGGGACGCGACCCGCCGCCGCGTCCCGTACCTCGGAGTGCTGGGCTCCCGGGAGGAGGCCGACGGGCACCTCGCGCTGCGCCTCCGCGACGGCCGCACCCTGGATCCGATGCCCGCCGCGGCCGCACTGACCCTGATCACCCGCCAGGTCGCCGCCCGCTCGGCCGACCTTTTGCCCCCCGACTGACCCACCCGTCGATCCGGGGTGGGTCGTTGTGAGTGGATCTCCGTTCATGATGATCCGCCCTAGATCGACGCGGGCTGGGGGGACTTGGCGGGTGCGGCGGGGTCTTCCTCGACCACGGCGGCGGTGAACTGGGAGCGGTAGAGCTGGTGGTAGGGGCCGTGGGCGGCCAACAGCTGTTCGTGGGTGCCCTGCTCGACGATGCGGCCGTTCTCCATCATCAGGATCAGGTCGGCGTCGCGAATGGTGGAGAGCCGGTGCGCGATGACGAAACTGGTCCGATCCGAGCGCAGCGCGGCCATCGCGCGCTGGAGCAGCACCTCGGTGCGGGTGTCCACCGAGCTGGTCGCCTCGTCCAGGATCAGCAGGGACGGCTCGGCGAGGAACGCCCGGGCGATGGTGATGAGCTGCTTCTCGCCGGCGCTGACGTTGCTGCCCTCCTCGTCGATGACCGTGTCGTAGCCGTCCGGCAGGCTGCGCACGAACCGGTCGACGAAGGTGGCCCGGGCCGCGGCGAGGATCTCCTCCTCGGTGGCGTCCGGCCGGCCGTACGCGATGTTGTCGCGGATGGTGCCGCCGAAGAGCCAGGTGTCCTGGAGCACCATGCCGATCCGACCCCGCAGGTCGTCGCGGCGCATGGTGGTGATGTCCACCCCGTCCAGGGTGATCCGGCCGGCGTCCAGCTCGTAGAACCGCATGACCAGGTTGACCAGGGTGGTCTTGCCGGCGCCGGTCGGGCCGACGATGGCCACCGTGTGGCCTGGCTCGGCGACCAGCGACAGGTCGTCGATCAGCGGCTTGTCCGGCTCGTACCGGAACGAGACGTGCTCGAACTCGACGCGACCGTGCGGGTCGGTGACTCGGGCCGGCTGAACCGGGTCGGGGCTCTGCTCGTCGGCGTCGAGGACCGCGAAGACCCGCTCGGCCGAGGCCACTCCGGACTGGAGCAGGTTGGCCATCGAGGCGAGCTGGGTGAGCGGCTGGGTGAACTGACGGGAGTACTGGATGAACGCCTGCACATCGCCGAGGCTCATCGTCCCGGAGGCCACCCGCAGCCCACCGACCACCGCGATCGCCACGTAGCTGAGGTTTCCGATGAACATCATCGACGGCATGATGATCCCGGAGATGAACTGGGCGCCGAAGCTGGCCCGGAACAGCTCCTCGTTCTTGGCGTTGAACGCGGCCTCCACCTCGCGTTGCCGGCCGAAGACCTTCACCAGCTCGTGACCGGTGTAGGCCTCCTCGATCTGGCCGTTCAGCTCGCCGGTGTGCTTCCACTGCGCGATGAACTGCTGCTGGGAGCGCTTGGCGATGCGCTGGGTGACCAGCACCGACAGCGGCACCGCGACCAGGGCCACCAGGGCCAGCAGCGGCGAGATCCAGAACATCACGGCCAGCACGCCGACCACGGTCAGCAGCGAGGTGAGCAGCTGGCTGAGCGTCTGCTGGAGGCTGGTCGAGATGTTGTCGATGTCGTTGGTGACCCGGCTGAGCAGCTCGCCGCGGGGTTGCCGATCGAAGTACGGCAGCGGCAGCCGGTTGAGCTTCTCCTCCACCTCGGCGCGCAGCCGCAGCACGGTGCGCTGGACCACCCCGTTGAGCAACCAGCCCTGCCACCAGGACAGCACGCTCGCGGCGAGGTAGAGCCCGAGCGCCAGCAGCAGCACCCGGCTCAGGGCGCTGAAGTCGATGCCCACGCCGGGCACCACGTCCATTCGGCCCAGCATGTCGGCGAAGCTGTCGTTGCCGCCGGCCCGGGCCGCCGCGACGGCCTGCTCGGTGCTGGTGCCCGCCGGCAGTTGCCGACCGATCACCCCGTTGAAGATCAGGTCCGTGGCGTGGCCGAGGATCTTCGGTCCGACCACGCTGAACCCGACGCTCACCACGGCCAGGGTGATGATGGCGGCCAGGTGCAGCCGGTGCGGGCGCAGCCGGCCGAGCAGCCGCCGGGCGGACGGCCCGAAGTTCATCGACTTCTCGGCGGGCATCCCCGCGCCCGCCCACGGCGGCCCACCGCCCTGCCGGCCGGGGGGCAGCCGCTTCGGCGTCGGCCCGTCGCCGGCCGGCTTCTGCGTGGGTACGGCCGCGGTCCGCGGCTCGTCGGGCTCGCTCATGCCGGCACCTCCGCCGTCTGCTGGGAGGCCACGATCTCGGCGTACGTCGGGCAGCTCTCCAGCAACTCCTCGTGTCGTCCCACTCCGACGACCCCCCCGTCCTCAAGCACGATGATCTGATCGGCGTCGACGATCGTGGAGACCCGCTGGGCCACGATCACCACCGCGGACTGCGCGGTGACCGGACGTAGCGCCGCCCGCAGCCGCGCGTCGGTGCCGAGGTCGAGCGCGGAGAACGAGTCGTCGAAAAGGTAGATCTCCGGCTGTTTGACCAGGGCCCGGGCGATGGCCAGGCGTTGGCGCTGCCCGCCGGAGACGGTGCTGCCACCCTGGGCGATCGGAGCATCCAGCCCGCCGGGCATCTGGGCCACGAAGTCCCGGGCCTGGGCGAGCTCCAGGGCCCGCCACAGCTCGTCGTCGGTGGCGTCCGGGTTTCCGTAGCGCAGGTTGCTGGCGACCGTGCCGGTGAACAGGTACGGCCGCTGCGGCACCAGGCCGATGCGCCGCCACAGCTCGTCGGGCGCCAGCTCCCGCACGTCCACGCCGTCGACCAGCACCGCGCCGGCGCTGACGTCGACCAGGCGGGGAATGAGTGACAGCAGGGTGGTCTTGCCCGCGCCGGTGCTGCCGATGATCGCTGTGGTGGTGCCGGGGGTCGCTCGGAAGGAGATGTCCCGCAACACCGGCTCGACCGCGCCCGGGTACTGGAAGCGCACCCCGCGCAGCTCCAGCTCGGCCCTGGTGGGCGGCTCAGCGATGGGCTCGGCGGCGGGAACCACCGAGGAGTCGGTGTCCAGCACCTCGACGATCCGCTCGGCGCAGACCGCGGCCCGGGGCACCATCATCAGCATGAAGGTGGCCATCATGACGGCCATCAGGATCTGCATCAGGTACTGGAGGAAGGCGGTGAGCGCGCCGACCTGGATCGCGCCGGAGTCGACCCGCTGGGCGCCGAACCAGAGCACCGCCACGCTGGAGACGTTCAGCACCAGCATGACCACCGGGAAGATCAGTGCCAGCAGTCGGCCGGTACGCAGCGCGGTGGCGGTCAGGTCGGCGTTGGCGACGGCGAAGCGGTCCGTCTCGTACGGCTCGCGGACGAAGGCGCGGACCACCCGGATGCCGGTGATCTGCTCGCGCAGCACCCGGTTGACCGTGTCGATCCGGGTCTGCATCAGCCGGAAGCCTGGCACCATCCGACGGATGATCATGCTGAGCGCGACGGCCAGGACCGGCACGCTGACCAGCATCAGCCAGGAGAGCCCGAGATCCTCCCGGAGCGCCATCACCACACCGCCAACGCTCATGATCGGTGCGGCGACCAGCATGGTGCAGCTCATCAGCACGAGCATCTGCACCTGCTGCACGTCGTTCGTGTTGCGGGTGATCAGCGACGGTGCGCCGAACCGGGCCACCTCGCGGGCGGAGAAGCGGTTGACGTGCCCGAACAGGGTCGCCCGGACGTCCCGGCCGAAGCCCATCGCGATCCGTGCGCCCAGGTAGACCGCGGCGATCGAACAGATGATCTGGATCAGGCTGACCAGCAGCATCCAGCCGCCGATGCGCACGATGTAGTCGGTTTCGCCCCGGGCCACGCCCCGGTCGATGATGTCGGCGTTGAGGCTGGGCAGGTAGAGCGACGCCATGGTGCCCACGAACTGGAGCAGCACCACTGCCGTCAACGGTCGCTGGTAGGTGCGCAACTGGTTGCGCAACAGTCGGATCAGCACGCCGGGTCCTTCGCGTCGGTGGGGCGTCCGGTCATCCGCGGGTCGTCCCCGCTGCCGATGACCTCGAGCAGGAAGTCCCGGATCACCTGCGCCTTCGCCGGGTCAGCGTCGACCGAGGTGAGCGGACTTCCGGAGTGCATCAGGGTGGTGAGGGCCGCCACCCGCTCCCGGCCGGCGGGGGTGATGGCGAGCCGGACGCTGCGTCGGTCGCTGTCGTCGCGCTGCCGCTCGACCAGCCCCTCGCGGGCCAGCGTGTCCACGATGCCGGTCAGGGTCGCCGGGCGCACGAAGCCCTTCTCGGCGACCTGGCGGTGGGGCAGCTCGCCGTGCCGGGCGAGCGTCATCAGGGTCACCATGCCGGCCTGGGTGAGACCGTGCTCCTCGGCGAGGTAGCGGTTCCACCGCTGCCCGACGAGGTGCCCGGCCACGACCAGCAGCCGGCCGAGCGGCACGTCCTGGAGAGTGACGATGTCCACGGCAAGCAGGTTAGTCCCCTGATAGTCAGGGGCCAAACGAAATAGCCGCCGCGGTGGCTACGAACATGATCTGCAGAACGGTGCGCTGGCCGAGCGGGGTGACCGGTTGCCCGGCCAGGGTCAGCCCCCGGCGGGCGGCCGAGACGTTGGCCGGGAACATCGCGAGCATCAAGAGGCCGAGCCCGGCGGCGGCCAGGCGGGCGGTTGCCGGAATCAGCAGGCCGACCGCGCCGACCAGCTCCAACACGCCGGTGACGGTGACCAGCAGCCCAGGGCGGGGCATGCCGGGCGGGACCATTGCAATCAGGTCGGTGCGGCGCTGGCCGGCGAAGTGCGCCACGGCGGTCAGCGTGAACATCAGGGCCAGTCCGACCCGTAGTGCGGGGTGCCAGCCGTCCACCGCGTCGACGCCGGCGAAGCCGGTCAACCGGGCCAGTGCGGTGCCGACCAGCAGGGCGATCAGGGGTGCCATTGGAATCCTCCTCGTGAACTTGTCAGTGACAAGATTGCCTGGGCGAGTGGCATCTTGTCACTGACAAGATAGGATTCGGGTATGACCGGAACGCGCGCCTACCACCACGGCGATCTGCGCCGTGCCCTGCTCGCCGCCGCGGTCGAAGCGATCGAGGAGGTGGGGCCCGTCGCGCTGAGCCTGCGCGACCTGGCCCGCCGGGCCGGCGTCTCGCACGCCGCGCCCGCCCACCACTTCGGCGACAAGGCCGGGCTGCTCACCGCGCTGGCCGCCCAGGGCTTCGACCTGTTGGCGCAGGCGCTGACCGCGACGGCCGACGACCTGTTGGACGCCGGTGTCGCGTACGTCGACTTCGCCGTCCGGCACCGCGCGCACTTCGAGGTGATGTTCCGGACCGAGCTCTACCGGGCCGACGACGCCGAACTGGTCGCCGCACAGGAGCGCGCCGGTGCCGCGCTCCGGTCGGGGGTGGCCGCACTGCCCGCCCGTGGCGCGCCCGTCGACGCCGACAGCGACGCGCTCGCCGCCTGGTCGATCGCGCACGGCTTCGCGACCCTCTGGCTGGCCGGCGCACTGCCGGACCGGGTCGGCGACAACCCCAGCGACGCAGCCCGCGAAGTCCTCAAGCGCCTGACCCGGTAACCACCCACCCCTCCACGGCGTCGATCATGGAGTTGTGGTGGGGGCTCGCCCATTGGTGCCCCTTGTGTGAGGCACCACCACAACTTCATGATCGACACGTCCGTGGGATGCGGGATCACCAGCTCGTGGGCAGCGGCATCCCCTCGGTGAAGCCGGCGGCGCTCTGCACACCGACGACCGCCCGCTCGTGGAACTGCGCCAGGTCCCGCGCGCCGGCATAGGTGAAGGCGCTGCGGACCCCGGCGATGATCTCGTCGATCAGGTCCTCGACGCCGGGCCGGGCCGGGTCCAGGTGCATCCGGGCCGAGGAGATGCCCTCCTCGAACACCGCCTTACGGGCGCGGTCGTACGGGCTGTCGTCGGCCGTACGGGCGCTGACCGCCCGCGCCGAAGCCATCCCGAAGCTCTCCTTGTACCGCCGACCGTCGGCGTCGGTGTACAGATCGCCGGGAGACTCGTAGGTGCCGGCGAACCACGAACCGATCATCACGTTCGAGGCGCCGGCGGCGAGCGCGAGCGCCACGTCACGGGGGTGCCGCACGCCGCCGTCGGCCCAGACGTGCCGGCCGAGCTCGCGGGCCGCCACCGAGCAGTCGAGCACGGCGGAGAACTGGGGTCGGCCCACGCCGGTCATCATCCGGGTGGTGCACATCGCCCCCGGGCCGACGCCGACCTTGATGATGTCGGCGCCCGCCTCGACCAAGTCACGTACCCCCTCGGCGGTCACCACGTTGCCGGCCGCCACCGGCACCCCCGGGTTCAGCTTGCGGACCGCCCGCAGCGCCGACATCATCCGCGCCTGGTGGCCGTGAGCGGTGTCCACGACCAGCGTGTCCACCCCCGCCTCCAGCAGCGCGGCGGCCTTGCCGGTGACGTCCCCGTTGATCCCGACCGCGGCCGCGATGCGCAGCCGACCCCGGTCGTCCACCGCCGGCGTGTAGAGCGTGGCCCGCAACGCGCCCTGGCGGGTCAACACCCCGACCAGTCGGCCGTCGGCGTCCACCACCGGAGCGAGCCGGCGCCGCCCCGCGGAGAGCAGGTCGAAGCCGGCACGCGGGTCCGCGTCCGCCGGGACGGTGTGCAGCTCGGTGGACATCACGTGCCGCAACTGGGCGAACCGGTCCACGCCCATGGTGTCCGCCTCGGTCACCACGCCCATTGGCCGGCCGGCCTCGTCGACCACGATCACCGCGCCGTGCGAGCGCTTCGGCAGCAGGTGGATGGCGTCACCCACGGTCTCGGTCGGACCGAGCGTGATCGGCGTGTCGTAGACCAGGTGCCGTTGCTTCACCCAGGCGACGACGTTCGCCACCACCTCGATCGGGATGTCCTGCGGAATCACGGCGATCGCGCCCCGCCGGGCCACCGTCTCGGCCATCCGCCGACCGGCGACGGCGGTCATGTTCGACACCACCAGCGGAATGGTGGTGCCCGTGCCGTCGCCCGTGGACAGGTCGACATCGAGCCGGGAGCCCAGGTCGGAGCGGGCCGGCGCCATGAAGACGTCGGTGTAGGTCAGGTCGTGCGCGGGGGCCGCGCCGTGAAGGAACTGCACCTGGCCATCATTCCTGCCTCCGACCGTCCGCGCCCACGTCGGTGCCGCAAACCACCCCCGCGCCGAGCCCCACCACGGACAAAGTGTTAGGAAGGGCCCCTTCTTATGCACCAGGCGTTAATAAGGTGCCCTTCCTTCAGGCGATGGTGCAGATCGCGGCGCCGGCGGTGATCACGGCGCCGACCTCGGCGGAGAGTCCGCTGACCGTGCCGGCCTTGTGGGCGTGCAGCGGCTGCTCCATCTTCATCGCCTCCAGCACCACCACCAGGTCGCCCTCGGCGACGGTGTCGCCGTCCGCCACTGCGATCTTGACGATGGTGCCCTGCATCGGCGAGGCGAGGGTGTCGCCGCCGATCGGGGCACCGGCCTTGGCCCCGCCGCGCCGGGTCGACTTGCGCGCGGCCGGTGCGGCGGTGGTCGTACCCCCGCCGAAGCCGGCGGGGAGGCTGACCTCCAGCCGCTTGCCGCCCACCTCGACCACCACGGTCTCGCGCTCGACCGGCGCCTCGGCGGCGCTGGCGGCGGCGAACGGCGGCACGGTGTTGTGGAACTCCGTCTCGATCCACCGGGTGTGCACGGTGAACGGCTCGGCGGTGAACGCCTCGTCCCGCACCACCAGCCGGTGGAACGGCAGCGCGGTGGCCATCCCCTCGAGCACCATCTCGTCCAGCGCGCGGCGGGCCCGCTCCAGCGCCTCGGTGCGCGTCTCGCCGGTGATGATCACCTTGGCCAGCAGGGAGTCGAAGTTGCCGCCGATCACGTCGCCGGCCGAGATGCCGGTGTCCACCCGGACACCGGGGCCGGTGGGCAGCCGCAGGGCGGTGACGGTGCCGGGGGCGGGCAGGAAGTTGCGGCCCGGGTCCTCGCCGTTGATCCGGAACTCGATCGAGTGCCCGCGCGGCGTCGGGTCCTCGGTGATGCGCAGCTTCTCGCCGTCGGCGATCCGGAACTGCTCGCGGACCAGGTCGATACCGGCGGTCTCCTCGGTCACCGGGTGTTCGACCTGGAGCCGGGTATTGACCTCCAGGAAGGAGATGGTGCCGTCCACGCCGACCAGGTATTCCACCGTGCCGGCGCCGTGGTAGCCGGCCTCGCGGCAGATTGCCTTGGCGCTCTCGTGAATCTGGGCCCGCTGGGCGTCGCTGAGGAACGGCGCGGGGGCCTCCTCAACCAGCTTCTGGTGTCGCCGCTGCAACGAGCAGTCCCGGGTGCCGACCACGATCACGTTGCCGTGCTGGTCGGCGAGGACCTGCGCCTCGACGTGCCGCGGCTGGTCCAGGTAGCGCTCGACGAAGCACTCGCCCCGGCCGAACGCCGCGACCGCCTCCCGGGTGGCCGACTCGAACAGCTGGGGGATCTCCTCCATGGTCCGGGCCACCTTGAGCCCGCGCCCGCCACCACCGAAGGCGGCCTTGATGGCGACCGGCAGGCCGTGGTCGACGGCGAACGCCATCACCTCGTCCGGGCTGGCGACCGGGTCCGGGGTGCCGGGGACCAGCGGCGCGCCGGCGCGCTGGGCGATGTGCCGGGCGGTGACCTTGTCACCCAGATCGCGGATCGCCTGCGGGGTGGGGCCGATCCAGGTCAGCCCGGCGTCGATGACCGCCTGGGCGAAGTCGGCGTTCTCGGACAGGAAGCCGTAGCCGGGGTGCACGGCGTCGGCGCCGGCCCGGGCGGCCACGTCGAGCAGCTTGTCGATGCGCAGGTACGTGTCGGTCGCGCTGTCCCCGCCGAGCGCGTACGCCTCGTCCGCGAGCGTGGCGTGCAGGGCGTCGCGGTCGGAGTCCGCGTACACGGCGACGCTGCCGAGGCCAGCGTCGCGGCAGGCGCGGATCACCCGGACGGCGATCTCGCCGCGATTGGCGATGAGTACCTTGCGCACCTTCGTGGCTCCTCCCGGCAGGTTACTGACGGGGAGTGTATCGGCCGCCCTGGTGGCCCTAACGATCGCTCAGTGTGGGATGCCGCACTGTGCGTGCCGCGCTCTAGTCAAACTTGCCTATTACGCTTGTCCGGTGTCTGCGACTCGGATGATGATTCTCGGTCTGGTGCGGTGGATGCAGCCCGTACACGGCTATGACGTGCGCCGCGAGCTGCTGAGCTGGAGCGCCGACAAGTGGGCCAACGTGCAGCCCGGCTCGATCTACCACGCTCTGCGAAAGCTCACCGAGGAAGGGCTGCTCCGCGCCGTCGCGACCGAGCAGGTCGGTGCCCGTCCCGCGCGGACCACGTACGAGGTGACCCCCAAGGGTGAGGACGAGTTCGAGACGTTGCTGCGCGGCCTCTGGTGGAACTTCTCCGAGCCGGTGGACCCGTTCACGGCGGCCTTCTCCTTCCTGCCCGCGATGCCGCGGCCCGAGGCGGCGGCGGCTCTGCGCAACCGGGCCAACCTGCTGCGCGCCGGCATCGAGTCGATGCGCGCCTCGCTTGAGTCGGACTGGGTGCGCAACACCAAGCCGGTCCACGTCGGTTGGATGTTCGAGCTGTGGTCGGCGCGGGCCGAGGCCGAGATGGCCTGGTGCGAGCGGATCGCCGAGAAAATCGATTCCGGAGTGTCGTACCTACCTGCTGAGCTGGAGAGCGCCGAGGGTTGGCCGCAGTGGACGGACGGGACCGAGCCGGCCGCTCCCAACGCGGAATAATCAACGTTGACCATAAGAGCTATATCGCGTTAGCCTGCTGTCGGCACAGCGGGGGAGTGCGCCGTCCGGCGTCGTCCCCTTCGACGGCCGGCTCGACCGGCCCGGACGACCAGGAGCAGAAATGATCGAGACCAGGGGGCTGCGGAAGTCGTTCCGCTCCCGCGCGGGTCGAGAGACGAAGACGGTGGACGCCGTGCGGGGCGTCAACCTCGAGGTCGCCGAGGGCGAGATCTTCGGCTTCCTCGGCCCGAACGGCGCCGGCAAGACCACCACGCTGCGGATGCTCGCCACGCTGATCGAGCCGGACGGCGGCGAGGCCACCATCGCTGGCGCGGACCTGCGCAAGGACCCGGCCGAGGTACGCCGCCGGATCGGCTACGTCCCGCAGGGCGGTAGCACCTGGGACGAGTCCACCGCCCGCGAGGAGCTGGTGCTGCACGCCCGGATGTACGGCATCGGCAAGGCCGACGCGCAGCGCCGCGCAGCCCGCGCGCTGGACGCCTTTCAGCTCACCGAGTACGCCGACCGCAAGTGCAAGACCTACTCCGGCGGCCAGCGCCGGCGGGTGGAGATCGCGCTCGGCATCATCCACGAGCCGAAGATCGTCTTCCTGGACGAGCCGACCACCGGCCTCGACCCGCAGAGCCGCGCGCACATGTGGGACGAGATCCGGCGGCTGCGCCGGGACGGGATGACCGTCTTCATCACCACCCACTACCTCGACGAGGCCGACGCGCTCTGCGACCGGATCGCGATCATGGACAACGGCGAGGTGGTGGCCGAGGGCACCCCGGCCGAGCTCAAGCGGGAGATCTCCGGCGACGTGGTGCTGGTCGGCCTCGACCTGGCCGCCACCCCGCAGGCCGCCCAGGCGCTCGACGGCGAGCCGTACGTCAACAAGCTGGAAACCGCCGACGAGGGCGGCCTGCGCCTCTACGTCGACGAGGGCGCCACCGCCATCCCGCAGGTGCTGCGCCGACTCGACAACGCCGGGCTGGAGCTGCGCTCGATCGAGCTGCACCGGCCCAGCCTGGACGACGTCTTCCTGACCAAGACCGGCCGCTCGCTGCGCGAGTCCTGACCACCCGGAGACGACTCATGAAATTCGCCCGTGACACGTGGCTGATCTTCCAGCGGCAGATCCAACTCCTGCTGCGTAACCCGGTCTGGGTCTTCGTCGGCGTCTTCCAGCCGGTGATGTACCTGCTGCTCTTCGCCCCACTGCTCAAGCCGGCGCTGAACGCGCCCACCCAGGCCGCCGCCTACAAGATCTTCGTACCCGGTCTGCTGGTGCTGCTGGCCATCTTCGGTGGCCTGTTCCAGGGCTTCGGCCTGATCGCCGAGCTGCGCGCCGGGGTCATCGAACGCTCCCGGGTCACCCCGATCAGCCGGCTCGCTCTGCTGCTCGGCCGCTCGCTGCGCGACGTGGTCTCGCTGCTCGTGCAGGCGGTCATCATCACCCTGCTGGCGCTCCTGTTCGACCTGCGGGTGTTCATCGGGGACCTGCTGCTCGCGTACCTGATGCTCGCCCTGATCGCGCTGATGACCTCGGCCGTCTCGTACGGCGTCGCGCTCAAGGTCAAGAGCGAGGACGCGCTGGCCCCGCTGATGAACACGGTGGCGCAGCCGGTGCTGCTGCTCTCCGGAATCCTGCTGCCGCTCACGTTCGCGCCCGGCTGGTTGCAGGCCATCGCCGACTGGAACCCGTTCTCCTGGGCGGTCGACGGCACCCGGGCGCTGTTCGCCGGGGACCTCGGCAGCGACAAGGTCTGGCAGGGCCTGACCATCACCGCGGTGCTCGCCGCGGCGGGGGTCGTCTGGGCCGCACGCCAGTTCGCCCGCAGCGTCCGCTGACGTTCGCGCTCCGGATGTCGGGGTGTCCTTCGCGCGAGGACACCTCGACATCCGCGTTCACGGTTGCCTGCGTTCAGCGCACCCGGGCGAGGGTCAGGCCGTCCGCGACCGGCAGCATCACCGGGTCCACCCGTACGTCGGCCAGCACCTCGTCGTTGAAGGCGGCGATGGCCCGGTCGTCGGCGTTCTGCGGTGCGATCACCCGCCCGCCGCGCAGCACGTTGTCGACGGCGATCACCCCGCCGGGGCGCATCCGGGGCACCAGCTCCGCCCAGTAGACCGGGTAGCCGGTCTTGTCCGCGTCAATGAACGCGAAGTCCAGGTACCGCTCGTGCGGCAGCTCCCGTAGCCGGTCCCCGGCCGGGCCGATACGCAGGTCGATCCGGTCCTGCACGCCCGCGCGAGCCCAGTAGCGCCGGGCGATGCCGGTGAACTCCTCGGAGATGTCAAAGCAGGTCAGCTGCCCGCCCTCGGGCAACCCGCGGGCGATCGCCAGCGACGAGAGCCCGGTGAACGTGCCGACCTCGACGGCCTGCCGCGTGCCGAGCAGCCGGGTGAGGAAGGTCAGGAACGCAGCCTGTTCCGGAGCCACCTGCATCGTGGCGTGCTCCGGCAGCACCGACCGGGTCTCCTCGGCCAGGTCCCGGATGATCTCGTCCGGCGGGGCTCCGTGCGCCACCAGGTAGGCGTGCAGCTCGTCGGTGAGCGGGATCGATTTGGCGGTCATGACCGGACGTTACCGAGCGGCTCGACCGACTGGCCGCCGGGCGCGACCTTCGTCCACAGATCCGTGATCCGCAGGTCCAGCTCGGGGAGGAGGCGGCGCAGCAGCGGCATCGACAGCCCGATCACCGTCCCCGGGTCACCCTCGATCCGCTCCACGAACGGCCCGCCCAGCCCGTCGATGGTGAACGCGCCGGCCACCGCCAGCGGCTCGCCACTGGCCACGTAGGCGGCGATCTCGTCGTCACTGATGTCGGCGAAGTGGACGGTGGTCGAGGCCACCGCCTCAGCGCGCCGCCCGGCGACAACGTCGATCAAACAGTGCCCGCTGTGCAGGACGCCGCTGCGCCCCCGCATGCGCTGCCAGCGCCGGGTGGCGTCTGCCGGATCCGCCGGCTTGCCGAGGATCTCCCCGTCGAACGCGAGCACCGAGTCGCAGCCGATCACCAACGTCCGCTGGTCGGTCGCCGGGCTCAGCCGGGTCAGCACAGCCTGTGCTTTGAGCCGCGCCAACTCCAGGCACAGCTCCTCGGCCCGATCGGTCACGACCAGGGATTCGTCCACCCCGCTGACCAGCACGTCCGGCTCGATGCCGGCGGCCTGGAGTGACTTGCGACGGGCTGGGCTCGCCGAGGCGAGCACGAGACGGAGCGGCAGGGATGCAGACACCCGACCGACGTTACCGGCTCACCACCCTCGCCACGACCATCCGCCCCGCGCCGGCCCGTGCCCACCAGTTCACCCGCTCTTGATCGACTCGATTTCATTGATACCTGGCGGTCCCACCACCCCCGACACCGCGACATCAATGATCCCGAGTCGATCACTGTGCCGTCTTCCGGTCAGCGACTGACCCGGGGAGGCGGATCGTCCCGCGCCGCCGACGCCGCACCACCAGCACCCACCCAGCACCAGCGGCCACGATCACCCCGAGGGTGGCCAGACCGCGCACCGACGAGCCGCCGTCGTCGTCCGGCTGAGCGCCGGCCGTCGTGGTCGGGCCACCGCCGGCCGGCGCGCTCGCCGACTCGAACCCCAACGGGGGTACGTCTGCCGTCAGCGCCGCCACGAGGTCGATCACGCCGTAGCCGTACTCGTCGTCGCGCCCGGGCGGACCCTTGTCTACCGCGGTGGCCGTGAGGCGGTGCGCCACCTCCTGCGCGGGAAGGTAGGGGTATTTCGATCTGATCAACGCCGCCGCCCCCGCCACGATCGCCGTCGCACTCGAGGTCCCGGTGCCCTTCGAGTATTTTCCGTCGTAGCTGGTGCTGTAGATGTCGACCGCCGGTGCTACTACGTCGACTTCCGGTCCAGTCACCGAAATAGCCGCATGTTTCCCCGTGCGGTCGACACCACCGACGGCGATTACCCCAGTCTCGCTGGCCGGGTATCCGATGGTCTGGTCACGAGGCAGATTGCCAACACCAGCGACGACAACTATGTTTGCGTTCAGGGCGCCTTTGATCGCTTGGCGCAGCCTCGAACTGCTCCCGCCGACGGAGGCAATGCTTATCACGTCCGCGCCGTTCGCTATTGCGTACTCTATCCCCTGCGCGAGGCCGTCCGGATTGCCATCGCCGTGCGGCGGGGAAGCGTAAATAGGCAGTATTTTCGCTTCGGGTGCAATGCCTAGCGCGCCCAGCTCTCCACCCCGGCCATGAGCAGCAATTAGGCCCGCCATGGACGTCCCATGGCTATCCCTGTCTTGTCGAACGTCACCACTTCCGCCAGCGATGATGTCTGTTCCCGTAAGTAAGTTGGTACGTAGATCGGGATGTGAGTCAACCCCAGTATCCGGTACAGCGACAACTACCCCGTTGCCGCGACTAATAACCTGGGCCTTGGTCGTCTTAAGATAGCTGAGGTGCCATTTGCCATTGCTCTGCGCGAATCCGGGCTGCGGCATCAGTCGCTTGGCTAGGCTGGGTCGAGGAACTTGTTGACGCGGCTAACGCGACGATCGCCGACATCGAAGTCAGCAGCAATATGGCGCGAATGGTCACCGATTGAAACCAATGGCGGGGCCAGGGTCAATCGGGCCTTGCTCATCTCCTGGGCGGACAACTGGGTTCACCCCTTGGTCGGTCTCCCACGGATTATCCGGATCCCATCGGCCG
Organism: Micromonospora sp. NPDC005206; assembly: GCF_040608175.1. Lineage (NCBI taxonomy): Bacteria > Bacillati > Actinomycetota > Actinomycetes > Micromonosporales > Micromonosporaceae > Micromonospora > Micromonospora sp. NPDC005206. The sequence continues at coordinate 84,225 of NZ_JBEXHU010000002.1, forward strand.
GTCTGATCGTTGTCTCGCTGCTGGCGGCTTGGACGTCCGGGAGGTAGGCCTGCGCCCGTATTAGTCCCCATCGAAGGTGCGCCGCCGATTGGAGTAAGACCGCCGTGAACGCTGCCAGCTGCGCGGCTGCCGCCCGGACGAGACCCAGCTCCCCCTGTCGGTCCTGTGCCAGCCCCACCGCCGCCGATCACACCTCCAATCGGATTGACCTTCCGGGGCGGAGTTGTCCCCGGGGCCGGTGGGCCGAGCCCCAGGCCAGGCGGTCCGCCAATCAGTCCGCTAGGGGGCGTCAGGCGTGGCTGCGACATCGGAGGCGACGCTTGCGGTCGATTCATGCTGCTGCCGGGTGGTCGATTAGTGGAGATTGGCGGGCCTGCGCCACGGGATGAGATAGACGGGCCGGGTGGCAGCCCAGGTCCTAGATGTGGGCCCGTCGACGTCGTTGAAGGTGGACTTCCTGTGTTCACAGTGGCAGGACTATTCACCAGCCCTGTCCCTGCACTGCCTAGAACTGGTCCAACGCCTTGCGACTGCGGCATGGGCACTGCGATGTCGGCTGTCGCAGGTCGGGCTGCCACGGACCTGCCGACAGTTGGCATCGGTACCGGGACGATCGGCGGGATAACTGGTGCTGTGGGGTTGGGGCCTAATGCGTCAGGATCCCCAGACTGAATTGGCGGTCGCACCACCGGTGGTTTTTGGAGGGTGGCTTGGGCTTGTTGGAGTTCCCCGCTGAGGTTGAACATCATGCCCCGCGCCTGCGCGTTCAGCCGTTCCAGTTCGGCGTCGGTCACCGGTGATTCGGTGACTCGGCTGCCCATGACCGCTTTCGCGTCGGCGGCCGTGGCCTCGTACGCCTGTTTCCGCTGGAGCTTGGTCGCGTACTCCTCATGGATCTTGCGAAGCTCGGCGCGGGTGGTGCCGATGGCCTGGGTGGCGGCGGAGAGCGCGGTGTAGTTGGCGGCGGCGGCGTCGTGGGTGTGCCGCACCTTGTCGATCAGCTCATCGAGTTGGGCGAGGTACGTGCGGGAGGCGGCGCTGGTTTCGGGCGGCCACGCCTCGGCGAGACCGCGCCGGTATTCCTGGAGCCGGCCGAGGTGGATCTGGGCCAGGTCGCAGACCTTGCGCCAGCCGGCGACCTGCTTCCAGTGGTTGGCGGTGTCGTGGTCCTGCAGGCAGGCCCACATGCTGTTGACGTCCATCAGTTGCCAGTCGGTGACGCCGGAGGTGCGGCCGCTGCCCCGTTCGATCACGGCAGCACCACCGGCCTGTCCCCGTCGGCGCCGGTCGGGTCGGGCAGCATCGGGGTCGGGCCTCCGGGCAGGACGGTCCCCGGGTCGGCGAGTGCCCGCTGCACGTCCACGACGCGGGCGGCCGAGAAGGCGTCGGCGTCGGAGTATTGGGTGGCGACCCGGTCGGCGACGGCGGCCAGGTGGCCGGTGGCGCCTTGGACGGCATACACCATGTCGGCGGTGGCCTGCTGTGTCTCGTGGTGTGCCTGCAGGAAGGTGACCAGCTCGATGAAGGCGTCGCACGGGTTGGGCAGTTGGGCGGACATGTCGTCGGCGATGTACGACAGGTGTGGCGCGTAGTTGCTCTCGACCTCCGCGGCGAGCCGGTCGGCGAACTCTCGGAGTTGGCGGATGTCGGCCTCGATGCCGCCATAGTTGCGCAGCCAGGGGGTTGGCCGGTCCTCTTCGGGGATCATCGATCCTCCCTACCCGTCACGGCACCGTTTCCCTGAGTGAGGTTAACGGCTGGGAGCGACGCTGGCAGCCCCCGCACGGCGGGTCGGGTCAGCGGGGCAGACCGGCGGAGCGCCATCCGCCCGGGCGGGCCGTGAGCACCGCGCCGGCCGGTCGACCGCTGCGAGCCCAGGCCGACGTGGCCACCGGCGCGGAGGCGGCGGCCGGACGGGACCGGACGACGATCGCCCCCACGAGGGCGGCCAGTTCCTCGGTGGTGGGCACGCCGCGGACGACCCGGAACAACGGCTCTTCGGCAGACATGACGCCAGGGTACGCGCCGCGAAGTTACCGACAATGCGGAGTGGCGTGCCGGCGGTGTGACGATCAGGGGGTCCGGGTACCGTCTCACCGATGTCGAACGCGCTTCCCCAACTCGTCGCTGACCGATACCGGCTCCTGTCGCCGCTCGGCCAGGGCGGCATGGGTCGGGTGTGGAAGGCGCGCGACGAGGTGCTGCACCGGGACGTGGCCATCAAGGAGTTGGTGCCGCCGCCTGGCCTCACCGACGAGGAACGCCGCGAGATGCGGGAGCGCTCGCTGCGCGAGGCCCGGGCCATCGCCCGGCTCAACCACGTCAATGTGGTGCGCATCTTCGACGTTCTCCGCACCGACGGCGATCCGTGGATCGTCATGGAGTACGTGGCGTCGAAGTCGTTGCAGGACACCCTCGCCGAGAGCGGGCCGGTGCCGCCGGCCCGCGCGGTCGAGATCGGCCTCGGCGTGCTGGGCGCCCTCAACGCCGCGCACAAGGCGGGCGTCATGCACCGCGACGTGAAGCCCGGCAACGTGCTGCTCGGCGACGACGGCCGGGTGGTGCTGACCGATTTTGGTCTCGCGACCATCCCGGGCGACCCGAACGTCACCCGCACCGGCATGGTGCTCGGTTCGCCCGCGTACATCTCTCCGGAGCGTGCCCGGGAGGGCACCGCCGGGCCGGAGGCCGACCTGTGGTCGCTGGGCGCGACGCTCTACGCGGCGGTCGAGGGCAAGTCGCCGTACGCGCGGCCGTCGGCGATCGCCACGCTGGCCGCGCTGGCCACCGAGCCGATGCCGCCGCCGAAGAACGCCGGTCCACTCAAGCCGGTGCTCAACGGGCTGTTGCGCAAGGACCCGAACGAGCGGATCAACGCCGAGGTGGCGGAGCGGCTGCTGCGCCGCGCCGGGGGCAAGCGGGCGCGAAGCATCTCGCTGCTGGATGGCGTACGCCGGCCCGGGCCGAACGGCCCGCGCGAGCCGCGCCCGCCGCTCGTGCCGGCGCCGCGACCCGCCGACAAGGGCGCCGACCGGCCGGTTTCGCCGCCGGCCCCGCGGACCCAGCCGGCCGCCGCGGCCGTGACTCCCGTCGTCGACACCAGCTCGACGCCCAGCGATGCGAGCCCGACGGCCGTCGTGCCTCCCGCTGCGGACGCCGCGCCGGTTCCGGCCGAGCCGACCGCCACGATCGACCGCCCGGATACCGCCGAGGCCGACCCGACGGCGAAGGTGACGGCCGCGGTCGGCACATCCGCCGACGGCACGACGAAGGCCGACGACGAGCCGACCGAGGTCGACGGTCCGCCGGTGGCGCCGGAACAGCGCAGGCCGCCGACCCCGACGTCGGTCATGTCGACCCCGGTGAGCCCCGCCGGGCGGGCGTCCGTGCCGCTCTATGGCGGTACGAAGCCGAACAACACGCAACGCAACCTGCTGATCGGGGCCGTGGTGGCCCTGCTGCTGATCGGCCTCGTGGTGATCGTGCCGCTGCTCACCAAGGGCGACGGCGACGGCGACAAGAGCCCGCAGGCCGGCCCGACCGGGGGTGCCGCTACCTCGGCTCCGGCGCCGCAGACCACGGCTCCGGCGGTGCCCCCGCCCACCAGCGGCGCGCCCAGCCCGACGGCCTCGGCCACCCCGTCGGTCGACCCGAACGCGCTGCCGGCGGGCTGGAAGCTGCACAGGGACCCGGCCGGCTTCGCCCTGCCACTGCCGGACGGCTGGTCGCGCCGGCAGGTCGACGGCAGCACGGTCGTCTTCAGCCAGAACAACGGGCCGGGTGAACTGCTCGTGCAGTGGACCAGCACTCCGGCGAAGGACGCCGTCAAGGACTGGCAGGCGCAGGAGCCGAACCGGAAGAGGCTCGTCAACAACTACCAGTACCTCAGCATCAATGCCTGCGACTTCTGGAAGACCTGCGGCGACTGGGAGTGGCTGGAGACCCGGGACGGGACCCGGATTCACGTCCGCAACCGCGGCTTCGTCACCGCCAGCAACCGCGGCTACGCCCTGCGGTGGGAGATCGCGGAGAAGGACTGGCAGGCCAACCTGCCGAACTTCGACCGGATCGCCAAGGGTTTCGTGCCTGACCGCAAGGACTGAGCATGACCTTCCGTCGTCCGGGGTATGTGACCTTCGACGACGGAAGGAGGTACGACATGGGTTACCGACGGAGGGACGCTCGGCCCCGGCTGGCACTGTGGATGCTCGTCGCGCTCGGCGACGCCGTCCTGCTGCTGGTCAGCGCGGGAATCTGGGCGCTCATCGCGCTGCTCAGCGTCGTGACCGTTGCCGTCTGCGGGGTGGCTGCCTGGCGGCTGACCCGGCGGAGCGCTCTGGCCAGTGAGGACGCTCCGGTGGTGGTGCCGGCGATGAGCCGACGGCGGGCCTGACCAGTACCGGTGGTGTGGCGGCAGCCGGACCGATTGTCGACCGTGCGGTGACAGCCGATCCCGCTGCCGCCAACCGCCTCCCCAGGCGGATCAGGCGGACCGGTCCGGTCAGGGCGTGTTGTTGGCCAGCGCGATCAGCCGCGACCGGTCGCCGTTCCAGTAGTTGCGGTCCACGTTGCCGCTGATCCCGGAGACGGCGCCGGTGCTGGTGTACTGCCAGAAGCTCCACACCGGCGCGCCGGCCGGCAGGGCGCCCGGCGTGCTCGCCCAGCGGGCCAGCCAGAGCGGGTGGTTCGCCCACGGACCGGTCCAGCTGCCGGTGCACTGGTTCCAGAAGCTGGTCGTGGTGTAGATGACCGCGTAACGGCCGGTGCGGGAGCGGTAGGTGTTCAGGAAGTCCTGGACCCAGTTGCGCATCCCGGTGGTGCTCAGGCCGTAGCAGTAGCCGCCGGCGTACGGGTTGGCTTCCAGGTCCAGGGCGGCGGGGAGGGTCCGGCTGTCGGCCGACCAGGCGCCGCCGTTGGAGGCCAGGTAGTTGGCCTGGGTCGAGCCGGCGGAGATGTTCGGCCGGGCGAAGTGGTACGCCCCGCGGATCACCCCGGCGTTGTACGAGTTGACGTAGTTCGCGTTGAAGTTCGGGTCCTTGTAGCTGGTGCCCTCGGTGGCCTTGATGAAGGCGAACTGGATGCCGGCGTTGCGCACGCTGGTCCAGTTGATGGTGCCCTGGTAGCGGGACACGTCGACGCCGGGCGTGGTGGCGGCGGCCGCCGGGCCGGCGGTCGCGACCAGGGTCGCCGCCGCGGTGGCGAGCAGGGTGAGGCCGGCCGCGAGCACGCGGCGCAGCGGTGATCTGGTACGGGCCATGGCTGCCTCCAAGGACGTCGGTCTATTGACGCCCATCTTTGGAGGTAAGTGCCCTAGATCGCAAGAGTTGTAGAAAAAAGCTTCATCGACGGGTGTCGGTGGCACCTCGACGTAGTGCTCGCCGTCGAGCCGGAACAGCCTCAGGGAATCCCACCCGATCAGTCTCACCCGATACGAGCCGGTGGCCCGGGACCGACACCGGAACGACGCCGGTAGGCTCGCGCCCCATGATGTCGATCGACGGGCTGAGCGACCTGTGGGACACGCTGTTCGGCGCGCAGCCGGACCCGCCCGCGCTGTTGGTGCTGATCACCGCGGCCGTCGCGCTGGTGGTGGTCAGCACCCGACTGCCGTGGCGGATCGCCCGTAACGCCATCACCATCGCCCACGAGGGCGGGCACGCGCTGATCGCCCTGCTCACCGGCCGCAAGCTGCGCGGCATCCGGTTGCACTCGGATACCTCCGGGCTGACGCTCTCCGCCGGTCGGCCCTCGGGGCCGGGCATGATCCTCACCCTGCTCGCCGGTTACGTCGCCCCGCCGCTGGTCGGGTTGGCCGGCGCCTGGCTGCTCGGCGGCAACCGGATCACCCTGCTGCTCTGGGTCGCGGTGGTGCTGCTGCTCGCCATGCTCGTGATGATCCGCAACGCTTTCGGCGTGGTGTCGCTGCTGGTCACCGGCGCCCTGGTGCTCGCCGTCTCGTGGTACGCCACCCCGCAGGTGCAGGCCGCGTTCGCGTACACCGGGGTGTGGTTCCTGCTGCTCGGTGGGGTGCGGCCGGTGGTGGAGCTGCAACGGCTGCGCTCGCGCGGCCGGATGCCCGCGTCCGACGCCGACCAGCTCGCCGGCCTCACCCCGTTCCCGGCGTTCTTCTGGGTGCTCTTCTTCGCCCTGGTCAACCTGGTCGCGCTCGTCGCCGGCGCGCTGCTGCTCGCCGGCCCGATCCTCACCGACGCCGGCCTGACTCTCTGACCACGAGGGTTCGGGCGGGCAGAATGAGGCGCATGCGATACGTGATCATCGGGGCGGGCGCGGTCGGCGGGACCATCGGGGTACGGCTGGCCGAGGCCGGTCGGGACGTGACCCTGGTGGCGCGGGGCGCGCACCTGGACGCGATCCGCGAGCGGGGCCTGACCCTGCGCCAGCCTGACGGCGACCTGACCGCCCGGCTCGCCGCCGCGGACGGCCCCGGTGACCTCCCGCTGCCGGCCGACACGGTGCTGATTCTCACCGTGAAGTCGCAGGACACCGCGGGCGCGCTGGCCGCCTGGGTGGACGCGCCGGTGGACGGGGGTGGCACGGCGGGTGAGCGGCTGCCGCTGGTCACCGCGCAGAACGGGGTGGCTAACGAGAGGGCCGCCCTGCGGCTCTTCGCCGACGTGCACCCGGTCTGCGTCTGGCTGCCGGCCACCCATCTGGACCCGGGCGCGGTGGTGTCCAACGGCTACCCGCACCCGGGAATGCTGCACATCGGGCGCTACCCGGCCGGCGTCGACGACACCGATCAGGCGATCGCCGCTGACCTGACCGCCGCCGGGTTCGTCGCCCCGGTCCGGCAGGACGTGCTGCGCTGGAAGTACGGCAAGCTGCTCGCCAACCTCGGCAACGGCCTCCAGGCGCTGCTCGGCCGGGACATCCCGGACGCGCTGGCCGAGCGGGTACGCGCCGAGGGCGTCGCCGCGCTCGCCGCCGCACACATCGCGCACACCTCGCAGGACGAGGAGCGAGCCGAACGCGGCGATCGGGTTCAGCAGCGCCCGGTCGACGGCGCGGGCCGCTCCGGCGGTTCCACCTGGCAGAGCCTGGCCCGGGGTACGGGCTCAACCGAGGTCGACCACCTCAACGGTGAGATCGCGCTGCTCGGCCGGCTGCACGGCGTACCGACGCCGGCCAACGTGGCCGTGCAACGCGCGGTGCGCCGGGCGGTGCGGGAGCGGATCGGACCCGGCGCGTTTTCGCTCGCCGACCTGGAGAAGATGATCGCCTGACCGGGGCAACCGAGGACCCCACCCGGCGCGTGTTCCCTGCGACCGACACGGGGAGGTAGCGGGTGCCGGACGTCGACGGGTTCGACGAGTTCTACCGCGGGAGCCGGCAACGGCTGCTCGGCTTCGTCTACGCGCTCACCGGCGACCGGGTCGAGGCGCAGGACGCCGTGCAGGAGGCGTACATCCGGGCGTGGCAGCGCTGGTCGACGGTCAGCCGATACGACGACCCGGAGGCGTGGGTGCGGGTGGTGGCCAGCCGGATCGCGGTCAGCCGGTGGCGCAGCCTGCGCAGTCGCGCCCGCGCGTACCTGCGGCACGGCGCCACCGAGACCGTTCCCGGCCCGGGCACCGACACCGTCGAGGTGGTCGCCGCGCTGCGCCGGCTGCCCGAGGAGCAGCGCACCGCCATCGCCCTGTACTACCTGATGGGCATGCCGGTCGCCGAGGTGGCGCGGGAGACCTCGGCCCCGGTCGGCACCGTCAAGGCCCGGCTCTCCCGGGGGCGCACCGCGCTCGCCGGGCTGCTCGCCGTCTCTGAACTCGAGGAGGCTACCGATGCGTGACGACCTGGCATTCGTCGAGCGGGTCCATCGGGACCTGCGGGACGTGCGGTGGCCCGAGCCGCAGGAGATCCGGGCCCGGGCCCGGCGGCGCAATCGGCGTACCGCCGTGACCGCCACGGTGGTGCTGGTGATCACGGGGGCGTTCGCCGTCGACGTGGTCGGCAACGGTCGTGGGCCGACAGCACCCCCGGTGGCTGCCTCGGCGAGCCCGACCGCACCAGCCCGGGGCGAGATCGACGCCGACGCACTGTTGCAACCGGCCGACCTGGCGCAGCCGGCGCAGGTGCAGCTCAGCCAGTCGGGGTTGGGGGAGATGGTCGTCGTCGAGAACATGCTGGGTTACTGCCGGGAAGAGCAGGGGATGGCCCCTGCCTGGCAGACGTCCCGCTGGTCACGGGCGCTGACCATGCTCCGGGAACCCGCAGAGGCCGCCGACACCGGTCCCGATGACTTCCTGCTCAGTCAGGATCTGTACCGGGTGACGCCGGAGGCTGCCGGGTCGTTCTTCGCCGACCTCGACCGGCTGGTGGCTCCCTGCGCCGAGTGGCGCAGCGTCGGGCCGTACGAGGTCGCGGGACGAAAGGGGACCGGGACGGCCGTACATCAGTGGGCGGTGGTGCAGCGGGACTTCGCCGGCGACGGTGCCGCCCTGCTGCGCCACACCGTGTCGCAGCCCCGCGACCAGAAGACCGGCAAGGCCATTGGTGACGAGCACTCGCCGACCAGCACGGCGGTGGTACGAGTGGGTGACCTGATCACGGTGCTCAGTCTGGGACGGAACAGCTCCGAGCCGGAGCTGCGCCGGCTGGCCGTGGTGGCAGCGCGTCGGATGTGCCTCGCCGCCAACCCCTCCTGCTGACCGCGGCCGCCCTTGGTCTGCACAACTTCTGTGAAGTTGCGCGGACCAGGGAGCGCGGTCAGAGCGGGATGTTGCCGTGCTTCTTCGCCGGGAGGGTTTCGCGCTTGGTGCGCAGGACTCGTAGCGCCCGGACGATCTGGGTCCGGGTCTCATGCGGCGGGATCACCGAGTCGATGTACCCACGCTCGGCGGCCACGTACGGGTTGGCCAGAGTGTCCTCGTACTCGGCGATCTTCTCGGCCCGAACCGCCGCCGGGTCCTCGGCGCCGGCCAGCTCGGAACGGTAGAGGATGTTCACCGCGCCCTGCGCGCCCATCACCGCGATCTGCGCGGTCGGCCAGGCGAAGTTCAGGTCCGCGCCGAGATGCTTGGAACCCATCACGTCGTACGCCCCGCCGTACGCCTTGCGGGTGATCACGGTGACCTTGGGGACGGTCGCCTCGGCGTACGCGTAGATGAGCTTGGCGCCGCGGCGGATGATGCCGTCCCACTCCTGACCGGTGCCGGGCAGGAAGCCGGGGACGTCCACGAAGGTCAGCACCGGGATGTTGAACGCGTCGCAGGTGCGGACGAACCGGGCGGCCTTCTCCGAGGCGGCGATGTCCAGCGTGCCGGCGAAGTGCATCGGCTGGTTGGCCACCACGCCGACCGGGCGCCCCTCGACGCGGCCGTAGCCGACCACGATGTTCTGCGCGTAGAGCGGCTGGACCTCCAGGAACTCCCCGTCGTCGAGGACGTGCTCGATCACCCGGTGGATGTCGTACGGCTGGTTGGCCGAGTCGGGGATCAGCGTGTCGAGCTCCCGGTCCTCGTCGCTGATGGCGAGATCCGCCTCGGCAGGGTGGACCACCGGCTCGTCGAGGTTGTTCGACGGCAGGTACGACAGCAGTGCCTTGACGTAGTCGACCGCGTCCTCCTCGTCCGTGGCGAGGTAGTGCGCGTTGCCGCTGCGCGAGTTGTGCGTACGGGCCCCGCCCAGCTCCTCCATGCCGACGTCCTCGCCGGTCACCGTCTTGATCACGTCTGGGCCGGTGATGAACATGTGCGAGGTCTGGTCGACCATCACGGTGAAGTCGGTGACCGCCGGGGAGTAGACCGCGCCGCCGGCGCAGGGGCCCATCACCAGCGAGATCTGCGGGATGACGCCGGAGGCGCGGACGTTGCGGAAGAAGATCTCGCCGTAGAGGCCGAGGGAGACCACGCCTTCCTGGATGCGCGCCCCGCCGGAGTCGTTGATGCCCACCACCGGGCAGCCGATCTTCATGGCCAGGTCCATCACCTTGACGATCTTCTCGCCGAAGACCTCGCCGAGGGAGCCACCGAAGACCGTGAAGTCCTGGGCGAAGACGCAGACCTGCCGGCCGTCCACCGTGCCGTAGCCGGTGACCACACCGTCGCCGTACGGCCGGTTCTTCTCCAGCCCGAAGGCCGTGGACCGGTGCCGGGCCAGTTCGTCGAGCTCGACGAAGGAGCCCTCGTCGAGCAGCATCTCGATCCGCTCGCGGGCGGTCTTCTTGCCCCGGGCGTGCTGCTTCTCGACCGCGCGCGCCGATCCGGCGTGCACCGCCTCGTCGACCCGGCGCTCCAGGTCCGCCAGCTTGCCCGCGGTGCTGTGGATGTTGGTCCCGGTCTCGGTAGTCACCCAGGGAATATAACGATGGTTCAGGACGACGCCGCTGTGCAGTACGCCTCAGTGCCGGTGCGGCCACCGCCGTAGGCTGGCGGGATGCCGGGCTCCCCGTACACCGATCTGGACCGCCCGCCGTTGTCGGCGGCCCGGCTGCGGCGCGCGTTGGTCGCGCCGCACGGCCCGTGGGCCCGGCTGGAGCTGCGCACCGAGACCGGCTCCACCAACGCCGACGTGGCCGAGGCTGCCCGGGCCGGCGAGCCGGAGGGCCTGGTCGTGGTCGCCGAGCGGCAGACCGCCGGTCGCGGCCGGCGCGGCCGCGTCTGGCAGTCGCCGGCGCGGGCCGGGATCACCACCAGCGTGCTGCTGCGGCCCGGCGAGGCCGTGCCGGACCGTGGTTGGCAGGCCGCGCCGCCCACCGGGTACGGCTGGCTGCCGCTGCTGGCCGGCGTGGCGCTGGTCGAGGCGGTGGCCCGGCTGGCCGAGCTGGAGGCCACCCTGAAGTGGCCCAACGACCTGCTCATCGGCGACGCGAAGTGCGCCGGCGTGCTCGCCGAGGCGGTGCCTGGGGGTTCGCCGGACCAGCCGCCGGCGATCGTGCTCGGTATCGGGCTGAACGTGACGCTGCGCGCCGACGAGCTGCCGGTGAACCCGACCGGGCTGCCGGCCACCTCGCTGAAGTTGGCCGGCGGGGCGGCCACCGACCGGGACCCGCTGCTGCGGGCGTTGCTGCGCGCGGTCGCCGATTGGTACGAGCGCTGGCGCGCCGCCGGCGGGGACGCCGTGGCCAGCGGCCTGCGCGACGCCTACCTGGCGGCCTGTGCCACGGTCGGTCGCGAGGTGCGGGTCCTGCTTCCTGGCGGCGACGACCTGACCGGCACCGCCACCGGCGTGGATCCCGACGGGCAGCTCCTGGTCACCACCCCCACCGGCGACCGCGTCCTGGCCGCCGGCGATGTCCTGCACCTCCGGTGAACGCAACCCGCCCCGTGCGGCTGATCCGCCGGGGCGGTTGGACCGGTTACGGTCTGCGCGTCGGAAAAATGGCGATGGAGGTTCCCGTGGCGTTCCCCGAAGACGTGCTCACCGAGGACGAGCACGTCGTGCTGCACCTGCACCCGCACTGGAAGGCGTTGATCCGGCCGATCGCGGTGCTGGTGCTGGCCGTTGCGGCGGTAGTCGTTGGCGTGCTCCTGCTGCCGGCCGGCGGCGGTGGCTCGATCGCGCTGGCCGTGATCGGGGTGCTCGCCCTGGTCGCCGTGTTCTGGCTGGGGCTGTGGCCGTTCCTGGTCTGGCGCACCACGCACTACCTGTTCACCAATGAGCGGGTGCTGCTCCAGCAGGGTGTCTTCTCCCGGGACCGGCGGGACCTCCCGCTCACCCGGATCAACGACCACTCGATGAACCAGCGTTTCATCGAGCGGCTGCTCGGCTGCGGCACGCTCACGATCGAGTCCGCCGGCGAGCGCGGCCAGTCGGTGCTCGCCGACGTCCCGGGCGTCGGCCAGGTGCAGACCACCCTGTACGAGCTGGTCGAGGCGCAGCACGACAAGCACTCGCTGGGCGACGGGGAGATGCGTGACATCCTCGCCGACATGCGCGAGGGCAAGCCGCTGCGCGACACCACGAGCTGATTCCGACTGCGTGACCGCCCCGGCCACCGCGCCGGGGCGGGTCAGGCGGGCGGTTCGGTCTCGGTCGGTTCGGTCTCAGGCGACGGGTCGGCGGGGCGCAGGGCGAACCAGCCGCGGAAACGGGTCCGCAACACCTCCTGCTCGGGCCGGTCGTCCGGGCCGAGGCGGAGCATGGTGCCGGTGAGGCTGGCGGTGCCGAGGCCCGGGCGGGCGGTGGACGGCCGGGCGCCCATCACGTCGACCCGGACGGCGAGCCGGTCCCCGGCGCGCACCGGGGCGAGCCAGCGCAGCTCCTCCAGGCCGGGGGAGGCGTCCGCCGCCGCGCGGGACAGCAGGTGGTCGACGTACGCCCGCATGAACAGGCTGACCGTGTAGAAACCGCTGGCGATGAGCCCCCCGTGCCGGCTCGCTCCGGCCAGCTCCGGGTCGACGTGGTACCACTGCGGGTCGAAGCGGCGGGCGAAGGCGACCATCTCGTCGCCATCCACCGTGACCACGCCGAGGTCGACGGTGAGCCCCGGGACGAGGTCCTCGAAGAACAACTCGGCGCGTGCCCCGGTGCCGGAGCGGGCTGCGGGTGGGGTCACCGGCGGGGCGCGCGGCGGGTGCCGGCGTGCAGCTCCGCGGCGAGTTCCGCGTCCAGGTCGGCGGAGAAACCAGCGCTCAACGGCGTGGGCCTCCCCTGGGTGGGAGCGCCGATCGGGCCGGGTGCGGTCGCCGGACGGCCGTCGGACTCCTCCAGCTCGGAGACGGATTCGGCCAGCTCGGCGACCGGGTCCATCCCGGCCATGGTGTCCCACTCGTCACGCGGGATGCTGTGCCAGGTGGGCTCGGCCTTCGCCTCGGTCTCGGCCGGTACGACGGGCTGGAAGACGAAGGTCCGGTACGACCAGAACCGGAACAGGGTGGCCAGCAGCACGCCACCGGTCTTCGCGACGTTCAGTGCCAGCAGGCCGTGGACGCCGAGGCCGTACTTGGCTGCGGCCAGTACGCCCAACTCAATGAGCAGGCCGGTCGCGTTGAAGAGAAAAAACAGGACGTACTCCCGCCGGAGCGCCGATTTCGGGCGGTCCCGGTACGTCCAGTGACGATTCATAAGATACGACGTGATCGTGGCGACGATGGTCGCGATCACGGTGGCCTTCAACTGACCATCGGCAAAGACGGTGAGTGCAAGGACATTGAACACCGCGTAATTGATGACGGTGTTGATGCCGCCGACGATGCCGAATTTGAGCGCCTCGCGGATGAACTTCTGCCAGCGCTCAGGCAGCAGACGGACAAGACGCATGCGAAACACCTTAGGGCAGTCGGTGAGGCCGGCGATCACCGGCCGGACGAGGTGGGCGGCAGGTCACGCCCCGTGGTCTCGGTCGTGCTTCACCTGCGGAACGGTCCGGGTTCCCGCTTCGACGAAGACGAACCGCCGGTAGGACCAGAATCGGAAGAGCGTGCCGAGGCCCGTGCCGACGACGAAGCTGGCGATGTTGTCGGCCAGCGGCGTCTGGAACACCGCCGGCCAGATGCTGCCGAGCCCGTACCGGCTGATTGCGAGGCAGGCCACCGCGATGCCGAGGCCGACAGCGTTGAAGAAGAAGAAGAGCGCGTACTCCCGGGCCGGATTGTTGCGTTGGCGGTGCCGCCAGGTCCAGAACCGGTTGCCGACGAACGCGAAGCTGGCCGCGAGAACGGTGGAGATGGTCTTCGCCGTCACCTGTTCGACGCCACGCGCGGTCGTCAGGTAGTTGAACAGCGCGAAGTCGATGAGGAAGGCGATGCCGCCGACCGTGGCGAACTTGCTCAACTCGCGGACGAGGTGACCGAAACGGTCGAGGAGTGCCCGGACCAGACCCGGCCGGGTCTGCCGGGGACCCGGTTGCTCCCCGGTCATCGTGGCGGCCACGGGCCGAGCGTACCGGCTGATGACCAGTCAGCGGGGTAGCAACGGCGAGCATGCGTGGTCGCTCGTGCCGGGCTCGCGCCGGGTGCGTCGCTGCTGAACGCAGCGTAACCAACGGGAGGAGTGACGCGTCCCGGAACGGGAATCCACGCAACGGTCGGCGGGACCGGTTCGCCGCTCGACCGCAACTCACGTCGACGGGGTGCACAACAAGATTTGCGTGAAACTGCGCGGGAAAGCGGGTATCAGCTCCCAATGCCGCAGCGTAGCCGTAGCTTGTGCAGTTCTTCACAACCAGTCCCACTGACTCGGAAGGCTGCCCGGTTTACGCTGAGCCCAATCCCAGGTTTCCACGAAGCGACGCATCGCGCCGCTGAGACTCGTGCATCCCATAGATCGGTCAGCGTCGACCACAAGGAGATGTGTCATGGTTGCTCCGGCTGTTGTGCGGGGTATCGATCAGGCCCCGACGTCCCATCCGAAACTGCTCGCCTGGGTCCGTGAGGTCGCGGAACTGACCACCCCCGACCGGGTCGTCTGGGTGGACGGGTCCGACGAGGAGTGGCGCCGCCTCACGGATGAGCTGGTCGAGGCCGGCACCCTGATCCGGCTGAACCCGGAGAAGAAGCCCAACTCGTTCTACGCGCGCACCGATCCCACGGACGTCGCCCGGGTCGAGGAGCGCACCTTCATCTGCTCCGTCGACGAGGCGGACGCCGGCCCCACCAACAACTGGATGGCGCCGGCCGAGATGAAGCGGACGATGAACGACCTGTACCGCGGTTCGATGCGCGGTCGCACCATGTACGTCATCCCGTTCGTCATGGGCCCGGTCGAGGCCGAGAGCCCGATGTTCGGCGTCGAGGTCACCGACAGCCCGTACGTGGTCGCCTCGATGCGGATCATGACCCGGATGGGTGCCAGGATCCTCGAGGCGATGGGTGACGACGCGGACTTCGTGCACGCGTTGCACTCGATCGGCGCCCCGCTCGCGCCGGGCCAGGAGGACGTCGCGTGGCCGTGCAACGAGACGAAGTACATCTCGCACTTCCCGGAGACCCGCGAGATCTGGTCGTACGGCTCCGGGTACGGCGGCAACTCGCTGCTCGGCAAGAAGTGCTACTCGCTGCGGATCGCCAGCGTGATGGGGCGCGACGAGGGCTGGCTCGCCGAGCACATGCTGATCCTCAAGATCACCTCGCCCGAGGGGAAGGTCTACCACATCGCGGGGGCGTTCCCCTCCGCCTGCGGCAAGACCAACCTGGCCATGGTGGAGCCGACCATCCCGGGTTGGAAGGTCGAGACCATCGGCGATGACATCGCCTGGATGCGGTTCGGCGAGGACGGTCGCCTCTACGCGGTCAACCCGGAGTACGGCCTCTTCGGCGTCGCGCCGGGCACCGACTGGAAGACCAACGCCAACGCGATGCGGACGCTGGACCGGGGCAACTCCATCTTCACCAACGTGGGCCTCACCGACGATGGGGACATCTGGTGGGAGGGCATGGGCGAGCCTCCGGCGCACCTGATCGACTGGAAGGGCAACGACTGGACGCCGGACAGCGACCGCCTCTCCTCGCACGCGAACAGCCGGTTCTGCACCCCGATCACCCAGTGCCCGATCCTGGCCGAGGACTACTACAACCCCAACGGCGTGCCGATCGACGCCATCCTCTTCGGCGGCCGCCGCCGGGACACCATCCCGCTGGTGACCGAAGCTCGGGACTGGGTGCACGGCGTCTACATGGGTGCGACCCTCTCCTCGGAGACCACCGCCGCCGCGTCCGGCGCGGTCGGCGTGGTGCGTCGGGACCCGATGGCGATGCTGCCGTTCATCGGCTACCACGCCGGTGACTACTTCCGGCACTGGATCGAGATGGGCAAGGGCACCGACGGCGACGAGGCCAAGCTGCCCAAGATCTACTACGTCAACTGGTTCCGTAAGGACCCGGACGGCTCGTTCCTCTGGCCGGGCTTCGGCGAGAACTCCCGGGTGCTGAAGTGGGTCGTCGAGCGGATCGAGGGCCGGGCCGCGGCGGTGGAGACCCCGATCGGCATGGTTCCGGCCCCGGACGCGCTGGACGTCGAGGGCCTGGACATGACCCCGGAGGACGTCCGGATCGCGCTGAAGGTCGACCCGGACGAGTGGCGCAACGAGCTGCCGCTGGTCACCGAGTGGTTCGAGAAGTTCGGTGACAAGCTGCCCGGCGTGCTCTGGGCCGAGCTGGACGCGTTGCGGGCCCGACTGGACGCCGCGCAGCCGCAACGGTAGGTGTGAACATCGCCCCTGCCGGGCATCATCGGATCCCATGAGGACGGCCGCCGAGACCGAGGTCCGGCGGCCGTCCGCCGTCCGGGTGCTGACCATCCTGCTCGCGACGACCGCGGCGGCCACCGTCGTGGTCGAGCTGCTCAACTGGTGGTACGCCCCGGAGCCGGGCTTCGGGCTGGCGGTGCGCACCGGCTGGGCGATGCTGCGCTCGTTCGGTTTCCTGCTGCTGATCGGGCACGTCCGGCGGGGGCGTACGGCCGCCCGCCCGTTCGGGCTGATCCTCGCGGTCACCACGATCTTCGCCGTCGGCCGGCTGATCGTGCCCCGGCAGGGAGTGCCGCCACTGCCCGGGTTGCTCGGCTTCGCCGCGCTCACCGCGCTCTGCGCGGCGGTGGTCTGGCTGCTCTACCACTCGCCGGCGCTGACCGGGCACCTGGTCCGGCACCGGCCGCGACTGGTGATCGACCGGGCCGGCATCTCCTGGCGGGAGACGCCACGGCGCCGGCCGGAGGCCAGTGGCTGGCTGCTGACCAGTCGGGTGGCGGCGTTCACCTACAGCCCGCTGATGCTGGTGCCGGCGCTGGTGGCCGGAGGATCCATCCTGGACGATCGCCTGACCGCGGTGCCGGCCGTGCTGTTCTGGTTCGGCGCCGGGATCACGGCCAGCTACGCGGTGCTGTTCTGCACCGCGTTTCTGATGCGCGGCAAGCACTGGGCGCGCGGCCTGCTGGTCGTCGTCACGATGGCCGTACTCGCCGTGGACCTGCCGCTGTGCTGGTGGCTGTTGGGGCTGGACGGACTGATCCGGGACGGTGGCCCGCTGCTCGCTGCCGCGGCCCTGACGCTGTACGGGCTACGGCGCGCGGCTCGCGCGAAGGATGCCGCGGCCCCGGCCTGACCCCGCGTGGCGCGGCTCCGTTCGGGCCTGCCACGCCTCTCTGGTGCCCTGTCGAGCTGCCCCGGAAATGGGCCGCCGGGCACTTCGGCCGTTTGCGTGGCCCGCTCGCGGGCAGCTTCTCCGGGCACCTGTCGAGCTGCCCCAGAAATGGGCCGCCGGGCACTTCGGCCTTGCATGCCCCACAGGTGGGGCAGCTCTACAGGGCCTGGGACATGCACATACCCCGGGCTGCCGCGGCAGCGTGCGGCACGAGGGGGTGCCGGCCGGTTGGGGCGTTCTGGCCAGATCGGGCGCTTCGGTGTCGGTCGACCCGAGCCGGCAGGAGGCAGGATGGCGGGTGGCGTCGGTCACAGACCGGCGTCGGCGGCACGGGCGGATCGCCGGCGGGGCGGGACGGGCCGCGTCGCACCGGCCGGAGGGAGGCTCGCGGTGGGCGACGAGTTCGACGTGGTGGTGGTGGGAGCGGGGCCGGCCGGAGCGGCCGCCGCGCTGACGGCCCGCCGGGCCGGTGCCAGCGTGCTGCTGCTGGACCGGGCCGACTTTCCCCGGGACAAGGCGTGTGGCGACGGGATCGCCGCGCACTCGGTGGACGTTCTCGCCGAACTGGGGGTGGCCGAGGCGGTGGCGGGCTACGTGCCGCTGCCCGCGCTGCGCATGATCGCCCCGGGCGGGGGCGCGGTGGCGCGGGCGTTGCCCCGCCCGGCGTACACGGTGCCCCGGCAGGTCTTCGACGCGCGGTTGGTGGCGGCCGCGGTGGCCGCCGGCGCGCAGTTGCGCCGGCACACCGTCCGGCGGGTGGAGCCGCGCGCCAACCGGGTGGTGCTCGACGGGGAGTTGTCCGGCCGTGTGGTGGTGGGCGCGGACGGCGCCGGGTCGGTGGTGCGCCGGGCGCTCGGCCACCCGGTGAACCCCGACCGGCACCTGGCGCTGGCCATCCGGGGGTACGCGCCGGCGCTGCCCGGCCCGTCCGAGCAGCTCATCGTCACCTCGCAGGCTCACTGGCCGGCGTACGCCTGGTCGTTCCCGATCGGCGACGGACGGGCGAACGTCGGGTACGGGGAAGTGCTGCGCGGGGAGCCGCTGAGTCGGGCGTACCTGCTGGACCGGCTGGCCGCGCTGCTGCCCGGCACCGACCTCGCGACGGTGACCGCGCTGCGTGCCCACCACCTGCCGTTGTCCACCCACCGGCCGGCACCGGCGCAGGGCCGCACCCTGCTCGCCGGGGACGCGCTGTCGCTGATCAATCCGTTCACCGGGGAGGGCATCTTCTACGCGCTGCTCTCCGGTGCGCTGGCCGGGGCGGCAGCGGCCCGCGCACCCGAGGCCGCCGCCCGCCGCTACGCCGACGGACTCCGTCGCCGCCTCGGCACCCACCTGCGGCACAGCTCGGTGGCGGCCTGGTTGGCGCGGCGCCGGTGGGTGGTCGACGCGGCGGTCCGGGCGGCCCGTCGGGACGATCGGGTGTTCGACGACGTGGTCGAGCTGGGGCTGGGCGACGGGCGGCTCACCGCCCGTACCCTGGCCATGATCGGATTCGGGCTCTCCGGCGGGGATCGGCCTCCGAGGCGGTGATCCGCCCGGCGGGTCGCTACGCTGCTAGGTGATGACGCTGCGGAACCTTATCTACTCCGTGTACGAGCGCCGGCTCACGGCGAAGCTCGCGGGTAAGCCGGTGCCCCGGCACGTCGGGGTGATGTGCGACGGCAACCGTCGGTGGGCGAGGGAGATGGGCTTCGTCGACCCGAACGACGGGCACCGGGTCGGCGCCGCGAAGATCAAGCACGTCCTCGGCTGGTGTGACCAGGCCGGTATCGGGCACGTCACGCTCTACCTGCTGGCCACCGACAACCTGCGCCGGCCGGCCAGCGAGCTGGACCCGCTGCTCAAGATCATTGAGGATCTGGTGGTGGAGCTGGCCGAGGAGGGCAACCCCTGGCGGCTGCGCATCGTCGGGGCGCTCGACCTGCTGCCGGCACAGACCGCGGCGGCGCTCAAGGGCGCCGAGGAGCGCACCCGCGAGCGCAGCGGCGGCGCCGAGGTCAACATCGCGGTGGGCTACGGCGGCCGGCGGGAGATCACCGACGCGGTGCGCTCGCTGTTGCTGGAGCACGCCGCCTCCGGCGGCACCATCGAGGAGTTGGCCGAGGTGCTGGACGTCGAGCACATCGCCGAGCACCTCTACACCCGCGGCCAACCCGACCCCGACCTGGTCATCCGCACCAGCGGCGAACAGCGGCTGTCCGGCTTCATGCTGTGGCAGTCCGCGCACTCGGAGTTCTACTTCTGCGAGCTCAACTGGCCGGATTTCCGGCACATCGACTTCCTGCGTGCGCTGCGCTCGTACGCCACTCGGCAACGTCGCTACGGCGCCTGACGTCAGGGCAGGTGGGTCAGCGCCCGGGTGAGGAAGTCGCCCAGGGCGGCCGGGGACTCGATGGTCAGATCGGCGGCGTTCGCCACCTCCTGGCCGGTCTCCGGGTTGGCCACCGCCACGCAGACGCCGAAGAAGTCCGGGTCGGCCGCGGCTCGGGCGCGCAGGGCGGCGAAGGCCTTGATGTCCGAGACGTCGTCGCCGAAGTACCAGGCGCCGGTGGCATCCCGGATCACCTCGCCGATCACCATGCCCTTGTCCCCGTCGACCGGCGGCTTGAGCTCCAGCACCATCCGCCCGGCCTGCACACGCAGCCCCAGACGGTCGGCCTGGGCCTGCCCCCACTGCTGCATGGTCGGGCCGAGCTGCGGCGCGGTACGCCAGTGCAGCGCGACGGAGAGCCGCTTGTACTCGACCAGCGTGCCGGGCGGCAGCTCCGCACGGGCCAGGTCGGCCAGCTCCGCCATGGTCGGCACCCAGGGCAGCGCAGTCGGCTCGGTGACCGTCTCTCCGCCGGAGTGGCTGTGCTCCAGCCCGTAGAGGCCGTACAGGTCCACGCCTGCGAGCCCGCCGAGATGGTCCCGGAGGAACTCCACCGGTCGGGCGGAGACGATCGCGACCCGCTGCACCACCGGGGCCAGTGCCTCGATCGCGGCCAGCGCCTTGGGAGCGGGGCGTACCGCGGTCGGATCGTCGTCGACGGGCGCGAGCGTGCCGTCGAAGTCGAAGAAGAGGACGGTCCCGGCGGCCCGGCCGGCGGTGATCCGCCAGGCCTGGTCGGCGTTCAACGGGGTCCTCGGCTGCTGATTGCCCAGATTCAACGGCGGCACGCGCGTCAGCGTACCCCGGCGAAGGAGGCTCATTCCTGGCCGAGCGGGCCCACTCGGCGGCGCGTGGTCAGCGTTCGGCGGCTCCTCGTCCGCGACGGCCGAACGGCACCACCGCCGCCTCCTGGCCGTGACTCAGCAGATAACCCTCCACGAACCCGGTGTTGCGATCGCCGGTGTGGTTCTCGATCTCGTTGAGCCGTGCCACCAGGAACTCGGTGAGTGCGCTGATCCGGTCGTTCAGCCGCTCGTGCAGCTCCGCCATGACGGCCAGGATGACCGCGGTGCCGGCGCTGATGAGCACGAGGAGGTTGACGAGCAGCGGAAGCTGCCCGCCGTTGACCACGAGGGTCACCGCGTTGCCGGTCGCCCACAGTGTCATCGACACCGTGGCGACCACGACTGCCAACCACTTCAGGGTCATGGACAGACGCCTCCTTCTGTCCCGCAGGGCTGGGTTCGGCCTTGTCCCGTCCCCCGCCGACGACGAGCCCAAGCAGTACGAATAGGGACGCTAGCGTGCCCGTTCCGGCCCCGGAGCCAAACGAATGAACCTGACCAGGCGTTCTTTCGCCATCTGAGGAACTAGCCGGCCTGATTCCCTCTTTTTCGGACGTCGACCGGCAGCGTCGGGCGATATGCGAGGTATCGAATGGTTTCGCGGATGTGGAACTTCTCCGCGTCCGACACGTTCGGATCGACCAGCCGCCGCAGCAGTGCCTCCACGTCCGGGTCCATCGGCGGTGCCGGTTGGCCGGCGCGCGGGCCCGCGGCGGTGCGGTCCCAGCCGAGGGCGGCGAAGGCCGCGGCGGGGTTCAGCCCCAGACCCTCGCAGAAGGCGACCACACGTTCGGCCTCCGGGTCGCTGGCCCAGTCGCCGCGGACCCACCGGTTGATGGTCTGCCGGGAGACGCCGGTGCGCCGGGACACCTCGGTGCCGCTCCAGGCCCGGGTCGCCCGGGCCTCGTCGAGCGCGCGCCGGACGAAGGTGGCGAAGGCGATCTTCCGCGCATTGGCCGTCTCGGTCACCCCGTGACGGTACGGCCAGTCGGTCGTCGGCGCGCGCCCGGGCGCGCCGTCGTCACGCGAACGTGACGGGTTCTTCGGATTTCCGGTAAACGATCCAGTGCCACTGTTGAGGGGTGTCACCCGGGCAGAATAGATGCCTTTAGGGGCGGCGGTAAACGGACGAAAAGCTGATACTGTCACGCCCATGGGACAATCTACGGTGTGTCACGTGCATGAGACGACTGGTGCTCACATGCGTCACGCCCCCGGCGCGAGGGGGGTGCGGTGACCGAGCTCGCCACCCGAGCCCAGGCCTTCGGGCTGATTGCCGAAGGGGTGGCCGCAGGGCTGACCGCTCCGTGGCGCCTCTACGTCGCCCGAGGCTGCCGCTACCTGTCGCTGAGCGTCGGCGACCGCACCGAGTGGAACGCCTGGCGTACCCATCTCGGTTGCCCGGAGCTGAGCGTGCGGGTCTACGACGCGGGCGGAGAGATCCGCCGCTCCTCCGTGGCCGAGGTCGTGCTGGACGGCTGCCGGATCAGCGTCGAGCTGGTCGAGGAGGTCAGCACCGACGACCTGGACCGGCTGCTCGTCGCGGATCCCACCGCGGTCGAGCCGGAGGAGCGATGACCGGGCGTCCGGGCCGGGCCGGGGCCGCCCGATGAGCCCGTTCCTGGCGGTCTTCCTCGTCCTGGTGCTCGGCGCCACCAGCTACGCGGCCGGCCGGCTGCACGGCCAGCTCAGCTACCGCATCGGCTACCGCTTCGGCTACCGGCAGGGCTACTTCGACGGTGACCGGGGCGCGTGGAACCGACGGCGGCGCGACGCCCAGGCGGCCATCGCCTCCGCCCTGTCGGTCTCCCCCGCGGGCGTCGTGCGCTCAGCGGGCACGGTCGCTCGCCCCGGTACCACCTACACCGGCTCGTCGTTCACGGCGCCGGCCGCCCCGATCACCGGGCGGCACCCGACCGGCACGCTCGTCCGACGGACCGGCTGAGGCCGGTCGGCGAGCCGCCGGGGGCGGTTCCGCCGACCGGCGCCACGAGCGCGGTGCGTCGTCCGCGGCGGACACGCACCGTCGGGGCCACGTCAGACCGGTGACGGTGGCCCCACCGGCCGGGATGCACGCAGGGGGCATGCATCCCGGCCGGTTCCGCCGCGCCCCGTCGGCGCCGGCCCGGCCGCCGCCGCGTCGGGCTGTGCGCGTTCACACGGCGGTCACCGGAGATCCACGATCGCCCTCTAGCCGGGACGGTCCGCCGCCGCTAGCGTCTAGGCATGGCACGGGGTTCTCCCGGGCCAGCCGGTCCGCCCGGATCTGCGACCTCGCGCATGGGGTTCCGCATCCGACCCCGTGTCCCCGGGCACCGGAGGAGGCGGAACACGGGTGGCGGGTGCCCATCCGTCGGAGCAGGCCTGTGACGACTCGCCGTTCGACCGCCGGTGCCGATCAGACCCCGGCCGCGACTGCCACGACCCGCCGCGCCAGCAGGGGCCGCCGTGCGGCGGGCGCCGCGCCGGCCGACCCCAAGGAGCCGCGACCAACCGGCCAGGCCTTCGTCCTGGACACCTCCGTGCTGCTGTCCGACCCGGCGGCCTTCCACCGCTTCGAGGAGCACGAGGTGGTCCTGCCCCTGGTGGTCATCACCGAACTGGAGGGCAAGCGGCACCATCCGGAGCTGGGTTGGTTCGCCCGGCAGTCGCTGCGGATGCTCGACGAACTGCGGATTAGGCACGGGCGACTCGACCACCCGGTGCCCGCCAACGACAACGGCGGCACGTTGCGGGTGGAGCTGAACCACACCGACGACGGGGTGCTGCCGCCCGGGTTCCGCACCGAGAGCAATGACGCCCGGATCCTCTCCGTGGCGCTCAACCTCGCCGCCGAGGGGCGGGAGGTCACCCTGGTCAGCAAGGACATGCCGCTGCGGGTCAAGGCCGCCTCGGTGGGCCTGCGGGCCGACGAGTACCGGCACGGCCAGGCCAGCGACCCGACCTGGACCGGCATGTCCGAGCTGGAGCTGGGCGAGGAGCAGATCGGTCGCCTGTACGCCGGCGAGACGCTCGACGTGGACGAGGCGGGTGGGCTGCCCTGCCACACCGGCCTGGTGCTGCACTCGGGGCGCGGCTCCGCGCTCGGCCGGGTGCTGCCGGACAAGTCGGTCCGGTTGGTCCGGGGTGATCGGGAGGCGTTCGGGCTGCACGGCCGCTCGGCGGAGCAGCGGATCGCCCTCGACCTGCTGCTGGACGAGTCGATCGGGATCGTCTCGCTGGGTGGACGGGCCGGCACCGGCAAGTCGGCGTTGGCGCTCTGCGCGGGCCTGGAGGCGGTGATGGAGCGCCGCCGGCACAAGAAGGTGATCGTGTTCCGCCCGTTGTACGCGGTCGGCGGCCAGGAACTGGGTTATCTGCCCGGGTCGGAGTCGGAGAAGATGTCGCCCTGGGCCCAGGCGGTCTTCGACACGCTCGGCGCGGTGGTGCACGAGAACGTGCTGGAGGAGGTGACCTCGCGGGGCATCCTCGAGGTGCTGCCGTTGACCCACATCCGTGGGCGCAGCCTGCACGACGCCTTCGTGATCGTGGACGAGGCCCAGTCGCTGGAGCGCGGCGTGCTGCTGACGGTGCTGTCCCGGATCGGGCAGGGCTCCCGGGTGGTGCTCACCCACGACGTGGCCCAGCGGGACAATCTGCGGGTCGGGCGGCACGACGGCGTGACCGCGGTCATCGAGGCGCTCAAGGGCCATCCGCTCTTCGCCCATGTCACGCTCAGCCGTTCGGAGCGGTCGCCGATTGCCGCCATGGTGACGGATCTGCTGGAGGACATCCCGCTCTGATGGTGCTTATGTAGGGATTCGTCTGCATTCTCAGTGTGACGCAGATCACGAACGAGTCGGTTGGTTTCCCATCGGTCTCACTGTGCGCGATGGTGTCCAACGAGCGCCCACGCACCACAGGAATCGTTGATGATCGTTCGTCCCGAGATGGACGACATCGGCGAAGGCCGGTGCGGCGGCGCGACCGGCAACCGGTCGGGGCGCTCGCGGCACGGCTGACGGCCCTCGTGTGGCCGGCGCCGCGCCCCGTCCTTGCCCCCGACGAAGGGACCACTTCGTGAGTCGGCTGTGGAGCCGGTTGGGCGCCCGTACGGCTGCTGTCGCACTGCTCTCCGTGGGCGTTGCCGGTGGCTTCTACCTGGGCGAAGACCGCGAAACCCAGCAACAGGGCCTGACCGCGCAGGTCGGCCTTGAGGTCGACCGCGCCGATTTCGCCTACCAGCGCGAGCGCCAGGCCGCCCACCGGGTGAAGTTCGCCAAGCAGCGGGCCGCCGAGTACGAGGCCAAGCTGCGGGCGGCCCAGGCCGCCAAGGAGGCCGCCGAGCGGGCCCGCAAGGCCAAGGCCGCCGCGGCGTCGCGCAAGGCGGCCGAGCGGAGGGCGGCGGAGCAGCCCAAGCCGTACGACGGGCCGATCCCGGCGTCCTGCGCCGAGTACAGCGGCAACCGCAAGGTCGGCTGCGCCATGATGATCGAGGCGGGTTTCGGCATCGCCGAGTTCCCGTGCCTGGAGAAGCTCTGGACCAAGGAGAGCGGCTGGAACCACAAGGCCAGCAACTCCGGGTCCGGTGCTTACGGAATTCCGCAGGCCCTGCCGGGCAGCAAGATGGGTACGGTCGCCGACGACTGGCGGACGAACCCGGCCACCCAGATCAAGTGGGGCCTGGGCTACATCAAGGGCAGGTACGACACGCCCTGCGGGGCCTGGGGTTTCTTCCAGAGCAACGGCCACTACTGACGGTGTCGATGGCGGGGCGGGTGGGCGACCATCCGCCCCGCCGTCGTCCGTACCGGGCCGGCGCGGACGGGACGCGAGTGGCGGCCGGCCCCATTTGCTGATAGCAGTTGGGGGGTGACCCTGCACCCTGGAAGCGGCGACCCCCACCGGTTCGGCACCGAGGCGTTCTACGCCGCGCTCGGCCGGGCCTTCGTCGCGATGTGCGCGGTGGTCCCGTTCCTCTTCCTCATCGAGGCCGTCGACCAGGGGCTGGAGTTCGGCCTGGACGCCACCGCCGGCATCATTCCGAAGCGTATCGACGGGCTGGACGGGGTCTTCTTCTCGCCGTTCCTGCACCATGGCTTCGACCACCTCTACAGCAACAGCATCCCGCTGATCCTGCTGGGCACCTTCGTGCTGGCCGCCGGCGCCCGGCGGTTCCTCTGGTCGACCCTGATCATCATCCTGGTCAGTGGGCTCGGCGTCTGGTTCACCGGCTCGCCCAACTCGGTGGTGGTCGGTGCCAGCGGCGTGATCTTCGGATACCTGGGCATCCTGCTCACCCGGGGCATCTTCGAGCGCAGTTGGTGGAACTTCGCCGTCTTCCTGCTGGTTGGTCTGCTCTACGGCTGGCAGCTGGTCGGCATCCTCCCCACCGACGAGCGGATCTCCTGGCAGGGCCACCTGTTCGGGCTGCTGGGCGGGGTGGTGGCCGCGATCCTGTTCCGTCGTCGCCGGCCGGTCGTCGGCGGCTCGGACTACACGGGGTCCACGCTCAGCCTGCCCTGACCGGTTCCCTCGGCGCGCCTCTGGGACGTGCTTGCCGGACCGCCGCCACCCGCCTACCGTCGTGATCAGCAAGCGTTGATCCGTGAGCGGAAAGCGACGGTACGCCATGCGCGAGGTCGATGTCGCCGTGATCGGGGCCGGTCCGGCCGGCCTCTTCGCCGCGTACTACGCCGGGTTCCGAGGGCTGTCGGTGGCGGTGATCGACGCGCTGCCGGAGCCGGGCGGTCAGGTCACCGCGATGTACCCGGAGAAGCTGATCCTCGACGTGGCCGGTTTCCCCGCCGTCAAGGGCCGCGACCTGGTCGCCAACCTGGTGGCTCAGGCCGCCCCGTTCGGCCCGCACTACCTGCTCGGCACCCGGGCCGAGAAGCTGTCGTACGCCGAGGAGCGGCCGGTGCTCGGGCTGGCCGGTGGCGAGCAGCTCGGCTGCGGCGCGGTCGTGATCACCGGCGGCCTGGGCAGCTTCAGCCCTCGGCCGCTGCCCTGCGCCGACAGCGCGCCAGGCGCCGGCATCGTCTACTTCGTACCGGAGCCGGCCGAGTTGGCCGACCGGGACGTGCTGATCGTCGGTGGCGGAGACTCCGCGTTCGACTGGGCGTTGACGCTGCAACCGCTGGCCCGCTCGGTGACCCTGGTGCACCGGCGGGAGAAGTTCCGGGCGCACGCCTCCACGGTCGCCCGGGTGCTGTCGCTGCCGGTGCGGGTGGTGGTCAACGCCGAGGTGACTCGGCTGTTCGGGGAGGCCACGGTGACCGGCGCCGAGGTGACCGTGCGCGGTGGCGCGACCGAGACGCTGCCGGTGGACACGGTGGTGGCCGCGCTCGGCTTCACCGCCGACCTGGGCCCGCTCGCCGAGTGGGGGCTGCGGCTGGACCGCCGGCACATCCTGGTGGACAGCGCCATGGCGACGAACCTGCCCCGGGTCTACGCGGCCGGTGACATCACCGAGTACGCGGGCAAGGTCCGGCTGATCGCGACCGGCTTCGGCGAGGCCGCGACGGCGGTCAACAACGCCGCGGTGGCCATCGACCCGAGCGCCCACCTGTTCCCTGGGCACTCGTCCGACGCCGGCTGACCGCGGTGCCGGCCGCGGACCGGTTCGCGTCGGTGGCGGTCACTGCGGGCGGGGCAGACCGATCAGGTCGGCCAGCAGCCCGACCTGGTGGTCGAAGTACGCGTCCCGGTGCGCGACGGTCCGGTTGAGCCGGCCGAACAGCTCGAAGCTGATCAGCCCGAAGAGCTGGGTCCAGCCGGCCATGCCCCGGGCCAGCAGGGCGGGGGGCATTCCGGGGAAGAACGTGTCGGCCAGTTCGGTCAGGTCGTCGTGCAGCGGCGCCGGCAGCTCACCGGCGGGCGGCGGGCTGAGCAGCCCCGCGTCCAGCCCTTCCCGGAGCAGGCCGACCAGGGTCAGTGGGGGGCGCTGGGCCGGGCCGACAGTGTCGTCCGGGGCGGCGTACCCGGGGACCGGGCTGCCGTAGAGCAGCGCGTATTCGGCGGGGTGAGCCAGCGCCCAGTCCCGGGCCGCCCGGCAGGCCGCCTGCCAGCGGGCGCGGAGGTCGAGTCGGTCGGGCACGGCCTCGGCCGCCTCCACCGCGTCGCCGAGTGCGTCGTACGCCTCGATGATCAGCGCGGTGAGCAGGTCGTCCCGGCTCGGGAAGTAGCGGTAGATGGCGGACGAGACCATGCCCATGTCCCGGGCCACGGCGCGCAATGAGAGGTTCGCGCCGTCGGTGGCGAGGTGCCGGCGGGCGACCGCCTTGATCTCGCCGAGCATCTCGGCGCGGACCCGGGCGCGGATCGAGGAAGCGGGCATGGGGCCAGTCTGCCACGGTTTGGAGCACCAATCAAAAAAGAGAGCACTGCTCTTGACTATTGCCACGGTGGCAGGCCATGCTGGACGAGCAACCGAGAGCACCGCTCTCGCTTCATATCCCCGCTCGGAGGAGTTCCCATGGCACTGCACGTGATCGTCGGCACCGGCCCGGTCGGCACCGCGACCGCCCTTCTTCTCGCCGAACGAGGTGAACGGGTCCGGGTGATCAGCCGCCGAGGCGCCGGGCCGGAGCACCCCGCCATCGAACGGATCGCCGCCGACGCCGCCGACGCCGACCGGCTCAGCGTGCTGACCGACGGCGCGCAGGCGCTGTACAACTGCGCGAACCCGGCCTACCACCGCTGGCCCATCGACTGGCCGCCGCTGGCCGGCGCGCTGCTCGCCGCCGCCGAGCGGACCGGCGCGGTGCTCGCGACGGTCGGCAACCTCTACGGGTACGGACCCGTCGACGGCCCGATGACCGAGCAGACCCCGCCGAACGCGACCGGCACCAAGGGTCGGGTACGCAACCAGATGTGGGCCGACGCGCTCGCCGCCCACCGGGCCGGCCGGGTCCGGGCCACCGAGGTGCGCGGATCGGACTACATCGGCGTCGGCGGCACCTCGCTGGCGATGATGGTGCTACCCCGGGTGCTCGCCGAGCAGCGGGTCTTCCTGCCCGTCAACTGGGACGCCCCGCACACCTGGACGTACATCGCCGACGTCGCCCGTACCCTCGTCGCGGCAGCCGCCGAGGAGCGGGCCTGGGGGCGGGCCTGGCACGTGCCCAGCGCGCCGGCCGCGCCGATGCGCGAGCTGGCCACCCGGGCGGCGGCGCTGGCCGGCACGCCCACGCCGAAGCTGATCCGGATGCCCTACCCGGTGCTGTGGCTGGGCGGCCTGACCAACCCGTTCATCCGTGAGCTGCGGGAGACCGCCTACCAGTTCGACCGCCCGTTCCTGATGGACTCGACCGCCACCACCGCCACCCTCGGCGTCGAGCCGACCCCCCTGGACCGCGCCCTGAAGGAGATCGTCGAGGCCCTGCACGGCTGAACCCGCACGTCACCTGCCGCGAGACCGGTCCCGCTCAGCGGCGGGCGGGCCGGGCCGTGCGAGCGCGGCGATCAGCACGGCCACCATGGTCAGCGCGGCCCCGAGCAGGGTGTTCGGGCCCGGGTGCGACGCCGCGGTGGGCAGCAGCAGGTCCAACAGGACGGCCCCCACGATCTGGCCGGCGATGGTGGCCAGGCCGAGCAGCAGCACACCGGTGAAGCGCACGATCGCCGCGGCGATCGCGATGAACACGATGCCGATCGGGCCACCCAGGTAGAGCCACGGTTCGGTCGGCAGGTGGCCGATCGGCCAGCCGCGTACGGCGATGTCGACCGCGAACGCGACGAGCAGGGCGATCGTGCCCACGGTGAAGTTGACCAGGGTTGCGGTCAGGGCGCTGTCGGCCGCGGCCCGGACCCGGCCGTTGACCGCCTGCTGCCACGCGATGCCCACCCCGGCGAGCAGCGGCAGCAGGGCCAGCGCCAGCGCGCCCGGGTCACCGAACCGGTCGCCGACCGCCAGGCCGACCGCCAGCACGGTGAGCACCGCACCGGCCAGCCGCTGCCGGGTGACCGGCTGCCGGCCGGTCGGCCCGATTCCCGCCCGGTCCACCGCGAGACTGCTGCCGGTCTGCCCGGCGACCACCGCCACGGTGAAGACCGCCACGCCCAACGAGCCGATGGTCAGCCCCTGGGTGGCCACCAGGAACGCCCCGCACACCCCGCCGAGGCACTGCCAGGGCCGGAGCGTGCCCGCCGCGAGGGCCGACCGCACCGCGACCAGCCCCCGCCGACCGCCCGGGGTGGCGGGCACCAGCACCAGCAGCACCAGCAGGCCGACGCCGAACGAGACCACCGCGGCGGCGAAGCCGTCGGCCAGGCGTACCCCCATCTCGCCGTTGATCCGAGACTGCACCGCCACCGCGAGCCCGGAGACCGACGCCAGCGCGACACCGGTGATCCGGCGGGTGGCTGACAGGGTCTGTGGCGTCGCCGTGCCGGTGACACTCACTCCTGCTCGGCCAGTGGACGACCGTCGAAGTCGACCGCGGAGTAGAGCGCCAGCTTCTCCAGCCGGTGGTACGAGTCGATCACGCGGATGGTGCCGCTCTTCGACCGCATCACGATCGACTGGGTGTACGCGCCGCCGGCCCGGTAGCGCACCCCGCGCAGCAGATCCCCGGAGGTGACACCGGTCGCCACGAAGAAGCAGTTGTCCCCGGTGACCAGGTCGTCGGTGCCCAGCACCCGGTCCAGGTCGTGCCCCGCGGCGAGCGCCTTCTCCCGCTCCTCGTCGTCGCGCGGCCAGAGCTTGGCCTGCATCGCCCCGCCCATGCACTTCAGCGCGCAGGCGGAGATGATGCCCTCGGGGGTGCCACCGATGCCCATCAGCACGTCGACGTCCGACTCGCCCCGGGCCGCCGCGATGGAACCGGCGATGTCCCCGTCGGAGATGAACCGGATACCCGCTCCGGCGCGGCGGATCTGCGCGACCAGGTCGTCGTGGCGGCTGCGGTCCAGCACACAGACCGTCACCTCCGAGACGTCGGTGCCCTTGACCTTGGCGATCCGGCGCAGGTTGTCGGCCACCCCGGCGTTGATGTCGATCACGTCGGCGTACGCCGGCCCGACGGCGAGCTTCTCCATGTAGAAGACGGCGCTCGGGTCGAACATCGCGCCGCGCTCGGAGACGGCGAGCACCGCCAGCGCGTTCGGCATGCCCTTGCTCATCAGCGTGGTGCCGTCCACGGGGTCGACCGCGACGTCCACCTCCGGTCCGGTGCCGTCGCCGACCTGTTCGCCGTTGAAGAGCATCGGGGCGTTGTCCTTCTCGCCCTCGCCGATCACCACGACGCCGCGCATCTGGATCGAGTTGATCAGCTTGCGCATGGCGTCGACGGCGGCCCCGTCGCCGCCCTCCTTGTCGCCCCGGCCGACCCAACGGCCAGCGGCCATCGCCGCGGCCTCGGTGACCCGGACCAGGTCGAGGGCAAGGTTACGGTCGAGATCCTGTGGGATCCGCGTCCTGGTGTTCGTCATGACGGCTGCTCCTCCTCGCGACGGTGCGGGGTGGACCGACGGCGGGACGCCTCCCGCTGCCGGCTTTGTCGCTGATCCTCACACGATGGCTGACCCGGCGTCGGCGCGGGGCGGTGATGGGCCGGATACCGCCGGTCGGGCGGCTGCGAAGATAGGAGGGTGGAACCCGCACAGCCAGCCGACCGCGTACCCGACGACCCCACGCCGCCCGGCGGCCAGCCGCCGGCGGACGTCCCCGCCGGTTCCGGTGCTGAGCAGGCCGAGACCGACCGGACGACGCCGCCGGCCGACGAGCCGGCCCTGGTCGCGTCGGGCCCGGCCGCCGGCGAGCGGCCCGCGCCGCCGCCGCCGACGGGATCCGTGAAATCCGAGCGGTCGCCGAAGGACATGGCGATCTCGCTGCTGGTGCTGCTGATCCCGATCGCGCTGCTGTTGGCCTTCTACCGGGGATTCCTCGGCGGCGACGAGCCCACCACGGTCGACCCGGCGCCGGCGATCGAACAGGCCCAGTCGGCGAACGCCTTCCCGGTGAACCAGCCGCAGGGGCTCAGCTCCGGCTGGCGCACGGTCAGCGCCCGCTTCCAGACCGTCGAGGACGGCGCGAATCTGCGCATCGGGTACCTCACCCCGGAGGGGCGGGGCGTCCAGCTGGTGCAGAGCAGCGTGCCGGCGGAGCGGCTGCTCCCCGCCGAGCTGACCGACCAGGGCCAGCCGCAGGGCCCGACGGAGCTGGCCGGACGCACCTGGCAGCGCTACACCGCACGGGGCAACCAGCAGGCGCTGGTGCTGCTGGAGCCGGCCCGGACGGTGCTGGTCATCGGAGACGCCCGGGACAACGAACTCCGCCAACTCGCCGGCTCGTTGCGTTGACGGGCGGGGTGGCCTCGTGCCGCCCCGGTCCCACCGGCGCCGTCCTCCACCGGGCAACCGGACAGAAAGGGTGATTGTCCGACGGGTCGACAGGGAACAGAGAGGGAGTGATCCGGGCGCGCGCACGGCCCGGGTCGCGCGGCGCAGCCGAGGGTGCTGCTGCGTCGCCCGGTTTCCGGCGCCGTCCTGGTCGTCGGGTGACCCCCTTGGGAGACACATATGACTGTTCGACGACTCAGTGCCGGCCTGGTGGCCGCCGCCCTGTTCACGCCCGGCCTGGCCGCCTGCAACAGCAGTGGGACCTCTAGCGCCGGATCGACCGCGTCCCCGACGGTGAGCGCGTCCGGCGTGCCGAGCCCGCCCGGCTCGCCCGTGGCGGGCGACGCCAAGCAGGCCCTGCTCGACTCCACCCGGGAGATCAGCAACGGAAACTTCCGCTTCACCCTCGCCGGCGTCGGCTCCACCGCCGAGGGCCAGGTGCACCAGCCGAGCCAGAGCGCGTCCATGAAGATCGCGCTTGGCGGTCCCTCGTCCGACCTGGCCATGAAGCTCGACGTGATCCACTTCAAGCCGGACAGCTGGGTGAAGCTGGAGCTGACCGGCGCCACCGCCGACAGCCTGCCCGCCATCAAGCGGCTCAACCTCGGCAAGTACCAGCACCTGGACCAGACCCGCATCAAGGGCAACCGGAGCCTCGGCTTCGACTTCGAGAAGGTCGACCCGGCCGGCAGCGCCGTGCTGACCCAGGGCATCACCGAGGTCCGCAGCACCGGCACCGGCACGTACGCCGGCACCATCGACGTCAGCAGGGCGGCCGAGGCCGGCTCGCTGAACGCCGCCACGATCGCCGCGTTGGGCACGCAGGCGAAGACGGTTCCGTTCACCGCGAAGGTGGATCCGCAGGGCCGGCTCAGTGAGCTGGTGCTGCAACTCCCGGCCGCCGGGCAGACCGCGGCGCAGGAGATCCGGATGACGTACTCCGACTACGGTGCCGCCACCGCCGCGCAGAAGCCGCCGGCGAACCAGGTCGTCGAGGCGCCGGCCGAGCTGTACAGCCTGTTCAACTGACGGTCGTACGCGGGTGGGGCGGCTCCGGTCGCCCCACCGGCGGTCAGGAGGCGGACTCCTGCCGGGCCGCTTCGATCCGCGCCCGGGCGCCGTCCAACCACCGCTGGCAGATCACCGCCAGCGCCTCGCCGCGCTCCCAGAGCGCCAGCGACTCCTCCAGGGACGTGCCGCCGGCCTCCAGCCGCTCCACCACCGAGGCCAGCTCGGCACGGGCCTGCTCGTAGCTGAGCCGCTCGTCCGGCCCGGCTTTCGTGTCGTCAGTCATCGCGTCCATCTCAGCACACCACGCTCCGGTCGCCGCGCCCCGCCACTCAGCCGTCCACCGTGGCGGCCAGCTCACCGTCGGCCAGGCGGACGCGCAGCGGGTCGCCCTTGCCGACCTCGGCCGCCGCGCGGACCACGTGGCCGTCCGCGCGCTGCACGATCGCGTACCCCCGGTCGAGGGTGGCCGCGGGTGAGAGGGCGCGTAGCCGGGCCAGGGTGTGCCGCAGCTCGTCGTCGGCCGCACCCAGGCGGTGGGCCAGGCATCGTCCGGCCCGCTGACGCAGCGCACTCAGGTCGGTCGCCCGCTGCTCCACCATCACCTGCGGCCGGGCCAGCACCGGACGGGAACGTAGCCCGTCGAGCCGGTGGGACTCCCGGTCGACCAGGTTGCGCACCGCCCGTTCGAGGCGGTGCCGGGCCTGACCGATGAGGCGTACCTCCTCGGTGAGGTCGGGGACCACCCGCTTGGCCGCGTCGGTCGGGGTGGACGCGCGGACGTCGGCGACGTAGTCGATCAACGGCGCGTCCGTTTCGTGACCGATCGCGCTGACCACCGGGGTGCGGCAGCCGAACACCGCGCGGCAGAGCGCCTCGTCGGAGAAGGGCAGCAGGTCCTCGATGCCGCCGCCACCCCTGGCGATGATGATCACGTCGATGCTCGGGTCGGCGTCCAGCACCTTGAGCGCGTCGATGATCTGCGGCACCGCGGACGGGCCCTGCACGGCCACGTTCACCGTACGGAACTCCACCGCCGGCCACCGTCGCCGTGCGTTGGTCAGCACGTCCCGCTCGGCGGCCGACGCCCTGCCGGTGATCAGCCCGATGCGGCCGGGCAGGAACGGCAGCCGGCGTTTGCGTGCCCGGTCGAAAAGTCCCTCGGCGGCGAGCAGCTTCTTGAGCTTCTCCAGCCGGGCCAGCAGCTCACCCAGCCCCACCTGGCGGATCTCGTCGGCACGCAGGCTCAGCGTGCCGCGGGCGGCGTAGAACTCCGGTTTGGCGTGCAGCACCACCCGGGCGCCCTCGCGCAGCTCGGGCGCGCCGGCGTCCAGTACGTCCCGGTTGGTGGTGACGGTCAGGCTCAGGTCGGCCGACGGATCACGCAGGGTGAGGAAGACGGTGCTGGCCCCGGGCCGGCGGCTGATCTGCGCCACCTGCCCGTCCACCCACACCCAGCCGAGCTTCGCGATCCAGGCGCCCACCTTCTGGCTGACCACCCGGACCGGCCACGGCTCCTCCGCGCTGCTCCGCGCCCCGTCACTCACCCGCCCACCCTACGACCCACCCACCCCACCGGATCGGCCTCGGGCCTCGGCGCGGCAGGAGGGGCGGGGTCGCGGCCGCTGCCGCCGGGAAATCGGACACGTACGATGGACGGGTGACCGAGGCTCAGGCGACCCCCCAGACCGGTAAGCGCGTGCTCCTGGCCAAGCCCCGCGGCTACTGCGCGGGCGTCGACCGCGCGGTGCAGACCGTCGAGGAGGCGCTGAAGCTCTACGGCGCCCCGATCTACGTCCGCAAGCAGATCGTGCACAACAAGCACGTCGTGCAGACCCTGGAGGCGCAGGGCGCGATCTTCGTGGAGGAGAACGAGGAGGTGCCGGAGGGCGCCACCGTCATCTTCTCCGCGCACGGGGTGGCCCCCGAGGTCTACGAGCAGGCGAAGGCGCGCTCACTGAAGGCCATCGACGCGACCTGCCCGCTGGTCACGAAGGTGCACCAGGAGGCGAAGCGGTTCGCCGCCGAGGACTACGACATCCTGCTGATCGGTCACGAGGGGCACGAGGAGGTCGTCGGCACCGCCGGCGAGGCTCCCGCCCACATCCAGCTGGTGGACGGGCCGGACGGCGTCGACAAGATCACCGTTCGCGACCCGGAGAAGGTGGTCTGGCTCTCCCAGACCACGCTCTCGGTGGACGAGACGTTGGAGACGGTCGCCCGGCTCAAGCAGCGGCTGCCGCTGCTCCAGTCGCCGCCCAGCGACGACATCTGCTACGCGACCTCCAACCGGCAGCACGTGGTCAAGGAGATCGCCCCGGAGTGCGACGTGGTGATGGTCGTCGGCTCGCGAAACTCGTCCAACTCCGTCCGGCTGGTCGAGGTGGCCCTGGACGCCGGCGCCCGCGCCGGTCATCTGGTCGACTTCGCCCACGAGATCGAAGACGCCTGGCTGGCCGACGCCCGTACCGTCGGCGTGACCTCCGGCGCGAGCGTCCCCGAGGACCTGGTCCGGGACGTGCTGGCGCACCTGGCGGCACGCGGTTTCGCCGACGTCGAGGAGATCACCACCGCCAACGAGCGGCTCACCTTCTCGCTGCCGCAGGAGCTGAAGCGGGACATGAAGGCCGCGGCGGCCCGCGGTTGAGTGGTCTCGGCGGGTTTCCGGCGGGAACGCCCGGCCACTCCGGCGCGTCCAAATCGGCATGAGGACCTTTCGGCTCGTCGTCTCCGCCCTGGTGGTCTGCGCGGCGCTGAGCGCCTGCGGCGGCACGGACGGTCCTGCCACCCCCACCCCGAGCGGATCGTCACCGGCCACCGGGCAGCCCAGCCCGTCGGCGGCCGTCCCGCCGACCCCTGGCCCGGTGACACCCACCCCCGCCCCGACGCTCAAACCACCCGGTGGACCCACCGTCCCGCCGCCCGTCGGAGCCACCGAACTCACCGGCACGATCACCCCTGGCGTGGAGCCGAACTGCGTGCTGCTCGACGGCTACCTGCTGATCGGCGGCCCGCGGGACGTGCTCACCGCCGGTGCCAAGGTGACCGTCACCGGCCGGGTCGAGCCCGGCATGATGACCACCTGCCAGCAGGGCACGCCGTTCGTCGTCGAGAGCGCGCACCGTAGCTGACACGGTGGGCCAGCGGGTAACCCGCCCGGCCGACCGGTCAGCCGCCGGCGAAACCGGTCAGCGGTCGCGGTCGACGGGGACGACGTCGTCCAGCAGCTCGGGAGCCTGCGGCTGACGGGGAGTCAGCTCGACCTGGGCCGGACTGGCCAGTTCCTCGTCCGAGACGCCCAGCTCGGCGAGCTTGCGCGCGCTGACCAGCACTCGGGCCTCCAGCGATCCGACCGCCCGGTTGTACGCCGTCACCGCGCCGGCCAGCGACGAGCCGAGCTTGCCCACGTGGTCGCCGAGCGTGGCGAGCCGCCCGTACAGCTCCCGGGCCAGCGTGTGCACCGCGAGCGCGTTGCGGGCCAGCGCCTCCTGCCGCCAGGAGTAGGCCACCGTGCGGAGCAGGGCGACCAGGGTGGCTGGCGTGGCCAGCACCACGTTGCGGGCGAAGGCGTGCTCCAGCAGCGTCGGGTCACGCTGGAGCGCGACGTCGAGGAACGGGTCGGCGGGCACGAACAGCACCACGAACTCCGGCGAGCTGTCGAACGCGGCCCAGTAGGACTTGGCGGCCAGCGCGTCGACGTGCCCCCGCAGGTGCCGGGCGTGCGCGTCGAGGTGCGTGTCCCGGCCGCGCTCGTCGCGGGCCTCCATCGCGGTGAGGTACGCGTCGAACGGCGCCTTGGCGTCCACCACCACCGACCGGCCGCCGTGCAGCCGGACCACCAGATCCGGGCGGACGACCTGCTCGTCGGTGGCGGCGGTGACCTGCTCGGAGAAGTCGCAGTGCTCCAGCATGCCGGCCGCCTCGACGATCCGGCGTAACTGGTGCTCGCCCCAGCGGCCCCGCACCTGCGGCGCGCGCAGCGCCGCCACCAGCTGCTTGGTCTCGGTGCGCAGCTCGCCGGAGACGGCATTCATCGAGCGGACCTGCTCACGCAGCTCGGCGTACGCGTCGACCCGGTCGTGCTCCAGGTCGGCGACCCGCTGCTCGTAGCGGCGCAGGGTCTCGTGCAGCGGCGCCACCGCGCGGGCCACCGCCTCCTGGGACTGGGCGGTGGCCTCGTAGCTCAGCGCCCGCATGGACTGCTCTAGGCGCCCCTCGCCCTCCCGGGTCGCGGTCAGCGTGGCGTCCAGCCGGGCGATGTCGGCCGCCGACCGGGACCGGGCCGCGAGCCAGCCCACCGCCCCGCCGGCGCCGAGGCACACGATCACCAGGAGCAGCGTCGAGACGTCCATCACCGGAGCTTGCCAGACGGATACGACGTGACGCCCGGGGGTACGTTCGGAGACATGGAACTTCTGCTGTGCCTCGCCATCGTGGTGGTCGGCGTGCTGGGCGCCGCGGCGATCATCCGTGCCCAGGCCACCGCCCGGCAGCGCACCGAACTCGGTGACGCCCGCGCGGAGGCGCAACGCTGGTACGAGCGCCTCGGCGGCCAGTTGATGAACCTGCACGGCGACGAGCCGGCGGTCCGCCAGGCGCTGTCCGACGCCGGTGAGCGGTACAACGCGGCGGGCTCACAGCTGGAGCAGGCGCGTACGCCCAACCAGTTCGCGCTGGCCCGGGAGACCGCGCTGGAGGGGTTGGCGTACATCCGGGCGGCACGGACGGCACTGGGCATCGATCCCGGCCCGGAGGTGCCGCAGTTGGCCGCGGCGCGCGGGGTCGGACAGCTCACCAAGGAGCGGGAGGTCGACGTGCAGGGGCAGACCTTCCGGGCCGGCCCGCAACCCGGCCGGGACACGCCCTACTACTACCCCGGTGGCCGTTACAAGGGCCGGCCGGTGCCGGCGGGCTGGTACTCGACGCCGTGGTGGAAGACCGCGCTGGGCGCCGGCGCCGGTGTGCTCGGCGGCATCCTGATCGCCGACGCGCTGTTCTCGCCCGCCTTCGCGGACCCGGGTTACGGCTACGACGAGGGCTACCAGGAGGGCTTCGGCGACGGCGTCGACCAGGGCGCTGACGGCGGCGACCAGGGCGGTGACGGCGGCGACCAGGGCGGCGACCAGGGCTTCGACGGCGGCGACCAGGGTGGTGGCGACTACGCCGGCGGCGACTACGCGGGCGGCGATTTCGGCGGCGGCGGTGACTTCGGCGGCGGCGGTGACTTCGGCGGCGGCGATTTCGGCGGCGGTGACTTCGGCGGCGGCGACTGGTGACCGCCGCTGAGTGACACGCGAACAGGCCCCGGTCGAAGGACCGGGGCCTGTTTCGTTGTGCCGTCGCTCAGCCCGTGTTGCGCATTCCGGCGGCGATGCCGTTCACCGTGGTGAGCAGTGCCCGTTCCAGGGCCGTGCCGTCGCTCGGTGCGCGTCGGCCGCCCGGCGCGGTGGCCACCGCCCGTCCGGCGGCACCGGACTCCCGGTACTGCCGCAGCAGCGCCACCTGGAGGTGGTGCAGCGGCTCCAGGTAGGTGTCGCGGACGGCCAGGGTGCGCTGGAGCACCGGCGAGTTCTCCAGCAGGGCGGGCGAGGCGGTCACCGCCAGCACCTCCCGCTTGGTCAGCTCGTACTCCTGCTCGATCTGCTCGAAGATCGGGTGCAGCTTCTTCGGCACCAGCGTCTCGACGTACCGGCGGGCGATGCTCAGGTCGGTCTTGGTCAACATCATCTCGACGTTCGACAGGAACGTGCGGAAGAAGTGCCAGTTGCGGTGCATCTCGGCCAGCACGTCCGCCAGGCCGGCCTCGCGGGCGGCGGCCAGCCCCGCGCCGACGCCGAACCAGCCCGGCACGATCTGCCGCGTCTGCGTCCACCCGAACACCCACGGGATGGCCCGCAGCCCGGACAGCCCGGCACCGGTGTTCGGGCGCTTCGCCGGCCGGGAGCCGATGTTCAGCGCGCCCAGCAGCTCGGTGGGGGTGGACGCCCAGAAGTACGCCGGCAGGTCCGGGTCCTCGACCAGCGACCGGTACGACCGGTACGCAGACTCGGAAACCACGTCCATGGCGGCGTCCCAGCGTTCGAGCATCTCCGCCGGCTGCCGGGGGCCGGTGTGCAGCAGCGTCGCCTGGAGCACCGCGGCGAGGGTGAGCTCCAGGTTCTCCCGGGCCAGCGAGGGCAGGCTGTACTTGTCGGAGATCACCTCGCCCTGCTCGGTCACCTTGATCGCGCCGTCCAGCGTGCCGTACGGCTGGGCCAGGATCGCCTCGTGCGTCGGCCCGCCACCGCGACCCACCGTGCCGCCCCGGCCGTGGAACAGCCGCAGGTGCACGCCGTGCCGGGCGGCCACGTCGCGCAGCGCGCGCTGGGCCCGGTGGATCGACCACTGGCTGGTGGTGATCCCAGCCTCCTTGTTGGAGTCCGAGTAGCCGAGCATGACCTCCTGCACGTCACCCCGGGCGGCCACCAGCGCCCGGTACGCGGGCAGCGACAGCAGTTCGTCGAGAAGTTCACCGCCGGCGTTCAGCTCGGCCGGGGTCTCCAGCAGCGGCACGAACCCGATCCGGGCCCGCCCGCTGTGCACGTCGACCAGCCCGGCCTCGCGGGCCAGCACCACCGCGGCCAGCACGTCGTCCACGCCGAGGGTCATCGAGATGATGTACGACTCGATCACCTCGGTGCCGAACCGGTCCTGCGCCTCCCGGATGGTGCCGAACACGTCGAACGTCTTGCGGGCCGGCTCGGACAGCGGAGTGTCCAGCGTGGACAGCGGTCGGCGGCCGGTCAGCTCGTCGGCGAGCAGCTTGGTGCGCTCCAGGCGGCTCAGCGCCGGATAGTCGGAGACCTCGCCGACCGCACCGTACAGCTGGGCGAGCACCGCGTGGTGTGCCTCGGCGTGCTCCCGGACGTCCATGGTGGCCAGGTGCAGGCCGAACGCGGAGACCGTCCGGATGGTGGAGGCCAGCCGGCCGACTGCGGTGAGCTGCCCGGAGTTACGGGCCAGCGAGGCGCGCAGCAGCTCCAGGTCGGCGATCAGCTCGGCGGAGCCCAGGTAGTCCCGGCCCGGCACGTGCGCGGTGCCCTGGCGCAACCGCTGCCGGGTGTTGGCCAGCTTCGCCTTCACGCAGCGCGCCTTGAGCCGGTACGGCTCCTCGGCGTTGACCCGGCGGAACCGGGGTGCCACCTCGGGCAGCGCGTCCAGGTCGGCGGCGAGGCTGGCGGAGAGGTCCAGTGACACCCCGCGCAACCGGCGCGAGACCGACACCTCGTTGATCAGGTGGTCCATCGCCTTCTCGGTGGCCGCGATGCCGTGCTCGTGCTGAATGGTCAGCACCTCGCGGGTGACCGCCGGGGTGACGAAGGGGTTGCCGTCCCGGTCACCGCCGATCCAGGTGCCGAAGCTCAACGGGCGGGCCGTCGGCGAGGTCTCCACGCCGAGCGTGCGCAGCGTGTCGGCCAGGTCGTCGAGCACCTGGGGGGCGGCCTCGGCGTACAGGTCACGCAGGTAGTAGATCGCGTTGCGGGCCTCGTCGGTCGGGTCCGGCCGGTCCAGCCGCAGCTCGTCGGTCTGCCACATCAGGTCCAGCAGCTCGGCCAGCCGCCGGTTCGCCGGGCCCTCGTCGCTGGCGCCGTAGAGGATCGCGTTGGCGGTCTCGGTGTCCAGTTCGTCGGCGATGGCCCGCAGCTTGGACAGAATCGAGCGGCGGGCCGCCTCGGTGGGGTGCGCGGTGAAGACCGGCCGTACCGCCAGCCGGCGGGCCGCGGCGGCGATCTCTTCCGCCGGCACCCCGCGCTCGGCGATCATCTTGGCCGCCTGGTCCAGCCAGCCGCCCTGCACGGCGCGGCGGCGGCGCAGGTCCCGGCCGCGGTGCACCTGCTCGGTGATGTTGGCCAGGTGGAAGTAGGTGGAGAAGGCGCGGGCCAGCTTGGTGCCGGTGGTCACGTCCAGCCCGCCGAGCCGCTGGGCGGCCGCCGGGGCGTCGGTGCGGACCTGGGCGCGGATCTCCTCGACGAGGTCGAGCAGTGGTCGGCCCTCCTGGCGGGCGAGCGTCTGCCCGAGGAGGGTGCCGAGCCGGCGGATGTCGGCGCGCAGCGCGGCGTCCGGGCCGTCGTGGTCGTGCTGGTCGGTCACGATGCGCTCCTTACGTGAGTACGAAGGACAGCGCTGTCCGACTCCCTGGATGGTATCCGCGCCGGGCCGGATGGCAGGAGGGGCTCTCCGAATGGTGCGCCGTGACGCGGAACACCTCGGAGATCACCTAAACGGCCCGCGATCTTGGTCTTGTCGGTCAGGGCCGGATTCGCCCTGCTCGTGGCGTTTCGCCGGGCGGTAATCCGCTGGCCCCCACCGCTACCGTTCGATCATGGCTGCGCCGCGATATCCCACCAAACCGAAGCCCGGCGACCGGGTCGCGATCGTCTCACCCTCCGCCGGTCTGCCGGGTCTCTTCCCCCACGTGTACGAGTTGGGGCTGCGCCGGCTGCGCGAGGAGTTCAGTCTGGAGCCGGTGGAGTACCCGACCACCCGGGTGATGGGGGCCGACCCGCGCGACCGGGCTCGTGACCTGACCGCCGCGTTCGCCGACCCGACGATCACCGCCGTGCTCGCTACCGTCGGCGGCGAGGACCTGATCACCGTCACCCCGCACCTACACGACGACGTGCTGCGGTCCAACCCCAAGCCCTACTTCGGGTACTCCGACAACACCAACGTGCTCAACCACCTGTACCGGCTCGGGATCGTGGCCTACCACGGCGGCTCGGTGCTGGTGCACCTCGGCCGGCCGGGCGCACCGCACCCGCTGACCTTCGACTCGCTGCGCGCCGCGCTCTTCACCACCGACTGGTACGACCTCGCCCCGGCCGCCGAGTGGGGTGACGAGCCGCGCGACTGGCGGGACCCGGCGACGCTCGCCGAGGAGCCGGTGATGCTGCCCGGCGAGGGCTGGCACTGGCAGGGCCCGGCGCGCGTGGTCCGGGGACGCACCTGGGGCGGCAACCTGGAGGTGCTCAACTGGTTGCTCGCCGCCGACCGGGTGGCACCGGCGGCGTCGCTGTCCGGCTCGGTGCTGCTGATCGAGACCTCCGAGGAACTGCCCTCGGACACCGAGGTGTACCGGATCCTGCGCAACCTGGGGGAGCGCGGCCTGCTCGCCAGCTTCCCGGCGGTGCTGGTTGGACGGGCCAAGGCATGGGACTTCGACCGGCCGCACACCCTCGACGAACGCCGGGCGTACGCGGCGGCCCAGCGGGCCGCGGTGGCCCGGGCCTGCGCCGAGTACGCGCCCGACGCGGTGCTGGTCTTCGACGTCGACCTCGGGCACACCGACCCGCAGCTGATCATCCCGTACGGCGGAGAGATCCTGGTCGACGCTGAGGCCCGACGCATCGCGGTCCGCTACTGACCCGGTCCGGCTGCCCGGCTGCCCGGCTGGCCCGCTGGCTTTCGCAACTCTCAGGAAGTAGTGGTGTCCCGGCGCACCGGAGGCCACTACTTCCTTGAAGTTGCGTAGATCTTGGGCGCGGGGCGCGGGGCGCGGGGCGCGGGGCGCGGGGCTCGGGGCGCGGGGCGCGGGGCTCGGCCTTTTCGGCGGGGCGGC
Organism: Micromonospora sp. NPDC005206; assembly: GCF_040608175.1. NCBI lineage: Bacteria > Bacillati > Actinomycetota > Actinomycetes > Micromonosporales > Micromonosporaceae > Micromonospora > Micromonospora sp. NPDC005206. The sequence goes on from NZ_JBEXHU010000002.1 coordinate 126,408, forward strand.
CGAGGCTCGGACGCCGCGTCCGGTGCGGTGTGACGCGCGCTCAGCCGTCGATGATGGCGAAGGCGCGGACTGGAAAGGTGCCCATGCCGGCGACCCTCGGTGGCGCCGCGGTGAACCGGAAGCCGTTCGGCGGCAGGGCGTCCAGGCCGGTCAGGTGCTCCACGATCGGGATGCCCGCGGCGAGCAGCGCGCTGTGCGCGGGGCGTTCACCGCCGGCCGCCGGGCTCATGTCGTCGATGTTGATCGAGTCGATGCCGACCAGTGCCACGCCAGCGTCCACCAGCGCCCGGGCGGCGTCCCCGGTCAGGTGCGGCGCCTCCGGCGCGCCGTACCGCTCGGTGCCGAAGTGCGCATCCCAGCCCGTGTGCAGCAACACCGCGCGCCCGGCCACCTCGTACGGGGCCAGCATCAACCGGTCCACCGCCCGCGTGCCGGCCGGCACCCGGACCACCACGCCGGGCAGGTCGGCGAGCCGGTCCAGCGGCACCCCGGCCAGGTCCTCGCCGTCGTTCCAGCGGTGTGCGGGGGTGTCCAGGTACGTGCCGGTGTTGGCGATCATGTCGATCCGAGCCACCCGGAACTCGGTGCCCGGCGCATAGTTCGCACGCGACGCCGCGAACGTGAGCCAGTCGGCGATCCGCGGCCCGGGCCAGCCGGGCAGGGTGGTCATCCCGTCGCTGATCACGTGGCTCAACTCGACCAGCCGGCGGCCGGGGCCGGTTTCGCCGACGGCGACGCCACGGCCACCCTTGTGCGGCTCCTCGATGATCGTCTTCGCGCTGATCCGGACCTCGGCGACCATCAGCAGCCCGAGATGCCGGACGAACAACGCCGCCAGGTCCTGATCGGTGATCTCTCGACCCGGGATGTCCAGCCGGAACCCCTCGGTGCGCAGCCCACCGCCGTTGGCGAAGCTCACCTCAGCATCGAACTGTGCCCGCCACTGCCCGCCCATACCAAGACCTGATCACGGCCTCCGGTCGCCGTCAAGATCGAACGCCCCGTCCGTTAGGACGGTGTGCAGTTCGGTCGGTACCGGCGATCCGTCGGCAGGCGGCCGGCCTGACCGTGGCGGCGCCGAGCCGGGTCAGCGCCAAGGCCAGGTCGTGCACATGGCCCGCCCGGGGCAGACGCGGCAGCGCGGGCAGCGGGCAGCGGGGCAGTGGGGGCAGCTGGCAGCGCGGGGTGGCGGGGGCAGCGCAGGTGGCGGGGGCAGCGCGGGCAACGGGGGATGATCCACACAACTTCAGGGAAATAGTTGTCTCCCGGCGCGCGGACGCCACTACATCCCTGAAGTTGTGCGGATCTTGGGCGCAGGGCGCAGGGCGCAGGGCGCAGGGCACGGGCCGCGGGAGCGGGGCGCGGGGCGCGGGCCGCGGGAGCGGGGCGCGGGGCGCGGGCGCGGGGCACGGGCCGCGGGGGCGGGGCGCGGGGCTTGGGCATGGACCTGGGCGGAAGGGGGTGGCTGTCGGTGGACGGGGATAGGCTGGTTGTCGTGCACCCCCCGTCCGACCGGACGAGGGGCAGCCGTCGTGTGCGTCGACTCCCCTGGAAGTGATCACATGCTCACCGGTCTGTTCTCTGCCGCCCTGGCCGACCCCGGGCTGGCCCGGGCGCGTGACCTGGCGCGCTCCGGTGCCGCTCAGGTCGACGGCCTCGACATCACCGCTCCACCGGCGCTGCGCCCGTTCGCGGTGGCCGCCGTCGCGGCCGACCCTGACGGGCCCGGTGGCGGGGCTGGGCGGCCGGTGCTGGCGGTGACCGCCACCACCCGTGAGGCCGATGACCTGGCCGCCGCGCTGGGCGGGCTGCTGCCGGCGGAGCAGGTGGTGGTCTTCCCGTCGTGGGAGACGCTGCCGCACGAGCGGCTCTCCCCGCGTTCGGACACGGTCGGCCGGCGGCTGGCCGTGCTGCGCCGGCTGGCGCACCCGGAGTCGGCTGACGCGCACGGCAGCACCGGGCCGCTGCGGGTGGTGGTGGCCCCGGTTCGTTCGCTGCTCCAACCGCAGCTCAAAGGGCTCGGTGACCTGGAGCCGGTGCAGCTCGCCGCAGGCGAGGAGGCGGATCTGGAGGAGGTCGCCCGCCGGCTGATCGACATGGCGTACGCCCGGGTCGACCTGGTCACCAAGCGCGGCGAGTTCGCGGTGCGTGGCGGCATCCTGGACGTCTTCCCGCCGACCGACGAGCATCCTTCCCGGGTCGAGTTCTGGGGCGACGAGGTGGAGGAGATCCGCACCTTCGCCGTCGCCGACCAGCGGACCATCGAGCAGGTTCCGCTGCTCTGGGCGCCGCCCTGCCGGGAGCTGTTGCTCACTCCGCAGGTCCGTGAGCGGGCCGCCGCGCTCGCCGAGCAGCATCCGGAGCTGGCCGAGATCCTGGACAAGCTGGCCGAGGGCATCCCGGTGGAGGGGATGGAGTCGCTGGCGCCGGTGCTGGTCGGCCCGGACTCGCTGGAGCTGCTGCTGGACGCCATGCCGTCCGGCACCCACGTGCTGCTCTGCGACCCGGAGCGGATCCGCACCCGGGCGCACGACCTGGTGCGTACCTCGGAGGAGTTCCTCCAGGCCAGCTGGGCCGCCGCGGCGGTCGGCGGGCAGGCCCCGGTGGATGTCGGCGCCGCCGCCTTCCGCACCCTGGCCGAGGTGCGGGCCGCCGCCGGCAAGCTCGGCCAGCCGTGGTGGACGCTGTCCCCGTTCGGCCTGGAGGCGGAGACCGCCGAGACCCGGCAGCCCTGGGAGGACGCGCCGGAGCAGGCCGCGGTCACTCCGGACGACGCCATCGCGGTGACGCTCTCCGCTCAGCCGGCCCCGCTCTATCACGGTGAGACCGCGCGTGTGGTCGACGACCTCAAGCGCTGGGCCGGCGAGGGCTGGTCGATCGCGCTGGTCTTCGAGGGGCACGGTCCCGCCCAGCGGGCGGTGGAGGTGCTGCGCGACGCCGGGCTGGGCGCCCGGCTCACCGAGGAGATGCCGACAGCCCCCGCCGCCGGCGAGCTGGTGGTCACCTGCGGTGCGCTGAGCAGCGGGTTCGTCGATGAGGCGTCCCGTTTCGTGCTGCTCACCGGCAACGACGTCACCGGGGGTCGGGGCACCTCCACGCGGGACATGCGCAAGATGCCGAGCCGGCGGCGCAACACGATTGACCCGCTGGAGCTCAAGGCCGGCGACCACGTGGTGCACGAGCAGCACGGCATCGGCCGGTACGTCGAGCTGGTGCAGCGCACCGTCAACGGCGCCAGCCGGGAATACCTGGTCATCGAGTACGCGGCCAGCAAGCGCGGCCAGCCCGGCGACCGGCTCTTCGTGCCGACCGACCAGCTGGACCAGCTCTCCCGTTACGTGGGCGGCGAGCAGCCGACCCTGCACAAGATGGGCGGCTCGGACTGGCAGAAGTCCAAGGCCCGGGCGCGCAAGGCGGTCCGGGAGATCGCCGCGCAGCTGATCCAGCTCTACGCCGCCCGCAAGGCGTCCAAGGGTCACTCGTTCGGCCCGGACACGCCGTGGCAGCGGGAGCTGGAGGACGCCTTCCCCTGGCAGGAGACGCCGGATCAGCTCGCCGCGATCGACGAGGTCAAGCGGGACATGGAGCAGACCGTCCCGATGGACCGGTTGATCTGCGGTGATGTCGGCTACGGCAAGACCGAGATCGCGGTCCGGGCGGCGTTCAAGGCGGTACAGGACGGCAAGCAGGTGGCGGTGCTGGTGCCGACCACGCTGCTGGTGCAGCAGCACTACAACACGTTCGCCGAGCGGATGAGCCAGTTCCCGGTGGAGATCCGGCAGCTGTCCCGGTTCCAGACTCCGAAGGAGACCGAGCGGACGCTGGAGATGGTCGCTGACGGCACGGTCGACATCGTCATCGGCACCCACCGGCTGCTCCAGACCGCCACCCGGTTCAAGCAGCTGGGTCTGGTGGTCGTCGATGAGGAGCAGCGCTTCGGTGTCGAGCACAAGGAGCACCTGAAGACGCTGCGGGCCTCGGTCGACGTGCTGAGCATGTCGGCCACCCCGATCCCGCGCACCCTGGAGATGGCTATCACCGGCATCCGGGAGATGTCGACCATCGCCACCCCGCCGGAGGAGCGGCACCCGGTGCTCACCTTCGTGGGCGCGCAGGACGACCGGCAGGTGGCCGCGTCCATCCACCGGGAGCTGCTCCGCGACGGGCAGGTCTTCTACCTGCACAACCGGGTCGAGTCGATCGACCGGGCGGCGCGGCGGCTGCGTGAGCTCGTGCCCGAGGCGCGGGTCGCGGTGGCGCACGGCCAGATGGGCGAGGAGGCCCTGGAGAAGGTCATGGTCGGCTTCTGGGAGAAGGAGTTCGACGTGCTGGTCTGCACCACGATCGTGGAGTCCGGCATCGACATCCCGAACGCCAACACCCTGATCGTGGAGCGGGCCGACCTGCTCGGCCTGGCCCAGCTGCACCAGATCCGTGGCCGGGTCGGCCGGGGCCGGGAGCGGGCGTACGCGTACTTCCTCTACCCGCCGGAGAAGCCGCTCACCGAGCACGCCCACGAGCGGTTGGCGACCATCGCCCAGCACACCGAGCTGGGCGCCGGCATGTACGTGGCGATGAAGGACCTGGAGATCCGGGGCGCCGGCAACCTGCTCGGCGGCGAGCAGTCCGGGCACATCGAGGGTGTCGGCTTCGATCTGTACGTGCGGATGGTCGGCGAGGCGGTCTCGGCGTTCAAGGGCGAGCGGCCGGAGGAGGAGGCCGACGTCAAGATCGACCTGCCGGTCGACGCGCACCTGCCGCACGACTACGTGGGGGTGGAGCGCCTGCGGTTGGAGATGTACCGCAAGCTCGCCGAGGCGCGCGACGAGGAGCGGCTGCGCGAGGTGGTCGCCGAGATGACCGACCGGTACGGCGAGCCACCGGCCCCGGTGCAGAACCTGGTCGCGGTGGCCCGGTTCCGCCTGCTGGCCCGCCGGTACGGCTTGGCCGACGTGTCGATGCAGGGCAAGCACGTCCGGTTCGGGCCGCTGCCGCTGCCCGACTCGAAGCAGCTGCGGCTCAAGCGCTACCACCCGGACGCGGTCTACAAGCAGGCCACCGACCAGGTGAGTGTGCCCCGGCCGAGCACGCGTCGGGTCGGTGGCGAGCCGCTGCGCGACCAGGCTCTGCTGGAGTGGTGCGCCCAGCTCCTCTCCGACGTACTCGGCGCCCCGGCCGTCACGGCGGGGGCGACCGCCTGAGCCGGTGCCGCGTGCGTCGAGCGGCGGCCCGTGGCGCGGGGGCGTGTCGAGCAGGCGCACCCGGTCGCGGGTGCGCGGAGGTGGGGGGCGTCACAGCGACGTGTCCTGCCGTGAGAGAGTGACCGTCATGCGTGCTCGCCGTCTTCTCGCCGTCGCCAGCGTGGCGGTCGGCCTCGTCGTCCTCTCCGGTTGCCGTGCCGAGCCGGGTGTCGCCGCCTACGTCGGTGACTTCCGCATCACGGAGGACGCGCTCACCGCCGCGATGAGCGACCTGCGGACGAAGAACCCGACGCCGAGCGCGTCGGCGACGCCGACCACCGGCGACCAGCCTCCGGTGGAGAAGCCGCCGCTGCCCGATTCGGCGCAGGTGGCAAGCGTGCTGGTGCTGGCCAAGGTGTGCGAGCAGGTCTCCGCCGAGGAGAACTACCAGCCGCGCGGCCAGATCGCGGTCGACCAGGTCGCCCAGCAGCTCGGCCTCTCGCCGGACACCGGTTACGTGCGGCGGATGACCGAGCTCTACACCTGCCTGTCCGGGGTGCCGGTCGGCGAGTCGGTCGCGCCGACCGAGCAGGAGCTGGCCGCGGTGGTGGCGGCGGGCCGCAAGGCGGGCACGATCCCGGCCCAGGTGACCGACCAGGAGGCCGCCAGTCAGCTTGACGGCGACCAACTGCGGGGCGCGTTGGCCACCCGGAAGGCCCTGGGCGAGGCGGTCGATCGTTACGACGTCACGGTCAGCCCGCGGTACCGTCCGCTGGAGTTTCCGCTGCTCACCTTCCCTAACAACGCCCCCGCGGTGAGTGTGCCGCTGGGTGAGCCGGGCTCCGACGCGGTCACGGACATCTCCACTCCGGAGTCGGTCCCGTCGACCGAGACTCCGGAGGCCGAGGGCACGGCCAGCTGAGCATGACGGCACGGATCGTCCTGCTGGTCACCTCGCCCCGGCTGCCGGCCGGTCTGCTGACCTCCGCCGCCTGGGATGTCGTACGCCAGCATCCGGTGTTGACCGGCGCGGAGAGCGAGCTGGCCACGGCCGTGCGCCAGGCGGGCGCGGCGGTCACCGTCGTGGACGGCCCGGCGACGCAGCCGCTGCTGGACACGGTGGCGGCGCACGGCGCCGCGGTGTGGCTGGCCGGGCCGGCCGGCGACGAGTCGCTGGCCCGGGAGTTGGGCCTGCGGCTGGCGCGGGAGCCGGGGTTGGCCGAGTTGGAGCTGATGTACGGCTCGTGGGATCCGCCGGGTGCCCGGCTGCTGGACGCGGTGGCCGTGCTGGACCGCCTGGCCTCGCCGGGCGGCGACCCGTGGAAGCGGGCGCAGACGCACCGCAGCCTCGCCGGTTATCTGCTGGAGGAGAGCTACGAGGCGTACGACGCGATCAGCGCCGGCGACACGGACGCGCTGCGCGAGGAGTTGGGCGACGTGCTGCTTCAGGTGGTGTTGCACGCCCGGCTCGCCGAGGAGTTGCCCGAGGGCGAGCGGTGGAACGTCGACGACGTGGCGGGTGGCCTGGTCGACAAGATGATCCGGCGCAATCCGCACGTCTTCGCCGGTGCGGAGGCGGGCACGCTGGAGGAGATCACCGCCAACTGGGAGCGCATCAAGCGGGCCGAGAAGGCGCGCGACTCGGTGCTGGACGGCGTGGCGCTGAGCCAGCCCGCCCTCGCCCTGGCCGCGACGATCCTGGACCGAGCCGCCCGGGTCGGGCTGGCCGTCCCGCCGCCGCTGGCCGACTCCCAGGTGGACGCGGAGGCCCGACTGGGCGCGAGCCTCCTGGCCACCGTCGCGGCGGCCCGCCAGGCCGACCTGAACCCGGAGGCCGCCCTCCGCCGTACCACCCTCGCCTACGCCGAGGCGGTCCGCGCCGCTGAGCGCACCACCACCCCACCCACTGCACCCACTCCACCCGCGGACTGACGTTGATCAAGAGGTTTGCGTCAGCTCCGGGCCGGATCCTGACGCAAACCTCTTGATCAACACGGCTGGCCGAGGGGCGGTCGATAGGGTCGGGGGGTGGAAGCGTTTGGGGTTTTGGCGGAGCGGGTCGTCGAGGCGTTGCTGGAGACGCGGCCGGGGGTCGCGACCGCGGCGGGGGACCACCGGTTCGACGACCGGCTGCCGGATCGGTCCGCCGGGGCGATAGCCGGCGATCAGGCGATGCTCTCCGACGCGGCGAACGCACTGTCCGAACTGGACCCCGACTCGCTCGACGTCGAGGAGCAGGTGGACCACGCGCTGCTCACCTCGTTCGTGGACCGGGAGCTGTTCGAGCTGACCGAGATCCGCGCGCACGAGTGGGACCCGCTGCACCACAACCCCGGCCCGCTGCTGCATCCGCTGCTGGCCCGCCCGTACGCCTCGGCCGAGGTGCGGCTGAACCACCTGGCCGGTCGGCTCGCCGCCGTACCGGACGCCCTCGCCACCGCCCGCGCGACGCTGCGGGACATGCCGCGGATCCACGCCGAGACGGCGGTCGGGCAGTTCACCGGCACGGCCGCGCTGATCCGCGACGAGCTGCCGCCCCTGCTCGCCCAGGCGCCCGGCAGCCTCGACCGGGTGGAGCCGGCGGCCACCGCGGCGATCGCCGCGCTGGAGGAGTTCGTCGCCTGGCTGCGCATGGGCCTCGCCGCCGACGGCGGCCCCGGCCGTGACCCTCGCCTGGGCCGCCGCCGTTGGGAGGCCCGGCTCTGGCACACCCTCGACACCGAGCTGGGCGCCGCCGAGATCCAGCGCCGCGCCTGGGCCAACCTGGACCGGGTCACCGCGGAGATCCGCGAGGCGTCCGTCGAGCTGGTCGGCGGCCGGGCCGACGACGCGACGGTACGCCGGGCGCTGGACCTGCTCGCGGCCGAGCACCCGGACGACCGGACCATCGTCGAGCTGGCCGGGGTGACCCTGGACGAGGCGACCGACTTCGTCCGCGCGCACGATCTGGTCACGCTGGTCGACGACCGATGCGTGATCCAGGAGATGCCGGAGTTCGCCCGGGGTGTCGCGGTGGCGTACTGCGACTCGCCCGGCCCGTTGGAGACCGCGGCGCTGCCGACGTTCTACTGCATCGCGCCCACGCCGGCGGACTGGCCGGCGCACCGGGTCGAGTCGTTCTACCGCGAATACAACGATCACATGATCCGCAACCTGACGGTGCACGAGGCGATGCCCGGGCACTTCCTCCAGCTCGCCCACGCCCGCCGCTACGTCGGTGGCACCCGGGTCCGGGCGCTGGCCGAGTCGGGTCCGTTCATCGAGGGCTGGGCCGTGTACGCCGAGGAGCTGATGGCCGGGCTCGGCTTCGGCGGCCTGCCGGTGCGGTTGCAGCAGCTCAAGATGCAGCTGCGGATGACCATCAACGCGCTGCTCGACCAGTTGGTGCACGCCGAGGACCTGCCCGAGGCCGAGGCGATGGCGCTGATGACCGGGCGCGGCTTCCAGGAGGAGGGCGAGGCGGCCGGCAAGTGGCGTCGGTCGCTGCTCACGTCCACCCAGCTCTCCACCTACTTTGTCGGGTACAGCGAGGTGGCCGAGATCGCCAGGGCCCGCCCGCACGGGGTGTCGGTGCGTGACTGGCACGACGCGATGCTCGCCCACGACTGCCCGCCCCCGCGCCACCTGCGCTCCCTGCTCGGCGTCTGACCCGCCCCGGTCGGGGCTCGCCGGTCGGTCGCGGTCGCGCCGGTCACCGCCGTCCGGCGGTCACCGTCGCGTCGATCAGCCAGCGCGAGATGGAGTACGCGGGCGGCAGCTCCGCCGGCAGCGCGTCCAGGCCGAACCAGCGGGCCTGGGTCAGCTCGCGCCCGTCGACGACCGGCGCGGCGTGCGGGTCGGCGGCACGGGCGGTGAAGCCGGCGAGCAGCACCCCGGGGCCGGAGACCGCCCACGGCTGGCTGCCGAAGTAGGCCAGCCGGTCGACGCTGAGCCCGACCTCCTCGGCGACCTCCCGGTGCACCGCCGCCTCCAGGGTCTCACCGGCCTCGACGAAGCCGGCCACCAGTGCCCACAACCCGGTCGGCCCGGTGGCGTGCCGGACCAGCAGCAGCTCGTCGGCGCCGCCGGCCGGACCGGCCCGGGTGATCGCGACCAGCACCGCGGCGGAGAGCTGCATCGGCACGTACAGGCCGCAGCCGGGGCAGCGCCGGGCGGTCTCGCCGGGCTGGTCCGTCAGCTCGGCACGGCAGGCGCCGCACCACCGGTGGGTACGCCGCCAGGTGACCACGGCCAACGCCCGCCCGGCCAGCGTGGCGAGCGGCTCGGGCACCTCGGCGGCGAGCGACGCCCAGCCACGCGCCCGGCCGGGGATCCCGTCGGCCGTGGCCAGGTCGGTCGCCCACGCGGGCACCCGATCGAGGGTGCCCAACGGCACCCACGGGGTCTCGGCGGGCAGATCGGCGACCCGGGCCACCGTCCCGTCGGCGGTGGTCAGCAGCTTCGCCCCGAGCACCGGCAGGGCCAGGTCGGTGGGCTCGGGCGGGCGGCCGAGGTCGGCGCCCGGCTGGAACCCGGTGCGCCGCGCGATTGGCACGGACCCGACGGCCGGATCGGTCACGACCCGCCCGGCCGCTGGTCCACCACGCTGGCATTGGCGGGCGGGTCGAACGCGTCCTTCGCCACCGTCTCGGAGTAGCTGCTCAGCGCCAGCTCCATCGGCTTGCCGTCGACAGCCCCGGTGAAGCTGCCGAGCACGCCGTCGGTGGTCACGCAGGCCGTGAGGTCGCCGTCCGACCGCTGCACCTCGACGCAGGTGGCGTGGTGCCCGGCGACGGTGGTGTCGCTCTGCTCGATGACCGCCTGCGGGTCGAGCGCGGCGGCGGTCAGCAGCCCGACCACCACCGGCGGGGTGACCAGACCCTGCTGGTTCGCCTCGGCGAAGAGCGCGACGGTGGGTCTGCTGCCCGGGGTGGGTGGCGTGACCAGCGTGCACGCCGTACGGCCGTCGGTCGTCGTGCACCGGGTGACGCCGTCCGGGGTGACGGTGAGTCGTCCGCCCGGGTAGCTGTACGCGGAGCGGGCCGGATCCTGCGCCTGCACGATCGCGGCGGTCTCTCCGCCGGGGAGCTGGTATTCGGCCGAGTAGGTCAGCTCCAGCGCCCGGTCGAGCCGGACGGCGAGGTCGTTGACCAGATCGGAGCGGCCCATGGCGCGTCCGGCGTCCTCGAATGTCTGACAGCCGGTGACCGTGAGCGACGCGATGACCGACACGGCGAGCATGCGGAGGGTGGTCGAGGCGGCGGGCATGGCGACCAGCCTGGTGGATGGGGTCCGCGCAGCGCAAACCCGTTGCCGGTTGAGGCCCGGAAATCCGGGAATGTCCGTCACCGTGGGGCGGCTCGGGTACGCGGGCGACGCCGTGCCCGTTCCCGTGGCCCGATACGCTGCGTTCAACACCTGCCTCAGCCGCACCGTCGCGGCCCACCCACGGACCGGATCACAACAACGAGGAGCGACTCAGTGGCAACCATCGAGGGAATCGTCGCCCGGGAGATTCTCGACTCGCGGGGCAACCCGACGGTCGAGGTCGAGGTCGGCCTGGACGACGGCACGGTGGCCCGCGCCGCCGTGCCCTCCGGCGCCTCCACCGGCGCCTTCGAGGCGATCGAGCTGCGCGACGGTGACGCCGACCGCTACCAGGGCAAGGGCGTGGAGAAGGCGGTCTCCAACGTCGAAGACAAGATCGTCGACCAGATCATCGGGTACGAGGCCAGCGAGCAGCGGCTGATCGACCAGAAGATGCTCGACATCGACGGCACCGACAGCAAGTCGGAGCTGGGCGCGAACGCCATCCTCGGCGTGTCCCTCGCGGTCGCGAAGGCCGCCGCCGGCAGCGCCGAGCTGAGCCTCTTCCGCTACCTGGGCGGCCCGAACGCGCACCTCCTGCCGGTGCCGATGATGAACATCCTCAACGGTGGCGCGCACGCCGACTCCAACGTCGACATCCAGGAATTCATGATCGCGCCGATCGGCGCGCCCACCTTCCGTGAGGCGCTGCGCTCCGGCGCGGAGGTCTACCACGCGCTCAAGTCGGTGCTGAAGAAGAAGGGCCTGTCGACCGGGCTCGGCGACGAGGGTGGCTTCGCGCCGAACCTGCCGACCAACGCCGCGGCGCTGGACCTGATCGCCGAGGCGGTCGAGAAGGCCGGCTACCGGCTGGGCAGCGACATCGTGTTCGCGCTCGACGTGGCGGCCACGGAGTTCTTCGACAACGGCACCTACACCTTCGAGGGTGCCGCGAAGTCCGCCGAGGACATGAGCACCTACTACACGAAGCTGGCCGACGAGTACCCGATCGTGTCGATCGAGGACCCGCTGGCGGAGGACGACTGGAGCGGCTGGCAGACGCTGACCGCCTCGATCGGCGACCGGGTGCAGATCGTCGGTGACGACCTGTTCGTCACCAACCCGCAGCGCATCGCCCGTGGCATCGCGGAGAAGTCGGCGAACGCGGTCCTGGTCAAGGTCAACCAGATCGGTTCGCTGACCGAGACCCTGGACGCGGTGGACCTGGCCCACCGGGCCGGCTTCAAGTGCATGATGAGCCACCGCTCCGGCGAGACCGAGGACACCACCATCGCCGACCTGGCGGTGGCCACCGGCTGCGGCCAGATCAAGACCGGCGCGCCGGCCCGCTCGGACCGGGTCGCCAAGTACAACCAGCTGCTCCGGATCGAGGAGGAGCTGGCCGACGCGGCGCGCTACGCCGGCGTCGGCGCGTTCCCGCGCTACCGTTCGGCCTGAGACGCGGAAGCCTCGGGGGAGGGGTGTGACGATGCAGCAGCGCCGCACACCGGGTGGTCAGCGCCCCGCCCGCCGGCCGGGTCAGTCCGGTCGGCCGGGTGGCGGCCGCGCCACACGGGGATCGGTCCGCGAGGCAGGCGTACGCGCCGAGCCGCGCGGCACCGCTGGTCGGGCGCCGGGCGCGGCCCGGGGCGCCGAGGGGGTCCGCTCCGCGAACCGTCCGGCCGCCGCTCGGCGTACCGCCGCCGGTGGTGCCGTCAAACGCCTCGCCGCACCCCACCCCCGTCGCTTCACCGGCCGGGCCACCGTGCTGTTCGCGGTCCTGATCGCGCTCGCTCTGGCCTACACCTACCCGGTCCGGGTCTACCTGGACCAGCAGGCTGACATCGAGCGGATGGAGGCCGCCCAGGCGGCGCAGGAAGAAGAGATCGGCAAGCTCGCCGCCGAGGCCGCCAAATGGCAGGACGACGAGTACATCAAGACCCAGGCCCGGGAACGGTTCTTCATGGGCCGGCCGGGCGAGAAGATGATGGTGGTGCTCCACGACCCGGAGGGCGCTGCCCGGGACGCCGGAAAGTCGGCCGGACCGGCGGCCCCGGCCGGTCCGGTGACCTGGTACGACACGCTCTGGTCGAGCGTTCAGGCGGCGGACAGCCAGCAGCCGGGCAAGTGAACCACCGACCAGCGCACCAGGAGAGATGGGCACCGTGACTGTCGCACCACCGCCGGAGTCGGCGGCGGATTCCGTACCCCTGCCGCACCGCGAGCCGGCCACCGAGGCCGACCTGGCCGCGGTGGGCGCGCAGCTCGGCCGCCCGCCCCGTGGGACCCGGGCGGTGGCGCACCGCTGCCCGTGCGGTCTGCCGGACGTGGTGGAGACGACGCCCCGCCTCGCCGACGGCACGCCGTTCCCGACGCTGTACTACCTGACGTGCCCGCGGGCCACGGCGGCGTGCAGCCGGCTGGAGTCGGGCGGGCTGATGAAGGAGATGGCCGACCGGCTGACGACGGATCCCGAGCTGGCCGCCCACTACCGGGCGGCGCACGAGGACTACCTCGCCCGTCGCGAGGCGATCGGCGAGGTGCCCGAGATCGCCGGCATCTCTGCCGGCGGCATGCCGGGCCGGGTGAAGTGCCTGCACGTGCACCTGGGACACGCGTTGGGTGCCGGCCCCGGGGTGAACCCGTTCGGTGACGAGACGCTGGCGCTGGTCGAACCCTGGTGGACGGCCGGCCCGTGCGTGGACGTGCCGGCGGGCGAATGAGCGCGGACGCCGGGTCGTCGGCACCGGTTGCCGAGAGCCAGATACTGGTGCGGCGGGCCCGTACCGGGGATGTGCGTGGCATCCGGCGGCTGGTCGACACGTACACCGACGACCGGCGGTTGCTGAGCAAGGCCACCGTCACCCTCTACGAGGACGTGCAGGAGTTCCGGGTGGCGGTCCGCGCCGAGGACGGCGCCGTGGTGGGCTGCGGCGCGCTGCACGTGATGTGGGAGGACCTGGCCGAGATCCGCACCGTCGCGGTGGATCCGTCCTGCCGGGGCCAGCGGATCGGGCACCGGCTGGTCGGTGAGCTGATCGACGCGGCTCGGGAGCTGGGCGTGGCCCGGATCTTCGTGCTCACCTTCGAGACCCGGTTCTTCGCCTCGTTCGGGTTCCAGGCGATCGACGGCGCGCCGGTGCCGCAGCCGGTCTACGAGCAGCTGCTGCGCTCGTACGACGAGGGTGTCGCGGAGTTCCTGGACCTGGAGCGGGTGAAGCCGAACACGCTGGGCAACACCCGGATGCTGCTGCGGCTGTAGTCAGGCCTTGCGGGGGTGCGCGGCGAAGAACTCCCACATCAGGTCGGTGGCCGACAGACCCGCGGTGGGTGCGGCGAGCTGACCGGTTGTCGCTCCCGGCCAGCTGTGGCCCATGCTGGCGATCGTGTAGACGCTGACCTCGCTGCCGTCCGCGCAGCCGGCCACGGTCCGGGTCACCCCCGGCACTCCGGACGCCTTCGGGCTGGGCTTGCACCGGAGTCGCTGCTGCCAGGTCCGCATGCCCGCCTGGAAGACCGATTCGTACCGGTCCTGCGCGCCGATGAAGGTGATCACCGAAACCGGTCTCTTCGGTACGTAGTCGTCGTCCGTGGTCAGGGGACCGCTGTACCCGCCGCTGACCACCCCGATCGCGGCGAACCGGCCCGCACCCTCCACCGCCGTCCGGAAACTCATGTCGGCGCCGTTCGAGATGCCGGTGAGGAAGACCCGGGTCGGGTCCACCCGCCAGGTCTGCACGAGGTGGTCGGTGAGGGCGTTGAGGAAGCCGACGTCGTCGGCCTTGCCGCAGCAGACCAGCGCGTTGAAGCCGCCACCCTGCCCGTCGGGGTAGGCGACCAGGACGTTGTCCTTGTCGGCCTTGGCGTCCAGGCCGGTCAGCTCCCGCAGGGAGGGGCCGGTTCCGGGATAGAAGTGCAGCGCGATGACCAGTGCGGGCGACCGGCTCGGGTCGTACCCGTCTGGTGCGTGCAGCAGGTAGGCGCGGTCCAGCCCGTTGTGCTTCAGGGTGAGCCGGTGATCGCCCGGCGCTGGGCGTGACGCGGAGGGTGCGGCTGGCGGGGTCGACGAGGGCTGCCCCCGCTCGCAGGCCGCGACGGCCACGATGAGGCAGAGCCCCGTCAACACTGCCATCGTCCGACGCACGCCGGCCCACCCCCCGTCGATCCCGACGTCCACACTGGAGGCGGCCGGCGTGCGGATCAACCCTTTCGGTCCTGGCCGAAGGCAGGCAGGCTGTCCCCATGCTTCGCCTCCAGCTCGGGCCGGCGGATCTGTGCCGGGTGCGGCTCGCCGACCGGCTGCACCCGGTCGGGACCGCGCTGCTGGCCGGTCAGTGGCTGCGTGATCCCACGGTCGCGGTGATGGCGCCGTCCCTGGCCGAGCAGGCAGGGGTTGTCGAGGCCGCCGGCGTCGCCCAGGCCGCCACCGCGATCCTGCGGCACCTCCTGCCCGGTCGGGGGAGCCTGCCGGATTTCGTCACCCCCTTGGACGGCCTGGAGTCGGTGACGGCCGGTCTCGAGGCGATCCGGGCCACTCCGGCGCGCCGGGTCCGGGCCGAGGTTACCGCCGCGTACGCCTATGTGGCCGCCAGCCCGCTGCGGCGACGGTTCGCGACGGCCGACCCGGAGACGCTGGACCTGTTCGGCGGGGCCGTGCGCACCTGGTTCGAGGCCGTCCTGGCACCGCACTGGCCCGATCTGGTGGCGGCGCATCGCCAGCAGGTGATCTGCGCCAGCCAGCGGTTGGCGCGGCACGGCCTGGCCAGCCTCTTCGACGGTCTGCACCCGGCGATCCGGTGGCGGGAGCCGGTGCTGGAGGTGCGGACCTGGTGGCACGGGGAGCTGACCGGCACCGGGCACGGGCTCATCCTGTTGCCCTCCCCGTTGGCTGGTCCCCGCCCCCGGGTGCTGGTCGAGCCGGGTCGGCCGATCCTGCTCGTCTACCCGGTGCCGATGCCGCGCCGGGCCGCTTCCGCGGGGGTCGACTCCCTCGGGCGGCTGCTCGGCACCACTCGGGCGCTGGTGCTCCGCCGGCTCGCGGACGACGGCGGGCTGACCACGACGGTGCTGGCCCGGGCCGTCGGGATCAGCCTCTCCTCGACGTCGGAGCACGCCAGCGCGCTGAGGTCGGCCGGGTTGATCGCCAGCGAGCGGGACGGCGGGGCCGTCCGGCACCACCTGACCCCGCTCGGCGCGCACCTGCTGGTCGCCGGCTCGGAGTCGTCGGTGTCGGACCTCTCCGCGGTGTGGCCTTCGGCTGGACAACCCGCCGGGCGACCGCCTGGCCTGCCGTAGGGTTGCTGCCGTGACGACGCGTGTGGCGGCCATCGACTGCGGGACCAACTCGATCCGACTGCTGGTCGCCGGATTGCCCGACCCATCGGCCGGGCCGCAGGCGCCGCTGACCGACCTGACCCGACGGATGGAGATCGTCCGGCTGGGGCAGGGCGTGGACCGGACCGGCCGGTTGGCGCCGGAGGCGATCGAGCGGACCAGGGTGGCACTGGCGTCGTACGCCGCCGACATCGAGAAGCTGGGTGCGGAGCGGGTGCGGATGTGCGCCACCTCGGCCTCCCGGGACGCGGCCAACGCCGACGACTTCACCGAGATGGTGCGGCGCACCCTCGGGGTCGCGCCCGAGGTGGTCAGCGGTGACGAGGAGGCGCGGCTGTCCTTCACCGGCGCGGTGCGGGGGCTTCCCGCGGACGCGAAGGAGCCGTTCCTGGTCGTGGACATCGGCGGCGGCTCCACCGAGTTCGTGGTCGGTGACCGGGCCGGCGGGGTGCGGGCCGCGATCTCGGTGGACATCGGGTGTGTCCGGATGACCGAGCGGCATCTGCCGGGCGATCCGCCGACGCCGGAGCAGGTCGCCGCCGCGCAGGCCGACATCGTGGCGGCGGTGGACCGGGCGCTCGCGGCGGTGCCCGGCCGGGAGGCGGCCACGCTGGTCGGTCTCGCCGGGTCGGTCACGACCGTGGTCGCCGTGGCCCAGGGCCTGCGGGAGTACGACCCGGAGCTGATCCACCACGCCCGGGTCTCCTACGAAGCGGTGGCCGAGGTGACGGCCGACCTGCTGGGTCGAACCCGCGAGCAGCGGCTGGCGATCCCGGTGATGCATCCGGGCCGGGCCGACGTGATCGGCGCGGGTGCGCTGGTGCTCCGCGTGATCATGGAGCGGGCCGGCATGCCGTCGGTGGTCGCCTCGGAGCACGACATCCTCGACGGCATCGCCTGGAGTCTTCAGTGAAGACATCACACTGATCGTCGTCGAACTGTGACGACGCTGAGGCCCTGAGTCGACGCTGAGCTGTGACCGTCGGAGGATGGGCCTTCAAGCGCGGACGACGCGCCGGGCGGCTGCTGTGCTGGCCGTGGCGGCATTCGTACTCGGCGGTTTGACCTCCTGCTCGCCGGAGAGGAAGGGCATCACCGGCCTGACCGTTGACGCCGCTGGCCGCCCGCTCGCGGCGCTGGCCTGGTGTTCGGACCGGCCGCCCGACGTCGTGGTGCTCTTCTCCGTCAGGGAGTCGACGTCGCCAAAACCGTCGGGTCGGGCGACCCCGTCGGGTCGGGCGACGCCGTGGCCGAAGTGGCCGGGGCGGAACTTCACCGTGCCACGTGCCGCGACTTCGCCCACCACCGTGCCCCTGGATGGCTTCCCACCGGAGTCGATTGCTGACCCGGACGGTGCCTTCGACATGTACGGAGTCGCTGACGACAGCAGCTTCACTACGCACCGGGTGAGCTTTCGCCTCGGCGAACTGACCGAACTGGCGTCCGGATCGGTCCTGGTCACCGCCATCGTCCGCGGCGAGGAGGTGCAGGAAGTTCTCTCCCTCGAGGAGTTCGCGCATCGGGGAGAGAACGAATGCTGATGGGGCGAACGAGGCTGAATCGTTGACGCTATTTCGCATTGCACAGTAGTGTGCAGTGCGTGGACACCACACAGTTACTGAAGGGCGTGCTCGATCTGGCCGTCCTGGCCGTGCTCCGGGAGGAGGACGGCTACGGCTACGACATCCTGCGCCGGCTCCGCGAGGCCGGGCTGGAGGAGGTCGGCGACGCCTCGGTCTACGGCACGCTGCGCCGCCTCTTCGGCGCCGGCCTGCTCACCACCTACGTCGTGCCGAGCGAATCCGGGCCGCACCGCAAGTACTACGCACTCAACGCGGCCGGGCGCGACCAGTTGACCCGCTCCGGCAAGCTCTGGCGCTCGTTCGCCACCACCATGGACAGTCTGCTCGACGATCGGGGGATGGCGGCATGACCGTCACGGGGCAGGAAATCACGGACTATGTCGCGCGGGTCCGAGCGGCGCTGGCCGACCTGCCGCCCACCCAGCGCGACGAGCTGACCGAGGATCTGGCCGATCACCTCGCCGAGGTGGCCGCCGAGGCCGGCGGCACCCTCGTCGAGCGGCTTGGGGAGCCCGAGACGTACGCCGCCGAGCTGCGCGCCGCGGCCGGCGCACCGGGCGGCGGGCGCAACCTCGACCAGCGGGTCGCCACCGCGGTGGTCCGGGCCCGCAGGCGACTGCGCTCGATCGACTCCCGGCTCGGCCCACCGCTGGGGTACGAGACGGCCAGCGACTTCCTCCGGTTGCTGCGTCCCGGCTGGTGGGTGCTGCGCGGCTACCTGGCGGCGATGCTGATCACCATGATCACCACTGGTGGTGGCTTCGGGCTGCTGCCCCGGTTCGGTGGAGAGCTGCTCGGCGGCCTGATCATGCTGGTCGGTCTCGTGCTCGCCTCGATCTGGCTCGGCCGCCGCTCCGAGCGGTTGACCCGCTGGCCGCGTTGGGCACTGCACGCCGGCAGCCTGGTGCTCGTGTTCTTCGCCCTCGCCACGCTGGCGAACGCCGAGGATCGGCTCGGCTACAGCGACTACTACTACGACCAGACCTCGGTCGACAGCCAGTACAGCCAGGTCCGGGATGTCTTCGTCTACGACCGCGAGGGCCGGCTGGTGGAGAACGCCCGGCTCTTCGACCAGAACGGTGACCCGATCCGGCTCGGCTACCCGGACTGCGCGGACCCCGCCGACGTCTATGGCAAGCCGCTGCTGCGGGCGTACCCGTACTGCCCGGACCAGGCACCCTTCGGCCCCCGGGCTCCGGGCGCGCCGGCGCCGACGGTCCCGCCCGCGCCGCCGACGACGGCCCCGACCGTGACGCCCGAGCCGACCGGGACGGCCACCGGTGGGCCGACGGTGGGTCCGACCGCGACGCCGACCGGCACACCGATCCCCACCGCGACGGGATGAACGACGATGTGAATTGGATCATGCATACGAAGCTGGGAAATAGCTGAACGGACGAGGCGAGCGGGACGACGCCGGAAATCAATGATCGTTACGGTGTCGTCTGCTCATCAACCCCTCGGAAGGAACCCCCGTGTCAGAGCAGGTTGCACCGCCCCCCGCGTCCGACGTCGCGCCGCCCCAGCCGGCCGTCGAGACGCCGTCGCCGGTCGAGCCGGAGGCGAAGAAGCCCGGTGCAAAGAAGGCCCTCGGCATCATCGGCGCGATCCTCGTGTTCGTCGTCATCGCCGGCCTGAAGTTCGGCGTCGCCAGCGCCATCGGCAACTTCCTGAACAAGGACGAGACCGCCGACGCCAAGGCCGGCGACTGCATCGCCGAGCTGCCCGAGGTCACCGGCACCGAGGAGGAGGAGGTCGACGGCGCCAAGGTCGTCGAGTGCACCTCCACCGACGCGGCGTACAACGTGGTCGGTCGCGTTGATGGGCAGACCGAGGCGCAGGCCAAGGCCGGCACCGCGTGTGACGAGTACCTCAAGGAGGGCGAGGAGGGGTACGTCTTCTACAGCATCGAGCCGGGCAAGACGGGCTACCTGCTCTGCCTGACCAAGAAGGCCTGACCGGAGCGTCAGCAGCAGGGCAACGGCACCGACGGCGGTGGGGGAACGGTCCCCGCCGCCGTCGGCGTACGCGGAGTCACGACCCGGCGAACGGGAGGTGAATGCCACTGTTCCCGTGTCTTCCCCGGCGACGGCGCGGCATGGCAGGCTACCGGCACGTAGGACCACTGGGCGACCAGCCAACGATGACTGACCGCTAGGAGGACGGGCCGATGGGCGAGATGGTGAGCTACCGCAGCAACGGGGGCATGAGCGAGGGGTATCTCGCGATACCTGCCAGCGGCGTCGCCAGCCCCGCCGTCATCGTCATCCAGGAGTGGTGGGGCCTGGTCCCGCACATCCGGTCGGTGGCGGACCGGTTCGCCGAGGCCGGCTTCGTGGCCCTCGCCCCGGACTTCTACCACGGTGAGACCACCAGTGAGCCGGACGAGGCGCAGCGGCTGCTGATGGCCATGCGGATGGACGAGGCGGCGAAGGACATCGCCGGCGCGGCCGACTACCTCGCCGGCCGACCGGAGGTCACCGGCAAGGTAGGGGCGGTGGGCTTCTGCGCCGGCGGCAGCCTGGCTCTCTGGTCGGCGACGCTCTCCGAGCGCATCGTCGCCAGCGTGGGTTTCTACCCCGTGCTGCCCTGGGAGTCGATGCGCCCCGACTGGGTCGACTACGCCGGCAAGTCCGCCGTCATCCACTGCTCCGAAGAGGACGGCACGTCGGCCGCCGAGGGCGTGCAGACCGCCCGCCGGGCCATCGAGGAGGCCGGCGGCACCTGCCACCTCTACGACTACCCAGGCACCTCGCACGCCTTCTTCAACGACGACCGGCCGGAGGCGTTCGACCAGCGCGCCGCCGCCAGCGCCTGGGCCCGCACCCTGGAACTCTTCCGGGCCAAGCTTGGCTGAGTCGCGTACCCCCGATCAGGTGGTCGCCCGCGCCGCGCGGGCGACCGACCTGGCCGATCTGGACGCGGCGGTCAGCGACTGTTTCGCCTGCCCGCGGCTCGTCCGCTGGCGGGAGGAGGTGGCCCGCACACGCCGGGCCGCCTTCCGTGACCAGGAGTACTGGGGACGGCCGGTCCCGGGCTTCGGCGCCGCCGACGCGCGGATCGCCATCCTCGGCCTGGCGCCCGCCGCGCACGGTGGCAACCGCACCGGCCGGATCTTCACCGGCGACCGGTCGGGTGACGTGCTGTTCGCCGCCCTGCACCGGGCCGGGCTGGCCAACCAGCCGACCAGCGTCGCCGCCGACGACGGGCTGGCTCTGCGCGACACCCGCATCTTCTCGGCCGTCCGGTGCGCGCCGCCGGACAACAAGCCCACCCCGGATGAGCGGGACACCTGCGCGCCCTGGCTGCACCGCGAGGTCGCGCTCATCCGGCCCACCCTGCGCGTCGTGGTCGCGCTGGGCGCGTTCGCCTGGGCGGCGTGGTGGCCGGTGCTGCACCAGGTGTACGGGCAGCGCCCGCCCAGCCCGCGACCGAGGTTCGGCCATGGGGCACACTGGTCCGGCACGGCCGCACCGGAATTGCTTGGCTGTTACCACGTCAGCCAGCAGAACACCTTCACCGGGCGGCTGACACCAGGGATGCTGGACGACGTCTTCGGCCGGGCCAGGCAGCTGGCCGGAGTGGACTGAGAGTGCGTGGGGCGGTGGCCATGACGGACGGAACGCGCCCGCCCACGCCGTACCCCGCCGACGAGCCCGGGGTGCTGCGCCAGGTGTTCGGCCTGCTCCGCCGGTGGTGGCCGGTGGGTGCGGTCGCCGTTCTGCTCGCCGGGGCCGCGCTGGCCTCCGCGCACTCGTCGATCGGGGCCAGCCGGATCCCCCCGGCCGCGGAGAACGTCCCCTGGGTCCCCGAGTACCCGACGGCGGAGCCATCGTCGTCGATTCCGGTGGAGCCGCGCGACGCCGGCGAGGCCACCCAGGCGCACATCCCGCAGTGGATCGCCACCGTGGCGATGGTGCTGCTCGGGCTGGCCATCGCCGCCGTGTTGGGTTACCTCACCTGGATCCTCGTGCGCGGCGCGGTGCGCCGTACCACCCGGGCACTGCCGGCGCAGCGGGGCCGGCGTACCGCCGAAGGCACCGCCCGCGAGGTGGTCGCCGCGCTCGACGCCGGCCTTGTGGAGCTGGACGACCGGGACACCGATCCCCGGGTCGCGGTGATCGCCTGCTGGGTACGCCTGGAGGAGGCCGCCGCCACCGCCGGTGTTCCCCGGCGGCCCGGTGACACTCCCACCGACCTGGTCACCCGGCTGCTGCGCGGCGACCCGTCGGCCGGGGTGCCGGCGATCGTCAGCGCCGACGTGCTGGCCGAGTTCGCGCACGTCTACCGGGAGGCCCGGTACGCCACCCGCCCGGTCGACGAACGCACCCGCGACCAGGCCCGAGCCGCGCTGCGCCGGTTGCGCCACGAACTGGCCGCGGTGGCCCCCAGCCAGGAGGTGCCTGCTTGAGCACCACCAGCATCGACGACCTGCTCGCCTTCGAGGAGGAACCGGCACCGGCCGACCCGCAGTCGCGGGGCGGGCCGGCCCGCCTGGTGCTGCGCTCGCTCGCGATCGCGGCCGCCCTGGTCGCGGTGCTCGTCGCCGGGCTGCGCGCCATCGGCCTCCAGGTCTCCCTGCCCGTGCTGATCGCCGGGGTGCTCGCCGTGCTGGCGGTCCGCCGGGTCACCGGCCTGCTCGCGCCGCCACCCCCGCCGCCGCCGAGCGGTCGGATGACGACGGGCGAGGAGGACGGCAGCTACAACTGGGGCTCCCGGGACGCGCTGCGCACCGCGATCAACCGCTGGGAATGGCCACTCGACTGGTCCACGACGCGACCCGAACGCTTCACCAGCGTGGTCCTGCCCCGGATCGGTGAACTCGCCGACGAGCGGATGCGCCTGAAGCACGGCGTGACCCGTGAGTCGGACCCGGGCCGCGCCCGTGTCCTGCTGGGCGACCGGCTGTGGACGTTCCTGGAAAACCCGCCCCGCCGCCCCCCGTCGCCGCGCGACCTCGCGGTGATCGTCGCCGAACTGGAGCAGATCTGATGAACGACGTGGACCCGAGCATGCCCGCCGCCGAGGTCGGCCGTCTGGCCCGGGCGGTGCTGGACGCGGTCGGCACCGTCGTGGTCGGCAAGCGGGACGCGTTGGAGCTGGTCCTCGCCGGCATCCTGGCCGGTGGGCACGTCCTGCTGGAGGATCTGCCGGGTCTGGGCAAGACGCTCACCGCGCGCTCGTTCGCCCAGGCGCTCGGGCTGGACTTCCGCCGGCTCCAGTTCACCCCGGACCTGCTCCCCGCCGACGTCACCGGCTCGTTCCTCTACGACCAGCGCAACGGCGACTTCACCTTCCGGGCCGGCCCGGTCTTCACCAACCTCCTCCTCGCCGACGAGATCAACCGGACGCCCCCGAAGACCCAGTCCGCGCTGCTGGAGGCGATGCAGGAGAAGCAGGTCTCGGTGGAGGGCGTGACCTACAAGCTGGACGAGCCGTTCCACGTGCTGGCCACCGCCAACCCGATCGAGTACGAGGGCACCTATCCGCTGCCCGAGGCGCAGCTGGACCGGTTCCTGCTCCGGGTCTCCTTCGGCTACCCGGAGCACGACGAGGAGTGGGAGGTGCTGCGCCGCCGGATGAGCCGCCGCCGCGAGGAGGCGGAGATCAAGCCGGTGGTCGACGCGGCCACCCTGCGGTCGATGCAGGCGGCCCTGGAGGACGTGGTGGTGGAGGACTCCGTGGGCCGCTACATCGTGGCGCTCACCGCGGCCACCCGGGAGCACCCGTCGGTGCTGGTCGGCGCGTCGCCGCGGGGCTCGCTGGCGCTGCTGCTGCTGGCCCGGGTCCGTGCGGTGTTCGGCGGCCGGGACTACGTGGTGCCGGAGGACGTCAAGGAGGTGGCGGCGCCCGCGCTGGCCCACCGGATCACCCTGCGCCCGGAGATGTGGCTGCGGCGGGTCGACCCGGCGTTCGTGGTCGGCGAGGTGCTGGAGGGCACTCCGGCCCCGGCCAGCGGCGCGCTGCCCAGCTACGCCGCCGGCGGGCCCCGGCGCTGATGACCGGACCGACCGTGCCCGCGCCGAGATCCGCCGAGCCGGAACCGGCCACCGGCTGGGCGCCCACCTGGGCACTCGGCCGGGCGGTGCTGCTCGCCGGTCTGTTGCTGGTGGCGGGGGTGCTGCTGGGGCGGGTCGACCTGATCGTGCTGGCCGCCCCGTTCGCGCTCGGCACCGCGTACGCGCTGCGCCGCCGACCCTCCGCGCTACCGCAGGTGTGGATCACCCCGGGTGACGACGGGCCGATGGTCGAGGGCGGCGCGGTGACGGCGGCGGTGAGCGTCGGCAACCCGGACACGGTCGACTACGACCTCGTGGTGGTGCGGTCCCGGGTCTCGCCGTGGCTGCGGATCGAGCGGGCCGGCTTCGCCTTCGACGGGTCGCACGACGATGCGACGCACAACGGTGGTGCCGCACCGGCCGGTGGCGCGGGGCGCTCGGTCGCCGATCGGCCGTTCGTGACGTCGGTGCCCAGGGCGACGGCGGTGGACCTCGGCCTGGCCGGCAGGGCCCTGCGCTGGGGTCGGCACCCGGTCGGTCCGGCCGGCGCGCGGATCGCCACGGCGGGTGGCCTGCTGGTCTCCCGGGCGGTGATCACCGAGCCGGTCCGGGTCCGGGTCTATCCGCGAACCGAACCGTTCGAGGCGGTGGAGGCGATGCCCCGAGCCGCCGGCCTGGTCGGGGCGCACCACTCCCGCCGGCCCGGCGAGGGCGGCGAGCTGGCCGGCGTACGGATCTTCGCGCCCGGCGACCGGCTGCGCCGCATCGACTGGCGGGTTTCGCTGCGCGCCCGGCAACTGCACGTGGCGTCCACCCTCTCCGACCGGGACGCCGAGGTGGTGGTGCTGCTCGACGTGCTCGCCGAGGCAGGCCGCTCGGGCGGGGTGGGCGGCGCCGCCTCGGTGCTGGACACCACGGTGCGGGCCACCGCCGCGATCGCCGAGCACTACCTGCACCGGGGCGACCGGGTCTCGCTGCTGGAGTACGGGCCGGCCGCGCGGCGGCTGCGCCCGGCCGCCGGTCGCCGGCAGTACCTGACCGTGCTGGAGTGGCTGCTCGACGTACGCGCCCAGGCCTCCCAGCACGAGCCGTACGACCAGGTGTTCGGCCCGCAGCTGCTCTCCTCGGACGCGCTGGTGGTGGTGCTCACCCCGCTGCTGGACGAGCGGTCGGCGCAGATGCTGGCCCGGCTGGCCCGCGCCGGGCGGTTCGTGGTGGCGGTCGACACGCTG
Organism: Micromonospora sp. NPDC005206; assembly: GCF_040608175.1. Classification (NCBI taxonomy): domain Bacteria; kingdom Bacillati; phylum Actinomycetota; class Actinomycetes; order Micromonosporales; family Micromonosporaceae; genus Micromonospora; species Micromonospora sp. NPDC005206. The sequence goes on from NZ_JBEXHU010000002.1 coordinate 151,022, forward strand.
CCGACCGACCTGACGCCGCCGAAGGACCGGGGCTGGGCCGAGGTGGCGTACCGGCTGTGGCGGCTGGACCGGGAAATCATGATCGGGCAGCTCCGGGAGCACGGCGTGCCCGTGGTGCGCTGGGCGGGCGCCGGCAGCCTCGACCAGGTGCTGCGGGACGTGGCGCGGCTGGCGATGGCCCCGAGGGTCGGTGCCCGGTGAGCGGGGGTGGGCACAGATGATCGACGCCGTCACCGGGCGGGTCAGGGCGGCCCAGGACGCCTTCGCCCGGATCAGCGCCGCCCCGCTCATGGTTCGGGCCGGGATCTTCGTCACCGTGCTGGCCGGGTTTGCGCTGGCGTTCCCCGCCGAGGTGCTGTCCGGCCGGCCGCTCGGCTTCCTGGCGGTGGCCGCGCTGCTGCCCGCGGTGGGTCCGCGTCGGGTCTGGCCGACCTTCGCGGCGCTGGTGATGGTCGGCGGCTGGCTACTCGCCACCGACGGTTACGGCCGGCCGGTGGCGCTCTGGCGGCTGCTCGCTCTCGCCGCGCTGCTCTACCTGGGGCACACCCTCTGCGCGTTGGCCGCGCTGCTGCCCTACGACGCGGTGGTGGACCCGGAGCTGATCACGCGCTGGCTGCTGCGGGCGGCCGCGGTGCTGCTGGGTACCGCCGTGCTGGGGGTGCTGCTGTTGCAGGTCGCGGGCCTGGGTGGGGAGAGCGGCCACCAGTGGGTCACCGTGCTCGGGTTACTCGTGGCGGTGGGGATAGCAGCGTTGCTGGGCTGGCTCCTGCGACGCAGGTAGATTGTGTGTCGACCAGGGTTATCCAGGTCACAGGGGTTGTGCTCCGTCACAGATGGGGGGCGCGAGCGGGATTACCTGAGCCGACCGGGGAAAGATAGATGACGTGAATCCGAAGCGGATCCTTGTGGTGGGTGCCGGGCACGTCGGTCTCTATGCCGCCCTGCGCCTGTCGAAGAAGCTCAGCTCCCGTGAGGCTGAGGTCATCGTGGTGGACCCCCAGCCGCACATGACGTACCAGCCGTTCCTGCCCGAGGCCGCGGCCGGCAACATCTCCCCCCGGCACTCCGTGGTGCCGCTGCGGCGGGAGTTGCAGCGGTGCACGGTGGTGGCGGGCACGGTCACCCGTGTCGAACATGATCGCAAGGTGGCGACCGTGCAGCCGATCGTCGGCCCGGCCCGGGAGATCCCGTACGACCACGTGGTCGTGGCCCCGGGCTCGGTGTCCCGGACGCTGCCGATCCCCGGCCTGCACGAGCATGGCATCGGGTTCAAGACCATCGGCGAGGCGATCTACCTTCGCAACCACGTGCTGGACCGGCTGGACGTGGCGGCCGTCACCCCCGACCCGGACGTCCGCCGGTCGGCGCTGACCTTCACCTTCGTCGGTGGTGGCTACGCCGGCATCGAGGCGCTCGCCGAGATGGAGGACATGGCCCGGGACGCCCTGCGCTACTACCCGGAGCTGAAGCCCGAGGAGATGCGCTGGGTGCTCGTCGAGGCCACCCAGCGGGTGCTGCCCGAGGTGGACCGGGACATGGGCGCCTACACGGTGCAGCAGCTGCTCAAGCGGAACATGGACATCCGGCTGGACACCCGGCTGGAGTCCTGCGTCGACGGGGTGGTCAAGCTCTCCGACGGCGACAGCTTCCGCTCCGACACGATCGTCTGGACGGCCGGCGTGAAGCCGTCGCCGATGCTGGACGCCACCGACTTCCCGCGCGACGACCGGCGGCGGGTCACCTGCCTGCCCACCCTTCAGGTGGTCGACGGTGACCGGGTTGTCGAGGGCGCGTGGAGCGCCGGCGACTGCGCCGCGGTGCCCGACCTGACCAAGGAGCCGGGCAACTTCTGCTCGCCGAGCGCCCAGCATGCGGTGCGTGAGGCCGCCCGGATGGCCGACAACATCGTGGCGGTGATCCGGGGCCGCGAGCCGGTCAACTACAAGCACAAGCACGTCGGCAGCGTGGCCAGCCTCGGGCTGCACAAGGGCGTCGCCCAGGTGTACGGCGTGAAGATGACCGGCTGGCCGGCCTGGTTCATGCACCGGACGTACCACATGAGCCGGATCCCGTCGTTCAACCGCAAGGTCCGGGTGGTGGTGGACTGGTCGCTGGCGTTCTTCCTCAAGCGTGAGGTGGTCGCCCTGGGCCAGCTGCACGACCCGCGCGAGGAGTTCGTCGAGGCGTCCCAGCCCGTCGGCGCCCCCCGCGTCTGACCCGATCGACGACAGGGGGCCCTGCCGTGTTGGCGGGGCCCCTTGTCGTACGCGGTCAGACCCGCCAGGTCCAGGCGTCGGCGATCCGGGTGGCCGGGCCGTAGAGCTGCTCCAGGGTCGCGCGCAGGCTCTCCACGTGTGGGGCGTCGTCCGCCAGCGCCACACACGAGGCGCCCCAGAAGTCGGCGTCCCGGGCGGCCTGCCGGCGCTGCTCGTCGCCGATGGCCGGCTGGTCGCCGCGCCGCGCGACGTCGGCCAGCAGGGCCGAGGTGGGCTGCTTGAAGGTGCCCATCGCCGCGGTGCCGCCCCGTCCGTACGGGCCGATGAAGAATCCCTCCGGCAGACCGAAGCCCGCGTCGGCGGCGGCTGCCCAGCGCATCGGCCACGGTTCCTTGGGCGTGGGCAGCGGCACCGGGACCAGCACCCCGCCGGGCTGGACGCACTGCCGCCAGTGCCCGCCGGTGACGAATTCCGGCACGGCGGGCCGCTCGGCCGTCGGCAGCGGGGTCGGGAAGATCGGCAGTAGCGCCGCGACGACGGCCAGCGGCACCAGCCGCCGCGCCCGACCGGTGCTCCGGAGGGCCTTGTCGAGCGCCAGCACCAGCAGCGTCGCGATGATCGGGAGCAGCGCCAGGCCGAACCGCATCGGCAGCGCGCCGTCCACCACCGGCAGCCCGGCCAGCAGGGCGTACGGGCCGGGCAGTGCCGTCCTGGTGCCGCCGAGCACCACTTCCGGGCCGAGCGAGAGCGCACCCATCACCAGCGCCGCGACCACGCAGGCGAGCACCAGTCGCCGCCGCCCCGCCCAGATCCAGATCGCGCTGGCCGCGGTGACCAGCAGCAGCGGCCAGCCGAGGAAGGTGTTGTACTCGGCCGGGCCGGTGGTCAGCCGGGCGGACTCGGCGCTGCCGGCCACCGACAGTGGGGAGACGGTCCACCAACTGCTCAGGTCGGCGGAGAAGTAGGCCGGACTGAACATCCCGTCGGCGACCCCCTGCGGCCCGGCGAACTGGAACCACAGCGGATATCCGAGCACCAGCAGGGCCAGCCCGGCGGCGACGGCCAGCCCGCCGGCGAAGTTGGGCAGCGCCCGACGGGCCAGGTCCCGGTCCGCCACGGCGTAGCTGACCGCCATCACCAGCAGTGTGACGGCGGCGAGGAAGAGCACCTCCTCGCCGATGAAGACCTGCGCGGTGATCGCCGCGGCCAGCCCGGCCGCGGAGCTGAGCATGCGCCGCCGGTCCGGCCCGGCGACCAGGCGGCGGGACCCGGTGGGCGGCGTGGGCCCCGGATCGGACGCCCGCAGCAGCCGGACCACCAGCCAGATGATCACCGGCACCAGCCACTGGGCGGTCATGTGCAGGTGGCTGTTGGTCTGCGAGATCATGCCGGGGCCGAACCCGCACAGCCCTCCGCCGAGGGCGGCGGCGAGCCGCCGGGCGCGCATCGCCCGGTGGAACAGCAGGTACCAGGCGACGGCGGTGCCGGCCAGGTTGGCCGCGGCGAGCAGCGCGAAGGTGACCGGCGCGCCGAGCAGCAGGGTGATCGGCGCGCAGACGATGCCGAGCGCGATGACCGTGGTGTTGGCCATCAGGTTGACCCCGTCGGGGGCGTTGAGCCGGTCGGTGAGCAGACTGAAGTCACCGAGCAGCGCGCGCGCGTCGACCGCGAGGAACCACTCGTAGAGGGTCTGGTCCTCGGGGTTCAGCGCCAGCGTCCGGCCGGCCGGGTCGGGCCACAGTCCGTGGGTGAGCCAGCCGGCCACCACCGTGCAGATCAGCGCGACGAGCAGGTCCCCCCGGTGCCGGCGGACGGCGGCCAGCAGCCGGACGGCCCAGGCTTGGCGGTTGACCTGATCGGCGAGGCGGAAGGCCTGCTCAGGGGCGGCGTCGGGGGCCGTGGGGGCTGCGCTGCTCACGGCATCGACCCTAATGCGGCCAGGCTGGCGGGGTACGCCGGGTCGCCGCGAACCAGCTACGGTGACACTGCACCGTGCGTGTCGGCGCGCCGGTGCCACCCGCCCGGGTGGTGGAACGGCAGACACGGCCGCCTTAAAAGCGGCTGCCGCAAGGCGTGCGGGTTCGACCCCCGCCCCGGGCACCAGCGGGCTGAACGCATTCTCAGTCGTGATCACCATGAGTTGGTCGGGCCGTTTACTCTTGGAGGGCACGTTCACGTGCAAACGACCCCCTGAGGGAGGCCAGACAGTGAAGACCTCGAACCCGGTGCTCGCCCGGCTCGGCCAGGCGGCCGAGCGGGAGCGCTCCGCCGGGTACGCCCCGACCGGGCCGTACGGACAGCCCGGCATTCCGCAGCAGTACCCGTCCCAGGCCGGTTACCCGGTCGCGCCGCCAACCGTGGCGCCCATGACCGTCGACGACGTGGTGGTCAAGACCGTCGCCCTGCTCGGCATCCTCGGCATCACCGCCGCGGCCGCCTGGGTGCTCGTGCCCGACGCGCTGGTCGGTGCCGCCTGGATCGGCGCGGCGGTCGTCGGCCTGGTGCTCGGCCTGATCATCTCGTTCTCCCGGATGGCCAACCCGGCGCTGGTCATCACGTACGCGGTCGTCGAAGGCGTCTTCGTCGGCATGGTCAGCAAGGCGTTCGAGACGGCGTACGACGGCATCGTGCTCCAGGCCGCCGCGGCCAGCTTCGGCATCTTCTTCCTGATGGCGATGCTCTACCGGGCGAAGGTCATCCGGGCCACCCCGGCCTTCGTCAAGGGCATGATCGCGGTGATGACCGGCCTCTTCGCGGTCATGCTGATCAACCTGGTGCTGGCGCTGTTCGGCGTCAACACCGGCCTGCGCGACGGCAGCCCGCTGGCGATCGGCTTCAGCCTGGTGTGCATCGTGGTCGCCTCGCTGAGCTTCGTGCTCAGCTTCAAGGAGATCGAGGACGGCGTCCGGATGGGCCTGCCGCAGCGCTACTCCTGGACGGCCGCCTTCGGCATCCTGGTCAGCCTGGTCTGGCTCTACATCGAGATCCTGCGACTGCTGAGCTACTTCCAGGGCGACGACTGACGTCGTCCGCGCTGCCGACCGGCGCCCGCCCCCGCTCCTGGGGGCGGGCGCCGTCGTCTGCGCCGGCCGTGCCGTTTGCCCGCCGCCGCCGGTCCGCCCGGGGCAGAGTGACTGCGAGGGGTACGCGGGCGAAGGAGGTGGCGGTGCGCAGCAACAACCCGGTGCTCAACCGGCTGGACGAGACCGGCCGGTTGGAAGCCCGGGTGCTCGGTGCCCGTGACGTCGAGCCGATGACCGTCGACGACGTGGTGGTCCGCACCGTCGGGTTGCTGCTGCTCACCGGCGTGGCGGCGGCGGTCTCCTGGGCGGTGGTGCCGGAGGCGGTCTGGGTGCCCGCCGCGCTGGCCGGCAGCGCTCTCGCGTCGATCGCGCTGGTCCTGGTCATCTCGCTGCGCGGGATCACCAACCCGGTGCCGATCGTCGGCTACGCCCTGCTCCAGGGGCTGCTGCTGGGGGTGGCCAGCCGTGCCTTCGAGCTGGTCTATCCGGGCATCGTGGTGCAGGCGGTGGCCGGCACCTTCGGCGTCTTCCTCGGCATGGCGGCGCTCTACCGGGCCCGGATCATCCGGGCGACGCCCCGGCTGGCCCGCGTGGTGATCGGCACGCTGCTCGGCATCGCCGTGCTCAGCGTGGTCAACCTGGTGTCGTACCTGATCTCCGGGCGGCCGGGGCTGGCGGTTTACAGCGTCAGCGGAGAGGTGGGCTGGCTGCCGTACGCCTTCTCGGTCGTGGCGATCATCGCCGGCGCGCTCAGCTTCATCCTCGACTTCGACCTCGTCGAGCGTTCGGTGCGCGACGGCCGACCCCGCCGGTACGCGTGGTTGAGCGCGTTCGGCCTGCTCACCGGGCTGGTCTTTCTCTACTGGCAGCTGTTGCGGCTGCTCAGCTACCTGCGCCGCTGACCGGCCGACGTGACTCGCCCGGCGTCGGCCGTAGACTCGGCGGCGATGAGCACAGCGGAGTTGGACCAGGCCGTGCGGCTGCTGGTCCGTCAGGTCGCGCACTGGGAGCAGCCCCGCTGGGCGGCGGTCGCGACCACCGGCAACATGTCCCGCGCCGACCTGGTGCACCGGCTCGTGCAGGAGATCGCCAACCTGGCCGCCGACGCCGAGGGCGAACCCCGCCGGGTGGTGCCCCGGCTGGACAACGACCTGGCCCTGCCCGACCAGGTGCGGGTGGTGGTGGCGGACCTGATCGCCGCCGGGCCGGGTGCGGAGGTGCTGGCGCGGGCCGCCGCCGAGGTGACGGCGACCCGCAGCGCGCTCTGAGCGACGGTCGGCTCAGCTGAGCCGTTCCAGCACCATGGCCATGCCCTGACCGCCGCCGACGCACATCGTCTCCAGGCCGATGGTCTTGTCGTGCCACTCGAGTGCGTTGAGCAGGGTGCCGGTGATCCGGGCGCCGGTCATGCCGAACGGGTGGCCGACGGCGATCGCGCCGCCCATCACGTTCAGCTTCTCCTCCGGGATGCCCAGCTCCCGGTAGGAGGGGATGACCTGCGCGGCGAACGCCTCGTTGATCTCGACCAGGTCGACGTCGTCGATGGTCATGCCGGCCCGGCGCAACGCCTGCCGGGACGCCTCGACCGGACCGAGGCCCATGATCTCCGGCGACAACGCGGTCACGCCGGTGGAGACGATCCGGGCCAGCGGGGTCAGCCCGAGCTCCTCGGCCCGCTGCGCGCTCATCACCACCACGGCGGCGGCGCCGTCGTTGAGCGGGCAGCAGTTGCCGGCGGTGATCCGGCCGTCCGGACGGAACACCGGCTTCAGGCCGGCCACGCCCTCCAGGTTGACCCCCGCCCGGGGGCCGTCGTCGGTGCTCACCACCGTGCCGTCCGGCGTGGTGACCGGCGTGATCTCCCGGGCCCAGAAACCGTCGGCGATGGCCTTCTCGGCGAGGTTCTGACTGCGGACGCCGAACGCGTCCATGTCGGCGCGGCTGACGTCGTACACCTGGGCCAGGTTCTCCGCGGTCTGACCCATGGTCAGGTAGATGTCCGGCAGCTCCCCGGACTCGCGCGGGTCGGCCCACACCTCGGCGCCGCCCTGCGCGCGACGCTTCGAGCGTTCGCCAGCCGCCGCGAAGCGCGGGTTCTCCCAGCCGCCGCCGACCAGCGCCTGCGCCTCGGGGGGCAGCCCGTCGGAGCTGCCCCGGGCGTACCGGGAGACCATCTCCACGCCGGCGGAGACGAACACGTCGCCCTCGCCGGCCCGGATCGCGTGCATGGCCATCCGGGTGGTCTGCAAGGAGGAGGCGCAGTATCGGGTCAGCGTGGCGCCGGGCACGGTGTCCAGCCCGAGCAGGGTGGCCACCACGCGGGCCATGTTGAAGCCCTGCTCGCCGCCGGGCAGGCCGCACCCGAGGTAGAGATCGTCGATCGTGGTCGGGTCGAGCTGGGGGATCTTGTCCAGGGCCGCCTGGACGATGGTCGCGGCGAGGGCGTCGGAGCGGACGTCGCGCAGGGACCCCTTGTGCGCCCGGCCGATGGGGGAGCGGGCGGTGGCGACGATGACGGCGTCGCGGGACGACTCAATCGGCATGGACCCACGTTAACCCGCCGGTAACTTGGCGCGGAAGGAGCCGGCCCGGCGGGAAATGTCACCCCGAGCCGCGTCGATCTAGCGTCGGGAGGCGACCGCCGCGGCGGCCGCGACGGCGGGGAGCAGGGCGTGCGCCCACACCCGGTAGCCGTCGGCGGAGGGATGGAAGCCGTCGTGGCAGAGCGTCCCCGCGTCGGCCCGGAACACCGGCCCGGTCTCGGTGGCCAGATCGACCACCGCGCCGCCGGCATCGAGCACGGCCGTCGTCTGGGCGCGGGCCACGCGGCGCCCGGACCAGCCGACCAGCTGGCGCAACGGGGGCGCGATGGCCCGTACGGCGCCGAGGTCGGGGCAGGTGCCCACCACCACCTCGACCCGCGCCTCGCGCAATCGGTGTACCGCCGCACCGAGATACGCCGACGCGTCGGCGGGCCGACGCAGCCCGGTGGCGTCGTTCGCCCCGATCAGGACCAGCGCCACGTCGGGCCGCTCGCCGAGCAGGGCCCGCGCCACCTGGGTGGTCAGGTCCGTCGAGCGGGACCCGGAGACGCCGACGCTGGACAGGTGCACCCGCCGCCCTGCGGGGCCCTCGGCGAGCAGGTTGGCCAACTGCCCGCCGATGGTGTCCTCGAGCCGGTCGACGCCCACGCCCAACGCCGACGAGTCGCCGAGCAGCACCAGCCGCAGCGGTGGCGCGTCAAGCCGACCGATCGTGGCCCGCAGCGCCAGCCCCAGCTCCGGCTGGGCGTAGCGCCGGTGCCGGGCGACGAACGCCTCGCCGGCCAGGACGGCAGCGCCGCCCACGGTGCCGGCGAGCAGCGAGAGCGCCGCCGCCCGACCCAGTCGGACCGGGAAACCGGCGGTCACGTCCCGCTCGCTGCGCTCGTTCATGCCAGTCCCTCCACTGTCGAGGTGTCCGGGGCGGACCCGCGTTGCGGCACCGCACCGACACCGAAGAACGCCCGGCGGCGCAGCTGCGCCCACCGGCCGGCCGGCCCGTGGTCGTGGCCCCGGACCTGGGTGCCGCTGACCTCCGTGCCGGCGTGCCGGGCCGCCTCCTGCGCGGCCTCCGGCAGCGACCGTACGCCCTCGCCCGGTGTCGGTGTGACCCGTCGTTCCTGCCCCGTGCCGAGCGCGGAGAGCATCGTCGGCAGCAGCGCGGCGGCGGCCACCGCGTACCCCTCGGCGGAGGGATGGAACCGGTCCCAGGCGAACATCCGGTGCGGCTCGGCGGCGAAGCGGGGGCCGAGCAGGTCACCGAGGGAGACCGTCCAGCCGCCAGCCTCGACCACGGCCACCGTCTGGGCGGCGGCGAGCTGTCGGCTCCACCGGTGCGCCAGCCAGCGCAGCGGTGGCTGGATCGGACGGATCGCGCCCAGGTCGGGGCAGGTGCCGACGACCACCTCGCAACCGGCGTCGCGCAGCGTGCGGACCGCCTCGACCAGGTAGCGCACAGCCAGCCCGCGCGGGGTGCGGTTGGTGATGTCGTTGCCGCCGATCAGGATCACCGCGATGTCGGGCTCGCGCTCCAGCGCCGCCTCCACCTGGTGCCGGAGCACTGCCGAGATGGCCCCGACCACCGCGAAGCGGTGCACCCGCACCGGCCGGTGCAGCCGTCGGGACAGGCCGGTGGCGAGCAGCGCGCCCGGCGTCTCCCGGCGGCGGTGCACCCCGTAGCCGGCCGCCGACGAGTCGCCGAGCACGACCATGGTGAGCGCCGCGCCAGGGAACTTGGCGCCGTAGAGCCCGTCGCAGCGCGGCGGCGGCGCCTCGGCCATCGGGATGGTGCGCCGGGCCTGGCGGGCCTGGCCGAGCAGCACCCCGCCGGTCGCGATCGCGGCCGCCGCGGTGGCGCCCGTCCCGATGGCCGCCAGCCAGGCGACCCGCCGGGCCTGCCGCCAGCGCGGATCAACGGGTACGACGGAACCAGCCACCCCCATTCCACGACATTATCTCGCCGGGCCGACACGCCGCTGTCGTCGTGACGGCTCGCGGGTGCCTGGAAACCGACGCGACGGGGTACCTGTCCGGGGGAGGCCGGCCGACTTGCGCCGACCCGCCACGCTGATCCGGCGGAGAGGAGCGCGACGATGGGGAAGACACTGAAGCGCAGCGCGGCGTTCGCGGCCCTGGCCCGAGCGTTGGCGGCCGGGGCACGCGGCGGGCCGTCGCTGGGCGCCCGGTTGGCGGCGCTGCCCCGGATGATCCGGGCCACCGCCCGTGGGCAGTACGACGGCGGCCTCCGGCTGGCCCTGATGACCGCGGCGACGGCGTACATCGTCTCGCCGATCGACCTGCTCCCCGAGATCCCACTGGCGATCTTCGGGCTGGCCGACGACGCGGTCATGATCACCTGGCTGGCCGGGAGCGTGCTCGCCGAGACGGACCGTTTCCTGGAGTGGGAGGCCCGGCGCAGCTCGGTCATCCCCGGGGGGCTGGTGCCCTGACGGCACGTACCCTGGGCGGCGAGGAAACGTCTGCCCGGCCGCCATCGCCGGCGCCGCAACGGAGGGCACACCGTGCAGTACTACGACAACGTCGTCGACATGATCGGCAACACCCCGCTGGTACGTCTGCGTAACGTCACCGAGGGCATCCAGGCCACCGTGCTCGCCAAGGTCGAGTACGTCAACCCGGGCGGTTCGGTGAAGGACCGGATCGCGCTGCGGATGGTGGAGGACGCCGAGGCGGCCGGCCTTCTCAAGTCCGGCGGCACCATCGTCGAGCCGACCAGCGGCAACACCGGTGTCGGGCTGGCCCTGGTGGCCCAGCTCAAGGGCTACCGCTGCGTCTTCGTCTGCCCCGACAAGGTCAGCCAGGACAAGCAGGACGTGCTGCGGGCGTACGGCGCCGAGGTGGTCGTCTGCCCGACCGCCGTCGCCCCGGAGGACCCGCGCTCGTACTACAACGTCTCCGACCGGCTGACCCGGGAGATCCCCGGCGCCTGGAAGCCGAACCAGTACAGCAACCCGGCCAACCCGCGCTCGCACTACGAGACGACCGGCCCGGAGCTGTGGAAGCAGACCGAGGGCGGGCTCACCCACTTCGTGGCGGGCGTCGGCACCGGCGGCACCATCTCCGGCATCGGCCGTTACCTCAAGGAGGCCTCCGAGAGCCGGGTGCGGATCATCGGAGCCGACCCGGAGGGCTCGGTCTACTCCGGCGGCACCGGCCGGCCGTACCTCGTGGAGGGCGTCGGCGAGGACTTCTGGCCGGAGACGTACGACCGGGGTGTCGCCGACGAGATCGTCGAGGTCTCCGACAAGGCGTCCTTCGAGATGACCCGGCGGCTGGCCCGCGAGGAGGGGCTGCTGGTCGGAGGCTCCTGCGGGATGGCTGTGGTCGCCGCGCTGGAGGTGGCTCGTCGGGCCGGCCCGGACGACGTGGTGGTCGTGCTGCTGCCGGACGGCGGCCGGGGCTACCTGTCCAAGATTTTCAACGACTCGTGGATGGCCCGGTACGGCTTCCTCGACAACTCCGGCACCGAGCCGACGGTGGCCGACGCGCTGGCCAGCAAGCCGGGCGGGCTGCCCGAGCTGGTGCACGTGCACCCGACCGAGACGGTCCGCGACGCGATCGACTACATGCGCGAGTACGGCGTCTCGCAGCTGCCGGTGCTCAAGGCTGAGCCGCCGGTGGTGACCGGCGAGGTCGCCGGCTCCATCGCCGAGCGGGACCTGCTCGACGCGCTCTTCACCGGTCAGGCGCACCTGCACGACACCATCGAGCGGCACATGGGCGACCCGCTGCCGATGATCGGTGGTGGCCAGCCGGTCAGCGAGGCCGTCGGCCTGCTGGAGAAGTCCGACGCCGCCCTGGTCCTCGTCGACGGCAAGCCCAAGGGCGTCCTCACCCGCCAGGACCTCCTGGCCCACCTGGGCGCCCACTGAGCGGTAAGGAAGGGCACCTTATTAACGCCTCGTGTAGAGCAGGGGCCCCTTGTTAACGCTCCGGCCGCCGGGTGCCCGGCGGCCGGAGCGTCAGGCACGCAGCTCGGTGGGGACCGCGACGACGTCGACGAACGCGCCCTTGCGCAACACGGTCACCGGCAGCCGGACGCCGATGGCCGGGCCGAGCATCAACCGCTGCAACCCCTGGCCGTCGGCCACGGGTCGCCCGCCCGCGCTGAGGATGACGTCGCCCAGGTAGAGACCGGCCACGCCGGCCGGGCTGCCTGGCACCACCTCCACCACGCGCAGCCCGCGTCGCTGGCCGGTACGTGCGGTCACCTCTGGCGGCAGCGGAACGGGTACGCCCGCCACGCCGAGCCAGGCCCGTCGGACCCGGCCGGCGGTGGTCAACTCGGCGATGATCTGCCGGGTGGTGGCGTTGATCGGCACCGCCAGTCCCAGTCCGTAGCCGGCGACGGCGGTGTTCACGCCGATCACCCGCCCGGCGGAGTCGGCCAGCGCGCCGCCGGAGTTGCCGGGGTTGAGCGCCGCGTCGGTCTGGATCACGTCCTCGATCAGCCGGGTGACCCGCCCGTCCCGGGCGGGCAGCGAGCGGCCGAGCCCGGAGACCACCCCGGCGGTCACCGAACCAGCCAGCCCCATCGGGTTGCCAACGGCCACCACCAGCTGGCCGATCCGCAGTGCGTCGGCGTCGCCCAGCTCCACCGGTGGCACGGTGGTCTCGTCGACTCGCAGCACGGCGAGGTCGGAGAGCGGGTCGGCGCCGACCACCCGGAACGTCGTCTCGGTGCCGTCGCCGAACGCCGCCGAGCCGTCCGCGGCACCCTGCACGACGTGTGCGCTGGTCAGCAGCAGACCGTCGGTGCCCACGGTGACCGCGGAGCCGGCGCCGGCGCCGCGTGCGGTCCGCACCGACAGCGCGGCCACACTGGGCAGCACCCGGGCCGCCACGGTCGTGACCACCTGGGAGTACGCGTCCAGCGCGGCCTCCTCGGCCGGGCCGGACCTGGTGTGATCGGTGTCCATGTACCCGGCAACGCCGCCCGTGGCGCCGGCATGCCCTGATCCGCCGACAGCGAACATCGACCTGCGCCGTGTTAATAAGGGGCCCCTGTACAACCGGAGGCGTTAATAAGGTGCCCTTCCTTGCACCGTCAGCGGGCGGGTGTAGCGGAGTTGCGGGGTGGGGGCGGAGCCGATGTACTCCTCGCGTTCGGCGCCGGTGGGGGTCCAGCCGCCGCGTTCGTAGAAGGCGCGGGCGTGTGCGTTGTCCCGCAGCACCCAGAGCACCGCTCGCCGCCAGCCCCCGGCCCGCATGGCGTCCAGCGCGTCCACCATCAGCGTGCGGCCGGTGCCCCGCCCCTGCTCGGCCGGTTCCAGGTGGATCGCGTTGAGCAGCCCGGTCGCCGGGTCGTCCTCGTCGTCCGGGCCCAGGTAGCTGAACCCGACCAGCGTCCCGGCGCGTTCCGCCACGGTCAGCCGGTGGGTGTCCCGCTCCCAGCTCCACCGCTCGGTCCAGTACTGGCCCATCGCCTCCGACGTCGGGTCGGCCAGCGCCTCGGCGGGCAGGAAGGAGGAGTACGCGGCGACCCGGGAGCGCTGGTGCAGGGCACCCACCCCCACGAGGTCGTCACCGGTGGCGGGGCGGAGCGTGACGGTCACCCGGCCGAGGCTACCCGGCGTGGTGGGAGCTGCACCGTGGTCAGATCCTCGGCGATGATCAGGTCGCCGTCGAAGTGCTCGCGCGCCTCGTCGTGGAACCGGCGCGGGTCCGGGTACCGCTGGGAGAAGTGGGTGAGCAGCAGCCGCCGTACCCCCGACTCGGTCGCCACCCGGGCGGCCTGCGCCGCGGTCAGATGGCCGACCTCGGCGGCGAGCGCGGCCTCCGACTCCAGGAAGGTCGACTCGATGACCAGTAGGTCGGCGTGTTCGGCGAGGGCGTAGACCCCGTCGCAGAGGCCGGTGTCCATCACGAAGGCGAACCGCTGCCCCGGTCGGGGCACGCTCACCTCGTCCCGGCTGACGCGACGCCCGTCCAGGTCGAGGTGGCCGACGCGGATCAGCTCGCCGATGGCCGGCCCGGCGATGCCGTACGCGGCCAGCTTCTCCGGCAGCATCCGGTAGCCGTCCGGCTCGACCAGCCGGTAGCCGTACGTCTCGATGGGGTGCCGCAGCCGGCGGGCCTCCAGCGTGCCGCATCCCAGGGTGATCCGCTGCCCGTCGGCCTCGATCGGCTCGACCCGCAGCTCGGCGGTCTCGTAGAAGGAGGTGGCGTGCCGCAGCCGGGCGAAGTATTCGGCGCCGCCGGCCGGGAAGTGCACGGCGACCGGGTGCGCCACCCGGTCCAGTGAGAGCCGCTGGATGGTGCCGGGCAGGCCGAGGCAGTGGTCGCCGTGGAAGTGGGTGACGCAGATCCGGGTCAGGTCGGTGGCGGTGACCGTGGTGTGCAGCAGTTGCCGCTGGCTGCCCTCGCCCGGGTCGAAGAGGATCACCTCGTCGTCCCAGCGCAGCACGTACCCGTTGTGGTTGCGCTGGCGGGTCGGCGCCTGACTGGCCGTCCCCAGGACCACCAGCTCGCGCATGGACATCGCGGGTCCTCCGGCTGAGCTGACCGGCCCGACCGCTGCCGGCAGATGAAGCGACCCCCGGGGTGTTCCGCGCTTTCGCGCGGGCCGGCTGGACTGGGCCGGCACCCCGGGGGTCGGGTGGCTGTCATGGATTCGCCGCACCGCTGCCACACGGTCTCGACGTTGGTACTGGTGCCCGCCTCGCGGCGGACCGATCACTGTCGAGGACAGCGGCTAGCGGACAGCCACCTCACGAGTCCGATTGCTATACAAGTCTGGACCACCTCCTTTCACGTGTACCGCCACGCTATCGAGTCCCCGGCGGGCTCGGCAACGGATTTCGATCACACGCCGGACGGGAATGCCCGGCCGCCTCTCGGCGGCCGGGCATCGTGGTCGTGCGGGTTGCTGACGGTCAGCCGGCGGTACGGGCCACACCGACCGGGCAGCTCAGCCCGTTCGGGCCGTGGTTGCAGTACCCGTTCGGGTTCTTCGTCGGCGCCAGGTACTGCTGGTGGTAGTCCTCGGCGAAGTAGTAGCTGCCGAGCGGGGCGATCTCCGTGGTGATGTCACCCTTGCCGGCCCGCTTCACGATCGGCTGGAACGCGTCCCGGGACGACTCCGCGACGGCCCGCTGCTCGTCGGTGGTCGTGTAGATCGCCGACCGGTACTGGGTGCCCACGTCGTTGCCCTGGCGCATGCCCTGGGTCGGGTCGTGGTTCTCCCAGAAGACCTTCAGCAGGTCCTCATACGCGATCTTGCTCGGGTCGTAGACCACCTGGACGACCTCGGCGTGCCCGGTCCGGCCGGAACACGCCTCCTCGTAGGTCGGGTTCCTGGTGATGCCACCCGCGTAGCCGGCGGAGGTGGTGAACACCCCGGGCAGCGTCCAGAACAGCCGCTCGGCGCCCCAGAAGCAGCCCATACCGAAGACGGCGACCTGGAGTCCCTCCGGGTACGGGCCCTTCAGCGGGGTCCCCAGCACCTCGTGCCGGTCGGCGACCGGCATGGCGATCGGGCGGCCCGGCAGGGCCTGGTCGGGGGTGGGCAGCTCAGCCTTGGACTGGCGAAGGAACACGGTGGACTTCCTCTCGTACCTCTGCCGCATGCAACCCGGTGGGCCCAGGTTCCTTACCCGCCCAGGCTGGAGTCAGGCCGGCGGCCGGGACGGGCGTGGCAGGGCGTCGGCCACCCGGGCCGCGATGTCTCGGGCGTCCTGATCGGCGGGGTAGCGGGTACGCGGCCAGAAGAAGCCGCGCAGCCCGTCCCCCTTGGTCCGAGGAACCACGTGGGTGTGCAGGTGCGGCACCGATTGGGACACCTTGTTGTTGATCGCCACGAACGTCCCACCGGCCCCCAGGCCGGTCTCCACCGCCACCGCCAGCCGCTGGACCAGGGCGAAGTAGCCCGGCAGCAGCTCGGCCGGCAGCTCGGCCAGGGTCACCAGGTGGACCCGGGGCACCACCAGCACGTGCCCCGCGAAGACCGGGCGGGTGTCCAGGAACGCCACCCCGTCCGACTCGTCGGTCACCCGGAACGCGGGCACCTCGCCGGCCACGATTCCGCAGAACACGCACCCGCTCATCGGCCCAGGCTAATGCCGACTGCCCGGCCCCGCCCCGAAGCGCCGGGCGGGGCACTAGCCTCACCAGCATGAACCACGGCTTCGAGACGCTCGCCATTCACGCCGGTCAGGACCCTGAGGCCCGCACCGGCGCGGTGATTCCACCGATCTACCAGACCAGCACGTACGCGCAGGACGCCGTCGGCGCGCCCCGGCTCGGCTACGAGTACAGCCGCTCCGGCAACCCGACCCGCGACGCCCTCCAGGAGTGCCTGGCCGCGCTCGAGGGCGGGCCGGTGGGGCTCGCCTTCGCCAGCGGCCTGGCCGCCGAGGACACCCTGCTGCGGGCCCTCTGCCAGCCGGGCGACCACGTGGTCATCCCGGACGACGCGTACGGCGGCACGTACCGGCTCTTCGCCCGTGTCTCCCAGCGGTGGGGCCTGGAGTTCACCCCGGCCAAGGTGTCCGACGCGGCCGCGGTCCGGGCCGCCGTGCAGCCGGGCCGTACGAAGATCGTCTGGGTGGAGACGCCGACCAACCCACTGCTCGGCATCGCCGACATCGCCGCCCTGGCCGGCGTGGCGCACGACGCGGGCGCGCTGCTGGTGGTCGACAACACCTTCGCCTCGCCGTACCTGCAGCAGCCGATCGCGCACGGCGCGGACGTCGTGGTGCACTCCACCACCAAGTACATCGGTGGCCACTCCGACGTGGTCGGTGGCGCGCTCGTCGTCGCCGACGCCGCGCTCGGAGAGGAGCTGCGCTACCACCAGAACGCGATGGGCGCGATCAACGGGCCGTTCGACGCCTGGCTCACCCTGCGCGGCATCAAGACCCTCGGGGTACGGATGGACCGGCACTGCGACAACGCCGAGCGGCTCGCCGGGTACCTCGACGGGCACGCCAAGGTGGCCCAGGTGATCTACCCCGGGCTGCCCTCCCACCCCGGTCACGAGGTGGCCGCCAAGCAGATGCGCCGGTTCGGCGGCATGATCTCCTTCCGGGCCGCCGGCGGCGAGGACCACGCGGTGGAGATCTGCAATCGGGCCAAGCTCTTCGTGCTCGCCGAGTCGCTGGGCGGGGTGGAATCCCTGATCGAGCACCCGGGCCGGATGACACACGCAAGTGCTGCCGGCTCGCCGCTTGAAGTTCCCGGCGATCTCGTGCGACTGTCTGTCGGCATCGAGACGGTCGACGACCTGCTCGCCGATCTGGAGCAGGCACTGGGCTGACCGCTGGGGAAGGATGGCCGTGCAGGACATCATGGCGACCTGGGTCGGGGCGACCGCCAAGCAGATCGCCCGGGGCGTACGCAGGGGAGACGTCTCGGCCACCCAGGTCGTCGCCGACCACCTCGAGTACATCGCGCGGGCCGACGGCGAGCTGGCCGCGTTCCGCGCCGTGCGCGGCGGTGAGGCGATCACCGAGGCGGAGAAGGTCGACGAGCAGGAGGACCTGGCCAACCTGCCGCTGGCCGGGGTGCCGGTGGCGGTCAAGGAGAACACTCCGGTCGCCGGCCTGCCCACCTGGAACGGCTCTGCCGCGGTGCGTACCGACGTGGCGGAGGCCGACCACGAGGTGGTGCGCCGCCTGCGCGGCGCCGGCGCGGTGATCCTCGGCGTGACCCGGATGCCCGAGCTGGGGCTGTGGGCGCTCACCGACGACAACAGCGCGGTGACGCGCAATCCGTGGGACAGCGGGCGTACCCCCGGCGGCTCGTCCGGCGGCGCCGCCGCCGCGGTGGCCGCCGGGCTGGTGCCGATCGCGCACGGCAACGACGGCCTCGGTTCAATCCGGATCCCGGCGGCGTGCTGTGGCCTGGTCGGGCTCAAGCCCGGCCGGGGCGTGGTCCCGTGCCAGCTCGGCGCGGACGACTGGTTCGGCCTCACCGAGCACGGCATGTTGACCAGCACGGTGGCCGACGCGGCGGTTGGCTTCTCGGTGCTCGCCGGTCGGCGGCCGGAGAAGCTCGTCCCGCCGCAGCGGCTGCGGGTGGGCGTCTCGCTGCGCTCCCCGGTGCGCGGTGTCTCGCCGGACGCACCCAACCGCGACGCGGTCGCCGCCGCCGGCCGGCTGCTGGCGGCCGCCGGGCACGACACCGTGCCGGCCGATCCGGTCTATCCCACCGCGCTCGGCCTGCAGGGCATCGCCACCTGGTTCGCCGCCGCGGCCGCCGACGTCCGGGCCGCCGGGCTGGACCGGCGCGACCTGCAACGGCGTACCCGGCGCCACGTCGGGCTGGGGGAGTGGGCGCAGCGTCGCGGCTACGTCCGGGAGGCCGACCGGGCCGCCTGGCGGCAGCGGTCGATCGACTTCTTCACCGACCACTCCGTCGACCTGCTGCTCACCCCGGCGCTGGCCAGCGCGCCGCCGGAGGCCGCACGCTGGTCCGACCGGTCCTGGCGGGCGAACATGACGGCCAACATCAGGTACGCCCCGTACGCGGCACCGTGGAACATCGCCGGTCTGCCGGCGATCGTGGTGCCGGTGGGTCGCCGCCCGGACGGGCTGCCCGTCGCCGTGCAGCTGGTCGGTCCGCCCGGCTCGGAGCTGCTGCTGCTCGGCGTGGCCGGTCAGTTCGAGATGGCCGCGCCGTGGTCGCGCCACGCCCCCGGCTATCCCCGGGTCGGAACGGGGTCGCCGGCCACCGCATGATCGTCTACGGTGTGCGCGCATCGTCGCGCGGACCGGGGGACATCAATGCGCTGCCAGACCTGCGGGGACGCCACGCCCCCCGACCACAACGAATGCCAGCGTTGCCACACTCCGCTCGGCCAGCCCGCCGTCACTCCGGGGCTGCCGACCTACTCCGTACGCGGCATCGGCCTGGCTGCCGGCATCGCGGTCGGCGCTACCGCTGTGCTGTACCTAGTGGCGGCACTCGCTTCGCTGGTGGGGCTGGCGATGGCCCGGCAGGCCCGGGCCGACGGTGACCCGGATCTGCTGCTCGCCGCGGTGGTCGTCGAGGCGCTGTTGGCGCTGCCCATGGTGGCCGCGTACCTCACCGCCGCCGTACTGGTGATCATCTGGACGTGGCGGGCGCGCAAGAACATCGAGGCGTTCCCGGGTGCGCTGCCGACGCTCGGGGCCGGCTGGGCGATCGCCGGCTGGCTGGTGCCGTTCGCGAACTTCGTGATGCCGGCCCGGGTGGTGGCCAACGTGGCCCGGGACAGCCTTTGGCGGCGGTTCACGCCGGACCTGGTGTACGTCTGGTGGGCCGCCTGGTTGGTGTTCAGCGTCGGCGAGCGGTTTGTCAGTCGCCGCGACAGCCAGGCGTACGACAGGCTGCCGGAGACCCCTTCCACCGACGCCGACTACCAGGCGTACCTCGATTACTATCCGGACTCTCTGCTCCGCCACGCCGTGCCCGCGGTGGCCTGCGTGGTCGCCGCCGTGGCGCTGATCGTGCTGGTCCGGCGGATCTCCACCATGCAGGAGGCGCGGATCGCCCGGGGAATGCCGGCCTGGCCGACGACCGCCCAGGGCTGGCCGATGTCCCCGACTCTCCGGGCGCCGGTGCCGGGCGGACCCGTGCCGGCCGTTCTGCCCCCGGCGACCCCGGTGTCGCCGCAGGAGGCGCCGGGGGCGGGTGGCACGATCGGGGCATGACGGAACTGGTCGGTCTCGACGACGTGCGGGCCGCGCGGGAACTGCTCGCCGGCGTCACCCGGACCACCCCGCTGGAGCCCTCCCGGCCGCTGAGCGCGGCGCTGGGCGGGCCGACGTGGCTGAAGTGCGAGAACTTGCAGCGCGCCGGTTCGTACAAGGTGCGCGGCGCGTACGTGCGGATCTCCCGGCTGTCGGCGGCGGAGCGGGAACGCGGTGTGGTCGCGGCGAGCGCGGGCAACCATGCGCAGGGCGTGGCGCTGGCCGCCGGGCTGGTCGGCACTCACGCGACGGTCTTCATGCCGGTCAACGCGCCGTTGCCGAAGGTGGCGGCCACCAAGGGGTACGGCGCGCAGGTCGAGTTGGCCGGCAACACGGTCGACGAGGCGCTGGTCGCCGCGCACACGTACGCCGAGCGCACCGGCGCGGTGCTGATCCACCCGTTCGACCACCCGGACGTGATCGCCGGCCAGGGCACGGTGGCGCTGGAGATCCTCGAACAGTGCCCGGATGTGCGGACCATCATCACCGGGGTGGGCGGCGGCGGCCTGATCTCGGGCATGGCGGTGGCCGCCAAGGCGCTGCGACCCGACGTCCGCATCATCGGTGTGCAGGCGGCCGGCGCAGCGGCCTTCCCGCCCTCACTGGTGGCCGGGGAACCGGTCCGGTTGCCGGCCTTCTCCACCATCGCGGACGGCATCGCTGTCGGCCGGCCGGGGGAGCTCACCTTCAGCCACGTCCGCAAGCTTGTCGACGAGATCGTCACGGTCTCCGAGGAGGACATCTCCCGGGCTCTGCTGATGCTGCTGGAGCGGGGCAAGCAGGTGGTCGAGCCGGCCGGCGCGGTCGGCGTGGCCGCGCTGCTGGCCGGTGTGGTGCAGGTGGAGGCCCCGGTGGTGGCGGTGCTCTCCGGCGGCAACATCGACCCGCTGCTGATGCTGCGGGTGATCGAGCACGGTCTGGCCGCCGCGGGTCGCTACCTGCGGGTGACGGTGCGCTGCTCGGACCGGCCCGGGCAGTTGGCCTCGCTGCTCAGCCAGATCGCCGAGCACCGGGCCAACGTGGTGGACGTGGAGCACCAGCGGGCCAACCCGCACCTCGGCCTCGGCGAGGTGGAGGTGGCGCTGTCGGTGGAGACGCGGGGCGTGGAGCACTCGGACACCCTGATCAGCGCGCTGCGAGCCAGCGGTTACCAGGTGGTCTTCGCCGGCGAGGCGTGACACCCGCGGGTGCCACGCCCCGGCGGCGGTACGCCGCAGCGCATGGTGGGGCCGGTGGCGATCAGCCGGAGAACGGCTCGAAACTGACCACGGTCACCTTGATGTCGGCGCCGCTCGGCGCCGTGTAGGTGCAGGTCTGCCCGGGCCGACCGCCCAGGATCGCCTTGCCGAGCGCCGACTCGGGGCTGTAGACGGTCAGGTCGGTGGTGGCCGCGATCTCCCGGGAGCCGAGCAGGAAGGTCTCGGTGTCCTCGGTGTCGTCGTCGAAGTAGATCGTCACCACCATGCCGGGGGACACCGCGTCCGTCGTCGGCGCCTCGCCGACCTTGGCGGTGCGCAGCAGCTCCTGCAGGTAGCGGATCCGGCCCTCGGCCTTGCCCTGCTCCTCGCGGGCGGCGTGGTAGCCGCCGTTCTCCCGCAGGTCGCCCTCCTCGCGCCGGGCGTTGATCTCCGCGGCGATCGCCGGACGGTTGGCGATGTGCTCGTCGAGCTCGGCCTGGAGGCGGTCGTACGCGTCCTGGGACAGCCAGGTGGCGGGCGCCTCGTTGCCAGTGGACACAGGCGTTCTCCTCAGTTGTGCGTGGCTGGCTGACAGGTGAACTACCAAGTTACCAGTGCGGTACGACACAGGGTGTCGACGATCACCGCTGGTGTCCGTATCCGACGCCGGGGGTAGGTGCCCGCTCAGGCCCGTCACGGCGGCCGGCCGCGGTGCCGTCCTGGCAGCTCAGGCCGGAGCCCGGCAGCGCAGCACCTCGCCGATGAACGGCCGCGCGGTGGTGGTCAGTCGGTGCCGGGCGGTCACGTGCCGGTCACCGGGCTCGGCGGTCACCGTGACCTCCTCGCGGGCCACCTCGGCGCCGGCGCGGTCCCGGGCGCGCAGCGCGCAGACCGCCGATCCGCCCGATGGCACGGTCACCCGGAAGTCGACCAGCACCTGGTTGTCCGTGATGTCGGTGTAGGTGATCACCTGGGCGTCGTAGACGGGATCGCCGTACTGCCGGTAGAGCCGGACCGAGATCAGGCTCAGGGCTCCCACCAGCACCAGCAGCGCCAGCGCGGCCAGCAGCGTGCGGCGGCGCCCACCGCCGGTCGCCCGACGACGGCCGTAGCGGCCGGCCGGGAAAGCCGGCGCGCCCGATGAAATTGTGGCGTGCGTCTCGGTCACCGGCGGGTATCTCCTGGCGTTGTTGTCGGCGGCATCAGCAAGAATGACAGAGTCCATCCTCCCAGCCCGGCTCAGCGGCAGGAATGGCAGGTCGGCCCCATGGTGTCGACCGCCGACCGGGTGTGGAGGATTCCGGCAGGTCAGCCGGTCGAGCCCGGTCGGGTCCACCGGCCGGCACAGACGAGGAGTGCCGAAGTTGGCAGAACAGCTGCGTCTCATGGCCGTCCACGCGCACCCGGACGACGAGTCGAGCAAGGGTGCGGCGACCATGGCGAAGTACGTCGCCGAGGGCGTGGATGTCCTGGTCGTGACGTGCACCGGCGGGGAGCGCGGCAGCGTGCTCAACCCCAAGCTCGACCGACCCGATGTCTGGGCCAACATCGGCGAGATCCGCCGCGCCGAGATGGACGCCGCCCGGGCGATCCTCGGCGTCGACCAGGCGTGGCTCGGCTTCGTCGACTCCGGGCTGCCCGAGGGCGATCCACTGCCACCGCTGCCCGAGGGTTGCTTCGCCCTCCAGGACGTCGAGGTGGCCGCCGGTCCGCTGGTGCGGCTGATGCGCGAGTTCCGCCCGCACGTGGTCACCACGTACGACGAGGAGGGCGGCTACCCGCACCCCGACCACATCATGTGCCACAAGGTGAGCGTGGCCGCCTTCGAGGCGGCCGGCGACCCGGAGCGCTACCCGGAGCTGGGCGCCCCGTGGCAGCCCCTGAAGCTCTACTACGACATCGGCTTCTCCAAGGCCAAGATCATGGCGTTGCACGAGGGCATGCTCGCCGCCGGCAAGGAGTCGCCGTACGAGGAGTGGCTCAAGCGCTGGGAGGAGCGGCCGGACAAGGGCCCCCGGATCACGACCCGGGTGGAGTGCGCCGAATACTTCTCGGTCCGCGACGACGCGCTACGCGCCCACGCCACCCAGGTCGACCCGGACGGCTTCTGGTTCCACGTGCCGATGGAGCTCCAGCAGCGCGCCTGGCCGACGGAGGACTACGAGCTAGCCCGGTCGGTGGTGGACAGCCCGATGCCCGAGTCCGACCTGTTCGCGGGTGTGCGGGAGACGGCGCACGCGCGCTGATTCCGCGCGGGGCTACCCTGGTAAGCAACCGCACATCGGAGGAACGCCATGCTGACCGCTACCCAGGTGCTCGCGGAGAACAACTTCGGGGACACCCGCACGGGTGGCCTGGCCGGCCCGATGGGCCTGTTCCTCATCCTGCTGTTGGCCACCGCGACCATCCTGCTGATCCGCAACATGAACGCCCGGCTGCGCCGGCTGCCCGACCGGTTTCCGCAGCAGACGCCGCCGACCGACCCGACCAGGGCCGAAGCGACAGTCGCCGATCCGACAGACGGGACCGGAGCGCGTGATTCCTCCACGCCCGCTCCCAACGGGCACCAGCAGCACCGGAACGGGTAGTCCGCGCATGATTCACGCCGAACCGGGTGGTCGCCCCCTGTTGCGACCACCCGGTTTGGCTTAGCCTTCCGCCGGGGGGACCAAAAGTCCTTGAGCTGTGTGCGGGAGGGGGCGCCGATGACAGTCACAGCACCGGCCGCCCGCCGTACCGCCGTCGGTCCGTCGGCTGACGGGGGAGGTCGATGACCTCCGGCCCGGCCGGCGACCCGTTCGACCGGCTCGGGGTGCGCGGCACGCCTGCCCGGCTGCTCGTGCTCACCGCGGCCGTGACGCTGACCGCTCTGGTCGCCGCCGCGGTCGGGTTGACCCTTCCGCACCGGCTGCCGGCCGACGATCCGCTCGGCGGTCCGGCCCGCTTCGGCATCGCCGTCGCCGTCTTCGCCGTCGCCCAGTTCGCGCGGCTGCGGTTCCGCTCGGCCGCCGGCATGGTCAGCATCACCTGGGGCGAGGCGGCCCTGATCGTCTGCCTCTACCTGGCGCCGGCCGGCTGGCTGCCGGCGGCCACCCTGCTCGGCGCCGGGCTGGCCTGGACGGCGCACTCACTGCACAACGACCGCCGTCCGGCACTGGAGATCGTCCGGATCGCCGCGTCGCTGGCCGCCGCGTCGGCACTGGCCGTGTCCGTGGCCACCGCGCTGGGCCACCCGCTGCTCGCCGCGCCCACCCCGATCTTGGCGCTGGCCGTGATCGCGGGCTCGGTGACGTACCTCCTGGTGACCGCCTGGCTCGGTGGGGTGACGCTGGGCCTGCGGCACGGGCTGCCGATCGGGCCACCGCTGCTCGCCGCTCTGCGCGGCAAGTTGCTGATGTTCGTCGGCAACGTGGCGGTCGGCCTGGTGGTGATCGCGCTGCTGGAGCTCGACCCGCGCTGGTTGCTGCTGCTCCCACCGCTGCTCTGGCTGCTCCAGCAGACCTACCGTTACCGGCTGCGCGCCGACCAGGAACGCCGGACGTGGCGGGCCTTCGCCGAGGCCACCGCGGCCCTCAACCAGCTCGACGAGCGGGGCGTGGCCAGCGCTGCGGTGACCGGCGCGCTGGCGCTGTTCAGCGCTGAGCTGGTCGATGTGGACGTGGCCCGGGCCGACGGCCGGTGGCGCCGCTACCGGGGCGACGCCGGCGGCCAGTTGGTCGACCGTGAGGTGGGCCCGCCGGACCGGTCGGAACCCGGCGAGGACGAGCTGATCCGTCCGCTGTCGGTGGGTGCCGCGCCGGTCGGTCGGCTGCGGGTCCGGTTCCCCCGGTCCGCTCCGCCCACCGCCCGGGAACACGACGCGGTGGCCGCGTTCGGCGACGCGCTCGCCGCCGCGCTGCACGACGCCGCGACCCACCGCGAACTGCGGCTGGTCACCGCCCGGTCGTCGTACGAGGCGGTGCACGACCCGCTCACCGGGCTGGCCAACCGGGCCGCCATGCTCGGCAAGGGTGATCAGGCGCTGCGGCAGCTCGCGCACGACCACCCGGTGGCGCTGCTGCTGCTGGACATCAACCAGTTCAAGGAGGTCAACGACACGCTGGGGCACGCCGCGGGCGACCAACTGCTGCGGCTGACGGCG
Organism: Micromonospora sp. NPDC005206; assembly: GCF_040608175.1. Classification (NCBI taxonomy): domain Bacteria; kingdom Bacillati; phylum Actinomycetota; class Actinomycetes; order Micromonosporales; family Micromonosporaceae; genus Micromonospora; species Micromonospora sp. NPDC005206. The sequence continues at coordinate 175,813 of NZ_JBEXHU010000002.1, forward strand.
AACCGGCTCAGCGCGTTGGCCCGCCCCGGTGACCTGCTCGGCCGGCTCGGCGGCGACGAGTTCGCTCTGCTGCTCACCTCGGTGCCGGTGCTCGGCGACCGGGCCGCACCGATGGCGCACGCGCTACGCCAGGCCCGGGAGATCGCCGAACGGCTGGCCGCGCCCACCGAGGTGGCCGGGGTACGGATGTCGATCGAGGTCTCCGTCGGGGTGGTCGTGGCCGACGCCGGCACCGCCGACCTGACGGAGCTGCTGCGCCGGGCCGACATCGCGATGTACCAGGCGAAGGAGGGCGGCGGCAGTGTCGCCGCGTACGACGGTGCCCGGGACGCGGCCAGCACCGACCAACTGGCCCTGCTGGCCGAGCTGCGCGAGGCGCTGAAGGTCGACGACCAACTGGTGCTGGCACTGCAGCCGGCGGTCGACCTGGCCACCGGCGCGCCGACCGGCGTGGAGGCGCTGATCCGTTGGCGGCATCCCCGGCGCGGCTGGCTGGGCCCGGCCGACTTCATCCGTCCCGTGGAGAACAGCGAGCAGCTCGGCACCTTCACCCGGTACGTGCTGGACAAGGCCCTCAGCGTGGCCGCCGACTGGGCCCAGGAGGGGCTCGACGTCCCGATCTCGGTGAACCTGTCGGCGCGTAGCCTGCTCGACCCCCGGCTGCCGGCGGAGATCGCCGACGCGCTGCGCCGGCACCAGGTGCCGCCGCACCGGCTGGTCCTGGAGATCACCGAGACGGTGGTGATGAGCGAGCTGGAGGTCATCGACGAGGTGCTGGCCACGCTCCGGTCGATGGGTGTGCAGCTCGCGGTGGACGACTTCGGCACCGGCTTCTCCTCGCTGACCTTCCTCACCCGGATCGCGGTGGACGAGTTGAAGGTGGACCGCTCCTTCGTGATCCGGATGGCGGACTCGCCGGAGGCGGCGGCGATCGTACGGACCACCGTGGGTCTCGCCCACGAGCTGGGGCTGCGGGTGGTGGCCGAGGGGGTGGAGACCGCCGAGCAGCGGCTGGCCCTCGCCGAGCTGGGCTGCACCTCCGCGCAGGGCTACCACTTCTTCAAGCCGATGCCGGCCGACAAGATCAATGCGGTGCTCGGGTCGCTGCGCGACTCCGCGGAGTCGAACGTCTTCCGGCTCCGCGCCGACGGCGCCTCCTGACCGTCAACCCGGCTCGGGCCGGGGTGTTCGGCGGGTGACCGCCCGGCGTGACCGACCGGGGCTGGTTATGGTCGTCGGGTGAACCGACTCGCCGGCGCCACCAGTCCGTACCTGCTCCAGCACGCCGACAACCCGGTCGACTGGTGGCCCTGGTGCGACGAGGCGTTCGCCGAGGCGAAGCGGCGCGACGTGCCGGTGCTGATCTCGGTCGGCTACGCCGCCTGCCACTGGTGCCACGTGATGGCGCACGAGTCGTTCGAGAACGAGCACGTCGGCGCCCTGCTGAACGACGACTTCGTGTCGATCAAGGTGGACCGTGAGGAACGCCCGGACGTCGACGCCGTCTACATGACCGCCACCCAGGCGATGACCGGTCAGGGCGGCTGGCCGATGACCGTCTTCGCCACCCCGGACGGCACCCCGTTCTTCTGCGGCACCTACTTCCCCCGCGAGAACTTCGTCCGGTTGCTCCAGTCCGTCGCCACCGCGTGGCGGGACCAGCGCGAGGAGGTGCTGCGCCAGGGCGCCGCGGTGGTCGAGGCGATCGGCGGCGCCCAGGCCGTGGGCGGGCCCAGCACGCCGCTGGACGCCCCGCTGCTCGACGCCGCTGCCGCCAACCTGGCCGGCGAGTACGACGCGACCAACGGCGGCTTCGGGCGCGCCCCGAAGTTCCCGCCGCACATGAACCTGCTCTTCCTGTTGCGTCACCACCAGCGGACGGGCGACCCGCGCAGCCTGGAGATCGTCCGGCACACCGCCGAGGCGATGGCCCGGGGCGGCATCTACGACCAGCTCGCCGGAGGCTTCGCCCGGTACTCGGTGGACGCGCACTGGACGGTGCCGCACTTCGAGAAAATGCTCTACGACAACGCGCTGCTGCTGCGGGTCTACACCCAGCTCTGGCGGCTGACCGGCGACCCGCTGGCCCGCCGGGTCGCCCGGGACACCGCCCGCTTCCTCGCCGACGAACTGCACCGGCCGGGAGAGGGCTTCGCGTCCGCGCTGGACGCCGACACCGAGGGCGTCGAGGGGCTCACCTACGCCTGGACGCCGGCCCAACTCGTCGAGGTGCTGGGCGAGGAGGACGGCCACTGGGCCGCCGATCTCTTCGCCGTCACGGTCGAGGGCACGTTCGAACACGGCACGAGCGTGCTCCGGCTCGCCCGGGACGTTGACGACGTCGCGCCGGAGATCCGGGCTCGCTGGCAGCAGGTGGTGGGGCGGCTGCTTACGGCCCGCGACAACCGGCCACAACCGGCCCGTGACGACAAGGTGGTGGCGGCCTGGAACGGCCTGGCGATCACCGCCCTCGTCGAGTTCCAGCAGGTCGTCGCGCTGTACGCGTCGCCGCAGGACGAGGACGTCAACCTGATGGAGGGCGTCGTCATCGTCGCCGACGGCGCGATGCGCGACGCCGCCGAGCACCTGGCCACCGTGCACCTGGTCGATGGCCGGTTGCGCCGGGTCTCCCGGGGCGGTGCGGTCGGTGAACCGGCCGGCGTACTGGAGGACTACGGCTGCGTGGCCGAGGCGTTCTGCGCGCTGCACCAGCTCACCGGCGAGGGGCGCTGGCTCACCCTGGCCGGCGGGCTGCTGGACACCGCGCTGGAGCACTTCGCCGCGCCCGGCGGCGCCTTCTACGACACCGCCGACGACGCGGAGCGGCTCGTCACCCGCCCGGCGGACCCGACCGACAACGCCACCCCGTCCGGTCGGTCGGCGCTGACCGCCGGGCTGGTCGCGTACACGGCGCTGACCGGTGAGCCCCGCTACCGGGAGGCCGCCGAGGTGGCGCTCGGCACGGTCGCGCCGATCGTCGGGCAGCACGCCCGGTTCACCGGGTACGCGGCCACGGTCGGCGAGGCGCTGCTCTCCGGGCCGTACGAGATCGCCGTGGCGACCGACGACCCGGCCGGCGACCCGCTGGTGGCGGCGGCCCACCGGCACGCCCCGCCCGGCGCGGTGGTGGTCGCGGGGCGCCCGGACCAGCCCGGGGTGCCGCTGCTGGCCGACCGCCCGCTGGTCGACGGGCGGTCCGCCGCGTACGTCTGCCGGGGCTTCGTCTGCCAGCGCCCGGTCACGTCGGTCGAGGAGCTGGTCGCTGAGCTCCGCTGAGCACACCGCGACCGACGTAGCGCCCGGTAGTTGCCCGCGACCAGGGCCCGGTGGTGGTCGGCGCTTCCCGGCCGGACCCGGCCGCGCGAGCGCCGGCCCTGTGGGTGGCCGCGCCGGCGGCCCGGATAGGCTGGCCGCGCTATGGATTCCCGTACCGGTCTGCCTGTTGTCGGCATGGTGGGTGGCGGCCAGCTGGCCCGGATGACCCACCAGGCCGCGATCGCCCTCGGCCAGTCACTGCGCGTACTCGCGGTCGCCCCCGACGACGGCGCGGCGCTGGTCGCCGCCGACGTCCAGTACGGCGACCACACCGACCTGGCCGCATTGCGCACCTTCGCCAAGGGCTGCGACGTGGTCACCTTCGACCACGAGCACGTGCCCACCGAGCACATCCGCACGCTGGCGGCGGAGGGCGTGACCCTGCACCCTCCGGCGGATGCGCTGTTGCACGCCCAGGACAAGCGGGTCATGCGGGAACGCCTGGCCGAGCTGGGCGCGCCCAACCCGGCGTGGCAGCCGGTGGGTGACCCCGCCGACCTGGTCGGCTTCGGCGAGCAGGTCGGCTGGCCGGTGGTGCTCAAGGCGGCCCAGGGTGGCTACGACGGCCGAGGGGTCTGGCTGGTCGACGACGCCACCCAGGCCACCGAGCTGGCCCGGACGCTGCTCGCCGGCGGCACCCGGCTGATCGTCGAGGAGCGGGTGCCGCTGCGCCGGGAGCTGGCCGTGCAGGTGGCTCGCTCGCCGTTCGGCCAGGTGGCCGCGTACCCCGTCGTCGAGACGGTGCAGCGGGACGGCATCTGCGTGGAGGTGCTGGCCCCGGCGCCCGGTCTGGACGAGGAGCTGGCGGTCACCGCCCAGCAGCTCGCCATCGACCTGGCCACCGCGCTCGGCGTGGTCGGCCTGCTCGCGGTGGAACTCTTCGAGGTGCGCGACGCGGCCGGCCGGCCGGCGATCGTGGTCAACGAGCTGGCGATGCGTCCGCACAACTCCGGGCACTGGACCATCGAGGGGGCCCGGACCTCCCAGTTCGAGCAGCACCTGCGGGCGGTGCTCGACTACCCGATGGGTGACACTGCGCTGGCCGCGCCGGTCGTGGTGATGGCGAACGTGCTCGGCGGCGAGCCGGGCGGGATGTCGATCGACGAGCGGCTGCACCACCTCTTCGCGGCCGAGCCGGGGGCCAAGGTGCACCTCTACGGCAAGCAGGTGCGGCCCGGCCGCAAGATCGGGCACGTCACGGTGCTCGGCGACGACCTGGACGAGGTACGGGCGCGGGCCGCCCGGGCCGCGCGCTGGCTGCGCGAGGGGCACGAGTGACCGCGAAGCGTGCGCCGGCGAGCCCCGCGGTCGTGAACGGAGGGGGTACCGGAGTGAGCACGGTTGGGCTGATCATGGGCAGTGACTCGGACTGGCCGACCATGCGGGCCGCCGCCGAGGTGCTGGACGACTTCGGGGTGCCGTACGAGGTCCGCGTGATCTCGGCGCACCGGACTCCGGTTGCCATGATCGAGTACGGCCGCGACGCCGCTGACCGGGGCCTCAAGGTGATCATCGCCGGTGCCGGTGGGGCCGCGGCGCTGCCCGGCATGGTGGCTTCGGTGACCCCGCTGCCGGTGATCGGCGTTCCGGTGCCGTTGAAGCACCTCGACGGCATGGACTCGCTGCTGTCCATCGTGCAGATGCCCGCCGGGATCCCGGTGGCCACCGTCTCGATCGGCAACGCCCGCAACGCCGGCCTGCTGGCCGTGCGGATCCTCGGCGCGGCCGACGAGCACCTGCGCGCCAAGATGACGACCTACCAGCAGGACCTGGAAAACCTGGTAGCCGCCAAGGAAGCCGCCCTCCAGGCCACCCTGAGCTAACCCGGGGCGCGTCCCGGCCATCGGGGGTCATGGCCGGTGGTTCGGGCCGTGGGGGTTTCGGGGGGAGCCCACCCGCTCCGGGCGGTCAGGCTTGATCCCTCCGCGGGCCGGCGGCCGGCTCGGCGAACCAGGGCCGCAGCGGGCGGACCCGCAGCGGGGGCGGCGCCCGCGCACGCACCCGCCCCGCTCACCGCAGCCGACGTACGTACCCGGCACGCCGCCCCGCAACCGACGCACGTACCCGGCACGCTCAGCGTGCCCGTGCCCACTCATTCACGCCGCAGGGACCCTCAGATTCATCTCATGCCGCGTAGGGCGGTTTGTAGGCGTTCCTGGGCGCGGCGGCGGCGTTCGTTGCTGGCGCCGAGGATCAGCAACAGGATGCCCACCGGGATCAGCGCCAGCCACGGGCCGAGGCTGAACAGCGCGTGGATCGCGGTGATCGCGGTGACCGACGCGCCGACGATCACCGGGGCCTGCTGCCGGCTGGACGAGCCGAAGACCAGCACCGCGACCGCGCCGAGCAGCAGCAGCATCTGTCGCAGCGTGCTGGACTCGGTGGCCAGCACGATCGCCAGGGTGGGCACGAACGCGGCGACCAGGGCCGGCCCGTACGCCACCCAACTGCTCATGTCGGGCCGCTGGCGCAGCTCCAGCACCCCGACCAGCAGGGCCAGCGCGGCGAAGGGCAGCGTGTACGCCTCGGGCAGCGCCACGTCGGCGACACGCATCAGGATCCACCAGGCGGTGATCTCGCAGGCCACCACCGCCCAGAACAGGATCCGCCGTTCCACCGGCCGGCGACCGGGTCGTGTCGCCGCGACCCCGAGGACCGCGCCCCAGGCGGCCAGCAGGGCGGCGATGTGCCGGGGCGAGTCGAAGGCGAGGGCCAGCGCGATCAGCGCGGCCGCGTATCCGCTCCATTCCACGGTCGCGGCCTCGCGTTGGGCCTCCGGACGGCGAAGCCGGGGCAGGGTCGCCGCGAACACCTGCAGGACCGCTCCGACCGCGAGGACCCCGAACGCGGACCAGACCGCGGCCAGCCCGGCGACCAGGCCAGCGGTGAGCACGAAGAGCTGCGCCATCAGCGAGGCGAAGAGCCAGCCGAGAATGCGGGCCCGTTGGGTGGTGCCGTACAGCGCCGCCACCACGCCCACGCCGACCGCGCCGCCGAGGGTGAACAGGGTCAGCTCCCGGGTGGCCAGGCTGCCGGCCAGCCCCGCGCCCCCGGCGGCCAGGCCGATGACGAAGACCAGCACCCGGGTCAGCCGCAGCGAGCGGGCCGGCTCGACCAGCGGCGGAGGCGGGGTCAGTGCGAGGCCGAGCATCGCGATGGTGAAGACCGAGAGCGCGGCGAGGGCGCTCGCCGGCCAACCGTTGCCCAGCGCGATGGGGGCGATCAGCAGCGTGACGGCGGCGCCGGGCAGCACCACCGGCACGGCCCGGGACCGCCGTCCGCCGCTGAACCCGGTGGCGGCCAGCGCCGCGGTCGCGGTGAGCAGCAGCGCGGTCAGCACGTGGGTCGGGTCGACGACGTCCGGCGGCGGGGTGAGCAGTTCCGGTGGCGGACCCTGCCAGATGCGGGTCAGCGTGCGGTGCGGATCGACCAGGGCGGTGACCAGGGCGGGTGTGATCGAGGCGAGCGCGAGGGCGGTCGGCAGGGCCGCCGCGGCCAGCGCGCCGGCGGACGGGCTGACCCGCCACCGCCGCCGCTCCGAGTCGTCCGGCAACCGCCGTAGCGCGCCGTCGAGCAGCACCGCCCAGCGCCGGACCGGCTGGGCCGAGCCGGTCGGCGGCACGGTGGCCGCGCGGATCAGCTCGGCCAGTACGCCGAGCAGCGCCGCGGCGGCCGCGTAGACGCCCGAGGCGAGGCCGGTGGGGATGGCCGCCAGCGCGCTGATGGTGGCCCCGCCGACCACGGCCACACTGACCCAGGGCAGGTATTGCGGGACGTGTCGGCGGACCGCGGCCACGGCGGCCAGGCCGAGGCTGGACGCGGCCAGCGCGGCGGTCAGCACCACCTGTGCCGAGTGTTCGAACTCGGCGGCCAGCGCCGCCAACGCGCCGGGCAGGGCCAGCAGCGCCGCGCCGACCGCCGCACCGCCGATCTGCACCAGGTGCGGCGGCATCCCCTCGGTCGCGATGTCGGTCACCTGCGGGCCGGCCAGCACGCGGGCCAGCGCGGCCACCACGACGCCGATCAGCGCGATGCTGCCCAGCGCCAGCGCGGTCGTCCACGGCCGGACCAGGCCGGCGCCGGCGGCGTGCAGCGCGACCACGCCGGCCACGGTGGCCCGGGACAGGCCGGCCCGGGCCTCCTCCGTCGCCACTGCGGCCATCCCGTAGACCGTGGCGACCATTCCGCCGACCAGGACCGGTGTCCACCAGGGCAGGTCGAACGCGGCGGGCGCGCCGATCGTGGCCAGCACCACCGCGGCGCCGGACACGTCCCACCGCCATGGAGGCGGGAGCAGAATGCCGGCGGCGACGGCCAGCAGGGCCAGCGCGACCGGGGCCTGCCAGGTGGCGCCACCGGTCGGCGCGGCCGGCCAGCCGCTCAGGTCGCCGTCCCAGATCGGGCCGGGGGTCGCCAGCACACCGAGCCCACCGCGCAGCGCCGTCCAACCGGCGAATACGCCGATCAGCAGGCCGCCGACGGCGATGCCGAGGATGGGCCCGCGCCGCCACTCCTCGGGCATGGCGCGGGCGCCGACGGCGACCACCAGCACCAGGCCGGCGGCGACCGCCAACTGCCCGCCCGGGGTCAGCACAGCGGCGATCCGGACCAGTGTGGCGATAAGGGCGGTGGTGACCGCTGCGGCGGCCAGGTCCGAGCCGTCCAGGGTGAGGTCGGAGCGCCGGCCGGCGTCGATCGACGGTGCCAGGAAGAGCAGCACAGCGGCGACCAGCAGCAGGGCGCCGACCCACGCGTCGGCGACGGTCGCCCCGGGCGCGCCGAAGGCGGCGGCGGTGACCACCAGAGCGCCCAGCCCGGTGCCGACGGACAGCGGCGCCGGGATGCGCCGCTGGGACACCTGCACCACGGCGGCGTAGCCGAGGGTCACGCAGACCGCGAGGAAACTCGCGGCCAGCACCGGGACGGTCACCTCGCGCAGGCTGGCCGGGGTGGGGGTCGGGTCGGTGGGCACGGTGGCCGCCACGAACGCGGCGACGGCCCCGGGCAGCGCGAACGCGGCGCCCCCGGCGGCCCAGGCGGACACCGTGTCGGCGGCGGCCGAGGCGATCCGGACCCGGGGCGCCAGCGCGACCAGAGCGCCGGCCGCGAAGAGGGTGAGCAGGACCGCGGCGGTGAGCGTCGGCCCGGCCAGGCTGGCGCCCGCTCCGAACAGGCCCACGACGGCGGCCCCGACGGCGTGCGCCAGCGCGGCCCGGCTGGTCCGCGCGGAGAGGCCGATCACCCCGATGCCGACGGCGGTGAGCACCATCGGCCAGGGTGCCGACGCCCAGCCGAGACCGAACGAGGCCGGCACGGCCAGCGCGGTCAGCGCCGCACCGGCGACGGCGAACTCGCGGCGGATGTCCGGCGGCAGGGCCAGCACCGCGGCGATGGTGAGCAGGAACGCGGCGGCTGCGAGCTGCCAGGTGGTCGGGCCGACCGCGGCGGCCAGCTCGGCCGGGTACCGGTCGAGGTCGGCGCCCCAGGCGGGCAGCGACGCCCGGACCGGGGCCACGCCGGCGCGCAGCGCGCCCCCGGCGACCACCAGCCCGCTGACGGTGAGCGCCACCGCTGAGGCGACCTGCGGGCCGCGCCGGGCGGCCTCGGGGACCGCGCGCACGGCCAGCCCGGTCACCGTGATGACCGCCGCGATCAGCAGCAGAGCCCGGCCGGGCAGCGCCACCGAGGCGATCCGGCCGAGCGTCCCGATCACGGCCAGGGTGAGGATGCCGGCCGCGACGTCGGGCAGCGGTGGGCGGCGCAGCACCAGCGCGCCGCCCAACCCGACCGTGGCGGCCAGCAGCAGCGCCATCCCGGCGCCCGCCGCCGCCGGCACGGTCTCCGCCCGGAGCAGGGCGGTGACGGCGTACGCCAGGGCGACGGCGACCGCCACCCCGTGGAGCAGCCAGATCAGCTCGCGCAGACCGGGCACCGGGCGCACCGGCCGGGTGACGGCGGCCACCGGGTCGGCATCGATCAGCTCGGCGGCCTCCTCCGGGTCGCCCTCGGGCCGGCTCTCGGCGTCGCGTTGCCGGGGCGCTGGCGGCGTGCCCGGGTCCGGGAGGTCCTGCCGGACGGGTCGCTCCACCGTCACCCCGGAGCGGGTCAGCCAGAGGTCGAGGAGGGCGACCAGGGTGAGCACCACGGCCCAGCCGCCCGGCCCGGTGATCCGGTCGTACGCCAGCAGCGGCAGCACCGGCTGCGCGGCGAGCACGGTGGCGAACCGGGGTGTGCGCAGGCCCGTCGAGCCGGCGTACCCGAACGCGACGGCGGCGGTGACCGCGAAGATCACTCCAGCGAAGATCGCACCGGAGGCGCCGCCGTTGCCGATCCGGTCCACCGCCCACAGGGCGTTTCCGGCAAGCGGCACCAGCAGCAGGCCGACCGCGGAGATCGTCTCGGCGGTCGAGGTGAGACCGCGTCGGGCCAGCGCCGGCGGGGCGAGCAGCATCAGCACCGTGGCGAGGAGCAGGATGCCGAGCCGGGCCAGCGCGTCCATCGAGCTGGTCGCCACCGCGGCGAAGACCACCGCGGCCACCCCGAGCAGCAGCGCGCCCAGCCCGAGCGGGATGTTCTGCACCTCGCGGGAGGACGCCTCCCGGGGGTGCTCGGGGTCGTCCGCGTCGAGCCAGGACGCCTGGGGCGGAAGCGGTGGCGGGTCCTCCCCGGTGGGTGGGGTGCCCTGACGGGGCACCCGGGGCGGGGCGCCGGTGGCGGCGGTCGGCGGCCGGCGGCTGGGACGGCGGCGCAGCACCCGCCGCGGCCTGGTGGCCTGCTTGACTCGTTCCTCACCGGCGTGCGCGAGGATGTCCCGCTGGAAGAGCGCGGCCTGCATCTTGGCGGCGATCTGCCGCTGCTCGCGGGCGATGGCGGCGTCGCGCGCCTTCATCTCCGCGATCGAGCGCTCGATGTCAGCCAGGTGTTCGACCCACTGGGCCTGATCGGCCCCGCAGTGCGGGCAGCGGACGGCCGGCTTGATCTCCCGGCCGCACGAGGAGCACTGAAAGGTCGCCACGACACCCCTCCACCCGCACTGTGGACTCCCACTGTCGCAGCATGCCCAAAGCTGGCGCGGATTTCGACACTTGTCGGCGGGTCCGGGGCAAACAACGACACCGGCCGGCCACGGAGAGGCACTCCGCGACCGGCCGGTGGGTGCGATCCGTCAGGGGCGGCCCATGCCCCGGTACTCCCAGCCGGCCTGGGTCCACAGTGCGGAGTCGAGGCAGTTGCGGCCGTCGACCACCTTGCGACCGGCGACCAGCTCGCCGAGGGCGACCGGGTCGGCGTTGCGGAAGTCGGCCCACTCGGTGAGGACGCAGACCAGGTCGGCGCCGGTGACCGCCTCGTTGATGCCGGTCTCGTAGGTGAGCTCGGGTACCGCGCGGCGCGCGTTCTCGGTGCCCTGCGGGTCGTACACGTGCACGTCGGCGCCGGCCTTCTGCAACAGCGCGGCGACGGCGAGCGCCGGGGCGTCGCGGACGTCGTCGGTGTTGGGCTTGAAGGTGGCGCCCAGCACGGCGATCCGGGTGCCGGAGAAGTCCGGGCCGGCCGGCCCGGAGCGGCGGCCGAGCAGGTCCGCGGCGAGCTGGAGCACCCGGGTACGGCGGCGCAGGTTGATCAGGTCGACCTCGTGCAGGAAGCGCAGCGCCTCCCCGGCGCCCAGCTCCTGAGCCCGCGCCTGGAAGGCCCGAATGTCCTTGGGCAGGCAGGCGCCGCCGAAGCCGAGGCCGGCCTGGAGGAACCGGTTGCCGATCCGCGGGTCGTAGCCGATCGCCCGGGCCAGCTGGGTGACGTCGCCGCCGGAGGCCTCGCAGACCTCGGCCATCGCGTTGATGAAGGAGATCTTGGTGGCCAGGAACGCGTTCGCGGCGACCTTGACCAGCTCGGCGGTCGCGAAGTCGGTGACCACGAGGGGCACCTCGCGGTCCTCGGTGGCGGCCAGGTCGAACACGCCCTTGTGCGCGGCGTAGAGCATGCCGTTGGCCCACTCGCTCTTCACGCCGACCACGATCCGGTTCGGGCGCAGCACGTCGTCGACGGCGAAGCCCTCCTGGAGGAACTCGGGGCTCCACGCCACCTCGACACCCAGGTCGTTGGGGGTGTGCTTGCCGACCAGCTGCTCCACCCAGTCGGCGGTGCCCACCGGCACGGTGGACTTGCCGACGATCAGGGACTTGCGGGTCAGGTGCTGCGCCAGGCTGGTCACCGACGCCTCGACGTACGACAGGTCGGCGCCCATTCCGTCGGCCCGCTGGGGGGTGCCGACGCAGATGAAGTGCACGTCGCCGAACTCGGCGGTCTCCGCGATGTCGGTGCTGAACCGCAGCCGGCCGGCGGCCAGGTTGCGCTTGAGCAGCTCGTCCAGGCCCGGCTCGTGGATCGGCACCTGACCGGCGTTCAGCATCGCGATCTTGTCGGCGTCCACGTCGAAGCCGAGCACCTCGTACCCCAGCTCGGCATAGCAGATGGCGTACGTCGCACCCAGGTAACCGGTCCCCAGGAACGTCACCCGCGGACGGGGCGCGCCCGAGGGCGGCGTCACCGTGGCGATGGCGGGGGTCGGCTGGATGGTGGGATAGGGGATCGTCACGCCTGTCTTCTCCGCTCGCACTGGCGGCGCTTCGTCGCGTCGCATTCTGCTGCGGCGCCTGGCCGGGCACCGGAGGGGTGGCTCATTGTCTGTCTTCCATCATCGCTCGGCGGCCGGGATGCTCCGTCGAACCTGTACCTACGCGCCGGTAACATCCACCCGAACTGCAGTCGCTATCCTTCAGTCTGCGCGGTCGAGGTCAGGCGAGGCTACAGACTGCGCATGATAGCGGTGAAGAGGAGGGCCAACGTGGCCGCAGGCGAGTCGTTCGACGTCTACCGGTTGCCGGAGGAGCACGAGGCGATCCGGGAGGCGGTCCGGGAGGTCTGCACGGCGAAGGTGGCTCCGCACGCCGCCGAGGCCGACGACACCGGTGAGTTCCCGAAGGCGTCCTACGACGCTCTGCGGGCGGCCGACTTCCACGCCCCGCACATCCCCGAGGAGTACGGCGGCGCGGGCGCGGACGCGCTGGCCACCGCCATCGTGATCGAGGAGGTGGCGCGGGCCTGCGCGTCCTCCTCCCTGATCCCGGCGGTCAACAAGCTCGGCACGATGCCGCTGCTGCTGTCCGGCTCCGAGGAGCTCAAGCGGCGTTACCTGACGCCGGTGGCGGCTGGGGACGCGATGTTCTCGTACTGCCTCTCCGAGCCGGAGGCGGGCAGCGACGCGGCCTCGATGACCACCCGCGCGGTGCGTGACGGGGATCACTGGGTGCTCAACGGGGTGAAGCGCTGGATCACCAACGCCGGCGTCTCCGAGTTCTACACCGTCTTCGCGGTCACCGATCCGACCGCCCGGTCCCGGGGAATCTCGGCCTTCGTGGTCGAGAAGTCCGATGCCGGTGTGAGCTTCGGCGCGCCGGAGAAGAAGCTCGGCATCAAAGGCTCGCCCACCCGCGAGGTCTACCTGGACAACGTACGCATTCCGGCGGATCGCATCATCGGCGCGGAGGGCACCGGCTTCGCCACCGCGATGCGGACCCTCGACCACACGCGGGTCACCATCGCCGCTCAGGCCATCGGGATCGCGCAGGGCGCGCTCGACTACGCCAAGGGGTACGTCGCCGAGCGCCGGCAGTTCGGCAAGGCGGTCGCCGAGTTCCAGGGCGTCCAGTTCATGCTCGCCGACATGGGCATGAAGCTTGAGGCGGCCCGGCAGCTCACCTACGCCGCGGCCGGCAAGTCCGAGCGCGGCGACGCGGACCTGACCTACTTCGGCGCGGCGGCCAAGTGCTTCGCCTCGGACGCCGCCATGGAGATCACCACCGACGCGGTGCAGCTGCTCGGGGGCTACGGCTACACGCGGGACTATCCCGTCGAGCGGATGATGCGGGACGCCAAGATCACCCAGATCTACGAGGGCACCAACCAGGTGCAGCGGATCGTCATGGCGCGGCAACTGCTCAGCGGCGCTGTCTAGACGCCCGCCACCCGACCGTCGAGACCGACCGCCTCACCGCCGCCCGGCGGTGAGGCGGTCGACGTTCGTACGTGAGTCCCCACACACCGACATCGTTGAACGGGTCAACGATGTTGGGGAGAAGGGAGAATCACCGAGCCTGATCGACCGATCATCCCGTTCACCCTGGCCGGCGCGTCCGCCGCCACCCTGCCTCGCCATCCACTCGCTGCCCAACGTCGGGCACGCCCAACGACGTCCTACGCCACGCAGAGAGATCGAGATGATGAAGCAGCTGGTGGAGAAGACCGGCCCCGACACCGCCTTCGAGCGGGAGGTGCTGCCCGGCGACCGGATGAGCAACCGACAGCGGGCGCAACTCGTGCTCGTGCTGGGCGCGATGATCGCGATCGGGCCGCTGACCATCGACATGTACCTGCCGGCGCTGCCCGCCATCACGGCCGGCCTGCAGACCACCGAGACCGCGGTGCAGTTGACGCTGACGGGCACGCTGCTCGGCCTCGCGCTGGGCCAGTTGCTCGTCGGGCCGCTCTCCGACGTGGTCGGGCGGCGGGCGCCCCTGCTGGCCGGGCTGGCCCTGCACGTCGCGGCATCCGTGCTGTGCGTGTTCGCACCCACCATCGCCGTGCTCGGCGTGCTGCGCGTCCTGCAGGGGCTCGGGGTGGCGGCCGCCACCGTGGTCGCCACCGCGGTCGTGCGCGACCTGTTCAGTGGCGCCTCGTTCGCCCGGATCTTCTCCCGGCTGATGCTGGTCATGGGACTGGCCCCGATCCTCGCGCCGACCCTGGGCAGCGGCCTGCTGCGCTGGACCGAATGGCGGGGCGTCTTCGCGGCGCTGGCCGTGCTCGGCGCGCTGCTGATCGTCGTCGCCGCGTTGCGGCTGCCGGAGACCCTTCCCGTGGCGCGCCGTCGGCGCGGCGGCGTGGGGGCGACCCTGCGGGACTACCGGCGGCTGCTCAACGACCGTGCGTTCGTCGGTCTGGTGCTGGTCGCCGGGCTGGCCATGGCCGCGCTGTTCGCGTACGTCTCCGGGTCGTCCTTCGTGCTCCAGGAGCAGTACGGCCTCAACGAGCAGCAGTTCGGGCTGGCCTTCGGGGCGGGCGCGGTCGGTCTGATCGGGGCCACCCAGTTCAACGTCCGGCTGCTGCGCCGCTACACCCCGCAGCAGATCCTGATCAGCGCCCTGATCGCCGGGACCGCGGCCGGGCTGCTGCTGGTGATGTTCGCCGCGACCGGCCTCGGTGGTCTGGGCACGCTGCTCGCGTCGCTGTGGCTGGTCCTCGCCGCGGCGGGCCTGGCCCTGCCGAACGCGCCGGCGCTGGCGATGACCCGGCACAGCGAGGCCGCCGGAACCGCCGCCGCGCTGCTCGGCGCCGTGCAGTTCGGCATCGGTGCGCTGTCGGCGCCCCTGGTCGGCCTGTTCGGCACCGGGAGCGTGCCGATGGCGATCGTGATCGCGGGCGGCATGGCCGCCGCGACGCTGGTCATGCTCCTCGTCGTTCCCCGCGCCGAGCTCGGCGCCGTCGACCCGGACCTGGCCGTCGCACTGCACTAGGTGTTCTGTCCAGAGAAGTTGGGGGCGGGCCGGTCGCCCGGCCCGCCCCACGGTCAACGGATCTCGGTGGTGTCCTCAGGCCGCGGCTGGCCGCGCGGCGGCGCGGACCACGGCGACTCGCCACCCACCCGACGGGGCAGTGGGTCGGTCGGCGTCGGATCGGCCGGGTAACCCAGGCTGGGCGGGGTGGCGTCGCGCTCGGCGGGCTCGGGCGGTGGCCAGTCGGTCAGGGTGAAGTCGTCGCTCCGGGGGCCACCCGTCGACGCCGGTGCCGTGGCCGGCTCGGTCACCGGACGCGGCCACTGCTGCCAACGTTGCCTGCTGAACGCCGCCATCAGCAGCAGCAGGCCGATCAGGAAGAGGGTGCCGTTCTCCACCGGAAGACGCAGCGGCAGGGGATCGCCGAGAACCTTCCACCCGTGCGGGATCGCGTCCCGCACCTCGAACGGCGCCACGAACATCCCGACGTACGGGGTGACCAGCAGCAGCCCGGCCACCAGCGTGCCCAGCGGCGAGACGCGCAGTGTGCCGAGAAGGCCCAGCAGGACACCGCCGACACCGAGGTACACGGCCGGCTCGATCAGGTTGGCGGTGTTGAACGTGCCGATCTCCACCCAGCGGTCGACCGTCCGGCTCGACCCGTCCTGCCCGAGTGTGACCAGTCCCCAGGTGATGGGCACCACCACCAGCCCGGCGAGGAAGCTCCAGAGATGTCGCATCCGCGCACCGTACCGTTTCCGGCATGACCGAGCACCTCTCCGCCGCTCCGACCGGCAAGCCGACGTCGTACTCCCGCGTCACCCTGAGCAAGATCATGACCGCCGTCGACGTGAACCTGTACGGCACCGTGCACGGCGGGGTCCTGATGAAGTTCGTCGACGACGTGGCGGGGGCCGCGGCCGCCCGGCACAGCGGCGGGACCGCGGTGACGGCGGCGATCGACGAGATCGTCTTCTCCGAGGCGGTCCGGGTCGGCGACCTGGTGCACGCGCACGCCCAGGTGAACTGGACCGGGCAGACCTCGATGGAGGTGGGCGTGCGGGTGGTCGCCGAACGGTGGGACTCCGCCGAGGACGCGCCGGTCCGGGTGGCCACCGCGTACCTGGTCTTCGTCGGAGTGGACGTGGGCGGAGCCCCGCGGGCGGTCCGCCCGGTGCTCCCCGAGACGCCGGAGGACGAGCGCCGGTACCGGGAGGCCGAGATCCGCCGTGCGCACCGCCTCGCCCGCCGCCGCGCCATCCAGGCCCACCGCGCCGGCTGAGCTGTCCTCGCTGCTTCCCACATGCGTGGGTGGGGTGGAGTGTGGGGTGGGCACGCATCGGTGCTCGTACCCGGTGCGCAGAATGGCGCTTCGAGGTAGGGCAAGATGGCGCCACGGCCCATTCACAGTGTCGTGCCGGGCCAGGGGAGGGTGGAGCAGTGGGTGATGTGCTGTGGACGCCGCCGGCGGACGTACGCGAGCGGTCCCGGATCGGCGGCTACCTGCGCTGGCTGCGAGAGCACCGCGGGCTGGACTTCGCTGACTACGACGCGCTGTGGCGCTGGTCGGTCACCGACCTGGACGGGTTCTGGCGATCCATCTGGGACCACTTCGAGGTGGTGGCGCACACCCCGCCGACCGCCACGCTGGCCGAGCGGGGGATGCCCGGTGCCCGCTGGTTCCCCGGGGCCACGCTGAACTACGCGGAGAACGTGCTGCGGATGCCGGGGCGGGCCGACGACGACCCGGTGGTGATCGCGCACGGGCAGACCCGCGCGCCGGTCACGCTGACCGCCGGGGAGCTGCGCGAGCAGGTCCGCCGGGTGGCGGCCGGGCTGCGCCGGCTCGGCGTCACCGCCGGTGACCGGGTGGCGGCGTACGCCCCGAACATTCCTGAGACGTACGTCCTGCTGCTGGCCACCGCCAGCCTGGGGGCGACCTTCTCGTCCTGCGCACCCGAGTTCGGCACCCGCAGCGTCACCGACCGCTGGCAGCAGATCGAGCCGACCGTGCTGGTCGCCGTGGACGGCTACCGGTACGGCGACAAGCCGGTGGACCGCCGCGCCGAGGTCGCCGCCATCCGGGCCGCACTGCCGTCGGTGCGGCACACCGTCAGCATCGGCTACCTGGACCCGAAGGCCGCCCCGGAGGACGCGCTGGGCTGGGCCGACCTGGCCGCGCCCACCGACGAGCCACTGACGTTCACGCCGGTGCCGTTCGACCACCCGCTGTACGTGCTCTACTCCTCGGGCACCACCGGGCTGCCCAAGCCGATCGTGCACGGCCACGGCGGCATCCTGCTGGAGCACCTGAAGATGCTCGCCCTGCACCACGACCTGGGCCCGGCCGACCGGTTCTTCTGGTTCACCACCACCGGGTGGATGATGTGGAACTTCCTGGTCTCCGGCCCGGCGGTCGGCGCGACCATCGTGCTCTTCGACGGCAACCCGGGCCACCCCGACCTGGGTGGGCTGTGGCGGCTGGCGGCGGAGACCGGCACCACATACTTCGGCACCTCGGCGCCGTTCCTGCTGGCCTGCCGCAAGGCCGGGCTGGTGCCGCGGGAGGTCGCGGACCTGTCCGCGCTGCGCGCGGTCGGCTCCACCGGTGCGCCGCTGCCCGCCGAGGGCTTCACCTGGGTGTACGAGACCGTCGGCGACAACCTCCAACTCCAGTCCCTGTCGGGCGGCACCGACGTGTGCACCGGCTTCGTCGGCGGGGTGCCGCTGCTGCCGGTGTACGCCGGCGAGATCGCCTGCCGGGCGTTGGGCGCCAAGGTGGAGGCTCGCTCCGCCGACGGCACCCCGGTGATCGGCGAGCTGGGTGAGCTGGTGATCACCGAGCCGATGCCGAGCATGCCGGTGGGCTTCTGGAACGACCCGGACGGCACCCGCTACCGGGAGGCCTACTTCGACGTCTACCCGGGCGTCTGGCGGCACGGCGACTGGATCACCATCAACGACCGGGGCGGCTGCGTGATCACCGGACGCTCGGACGCCACCCTCAACCGTGGCGGGGTGCGGCTGGGCACCGCCGAGTTCTACTCCGTGGTCGAGGGGCTGGACGAGGTGGTCGACTCGGTCGTCGTGCACCTGGAGGACGACGAGGGCGGTGCCGGCGAGCTGCTGCTCTTCGTGGTGCTCGCCGAGGGTCTGGAGCTGGACGACCCGATGCGCGCGAACATCTGCCGCGAGCTGCGCACGGCGCTGTCCCCCCGGCACGTGCCCGACGAGATCCACCAGGTGCGCGCGGTGCCCCGCACCCTCTCGGCGAAGAAGCTGGAGGTTCCGGTCAAGAAGATCCTCACCGGCACCCCGGTCGACCAGGCCGCCGCCAAGGGTGCCCTGGCCAACCCCGAGTCCCTGACGTCCTTCGCCACCTTCGCCGAACGCCGAGCCACCGACAACACGCCTGCCTGAAAACTGCGGTCACACCCGCGGGCCCTGCACGCCGCCGGACGCCCAGCCGGGTCACGGGAGGGTGTGGGTGACCTTTTCCGTGGTTTGGCGGGTGGCCAGGCGGGCCGGGTCGAGGTTCGCGCAGAGGACGACGGTGGCGGCCCGAGTGAGCGGGGCCAGCAGCCAGTCGACCGGGTCGGGGTACCGGGCGGCGTCGATGAGGACGCGAGCGCCGGCCTCGATGCCCAGCTCCGCGGCGCGGGCCTCGGCGCGGGCCAGCAGGGGAGCGTCAGCGGGGCCCGGTCCGGGCTGCGGGGTGAAGTGGTCGCCGTGCCGGCGCACCTCCACCACGTAGTCGCCGAACCCGGGTGGCACCTGCCGCAGCGGGGCGGCGAGCGGCGACAGCCCCAGGGCGTACCGCTCACCGGCGGACCAGGACTGCGCCTCGTCGAGGCGGTCGGCGGCGGCGAAGAGCACGTCCACGTCGCCCGGCGTGTCGACCACGCTCAGCTTGGCCGACCAGCAGCCCAGCAGCACCGCCGCGGTCTGCCAGTGCGGCGGCAGGAGCACGCCGGCCGGATCACCCAGGGCGAGGGCCACCTCGTCGACGAGGAGGTTGGCGGTCTTCGCCACCCAGTTCGCCAGTGTGGCGCCGGAGAGTTCGGTGCGGTCGCCGCTGCCGTCGTCGTACCAGGTCAGCAACGGTCGGGTCGGGTCGGTCGCGATCGCGTCGGCGAACACCTGGGCAATGTTGTCGGCCATCGGCGCGAACGATACGCCCCTGTGGGCCGTACTCGAAGACGATGACAAGTCGGCGTACCGTCGGGTCGCAGTCAGCGTCGGCCCCGTGCTCCGGCGTAGGCTTGCCCCCCGGAGTGTTGTTCCCCACGGACCCGCCAGTGCAAGGAGTCGCCCCGTGACCGCCGGTCGCCCGCCCCGCGTGCTCATCGACGCCACGAGTGTCCCCGCCGACCGTGGTGGTGTCGGTCGATACGTCGACGGTCTGCTCGGTGCCCTCGGCAAGGTGTGTGGGTCGGGGGTGGAGCTGGCGGTGGTCAGCCTCCGCACCGACCTCGAGCGGTACACGCGAATGCTGCCCGGCGCGGAGATCATCCCCGCCCCGGCCGCCGTCGCGCACCGCCCAGCGCGGCTCGCCTGGGAGCAGACCGGCCTGCCGCTGCTCGCTCAGCAGGTCGGCGCGCAAGTCCTGCACTCGCCCTTCTACACCTGCCCGCTGCGGGCCGGGTGCCCGGTTACGGTCACCGTGCACGACGCGACGTTCTTCACCGAGCCGGAGCACTACGACAAGTCCCGCCGAACCTTCTTCCGCAGCGCCATCAAGACCTCGTTGCGCCGGGCGGACCGGGTGATCGTGCCCAGCAAGGCCACCCGGGACGAGCTGATCCGGCTGCTCGACGCCGACCCGACCCGGATCGACGTGGCCTACCACGGGGTCGACCACGCCGCCTTCCACGCGCCCAGCGAGGAGGAGAAGGCCCGGGTGCGCGCCCGCCTGGGGTTGGGCAACAGCAGCTACATCGCCTTCCTCGGCGCCAAGGAGCCGCGCAAGAACGTACCCAACCTGATCCGCGGTTGGGCCCGGGCGGTGGCCGACCGGGTCGACCCACCGGCCCTGGTGATCGCCGGTGGCCAGGGGCACGACGACGACATCGACCGGGCGGTGGCCGAGGTCCCGTCCCACCTGCGGCTGCTGCGCCCCGGCTACCTGCGCTACGGCGACCTGCCCGGCTTCCTCGGCGGCGCGCTGGTCGCGGCCTACCCCTCCTACGGCGAGGGGTTCGGGCTGCCGATCCTGGAGGCGATGGCCTGCGCCGCCCCCGTGCTGACAACGCCCCGGCTCTCGCTGCCCGAGGTGGGCGGCGACGCCGTCGCGTACACCTCGGAGGATCCGGAGCAGATCGGCACCGACCTGGCCGCCCTGCTGGACGACGAGCAGCGCCGGTTGTCGCTGGCGAAGGCCGGTTTCGACCGGGCCAAGGAGTTCACCTGGGAGTCCAGCGCCGAGGTGCACATCGCCGCGTGGAGCCGCGCCCGCTCGTGACCGTCCGGGCGCCGGATGGCGAGCCGCCCACCCTGCCGGGGTCCGTCGGGCATGATGTGCGGATGCTCTATGCGGTCATCCCGGCGGGTGGCAGCGGCACGAGGTTGTGGCCGTTGTCCCGAGCTGGTCATCCCAAGTTCCTCCATCCGCTGACCGGCTCCAACGCGTCGCTTCTCCAGGCGACCGTGGCGCGGCTGGCGCCGCTGACCACACCGGACCGCATCCTCGTGGTCACCGGAGCCGCGCACGTCGCGGCGGTGGCCCGGCAGCTGACCGGGTTGCCCGAGGAGAACATCCTGGTCGAACCCTCACCCCGGGACTCCTGCGCGGCGATCGCGCTGGCCGCCGCGGTGATCGCGCTGCGCGATCCGGACGCGGTGATGGGCAGCTTCGCCGCCGACCACCTGATCGGCGACCCGGAGAGCTGGGTGCGGACGGTTCGGGAGGCGGTCCGCGGCGCGGAGCAGGGCATGCTGATGACGGTCGGGATCACCCCGACCCGGCCGGAGACCGGCTACGGCTACCTGGAGACCGGCGATCCGGTTGAGGACGCCCCGTGGCGTCCGGTAGCCGAGTTCAAGGAGAAGCCGGCCGCCGAGGTCGCCGAGGCGTACGTCCGTTCGGGCCGGCACCTGTGGAACGCGAGCATGTTCGTCTGGCGGGTGGACGTGTTCCTCGCCGAACTGCTCCGCCAGCAGCCGGCCCTGCACGCCGGGGTCACCGCGATCGCCGCCGCCTGGGGCACCCCGGAGCAGGACGACGTGCTCGGCACGGTCTGGCCGACCCTGCCGAAGATCTCCGTCGACTACGCGGTGATGGAGGGCGCGGCCACCGCGGGCCGGGTGGCGACCGTGCCGGGCGACTTCGGCTGGAACGACGTCGGCGACTTCCACACCCTCGGCGAGGTGCTGCCGGCCGACGCGTCGGGCAACGTGGTGCTCGGCGCCGACGCCAAGCCGGGAGTGCTGCTGCGGGACAGCGCCAACCTGGTGGTGGTGCCGCAGTCCGGCCGGTTGGTGGCCGCCCTCGGGGTGCGTGACCTGATCGTGGTGGACACCCCGGACGCGGTGCTGGTCTGCCCGCGGGATCGGGCCCAGGACGTCAAGGCCCTGGTCGACGAGCTCAAGGAGCGAGGCGAAGAGGGCTACGTCTGAGAGCCGCGAGGGCCGGCGCGACCAGTTGCACGGTCCCGCCGGCCAGTGGCTCGGGGAGGCGGTCCGGCGGGAACCACCCCAGCGCCTCGGCCTCGTCGCTGACCTGCTCGACGGCGCCGGGCGGGGCGAGCACGGCGAACCGGACGTCGTGGTGCAGGGAGCCGCCCTGACAACCCACCGGGTGGATGTCCACGTCGATCGGCACCGGGTCGATGCGCAGGCCGGCGATCCCGGACTCCTCGGTGGCCTCGCGCAGCGCGGCGCCGGCCAGGGTCCGGTCGGTCGGCTCGCAGTGTCCGCCGAGCTGCACCCAGCGCCCGAACTTGCCGTGCAGGCAGAGCAGCACCCGCGAGCCGGTGGCGTCCAGCACCAGCACGCTGGCGGTGATGTGCCCGGGGCGGTGCGGCCGACTCATCGTGACGGGCCCGCCGTCGAGCAGCTCGCGGGTTCGGTCCCGAGCGGCGGCAGCGGCCGGGCTGGTGGGCCGCCAGCCGTCGAGCAGCGCGATGGCGTCGGAGTGCAGCGCCGCGTACGTCTCGGAGTCGGTCGGGTGGGCGGAGGATCCGGTGAGCGCGGTGTCGGGCACGCCGCCACTCTACGAGCGGCACACTCCGTACGCTGGCGCGGTGACCCTGCGAGTCCTCGAAATCGTGGCGTCGCTGCGCGTGCACGGCGCACGGCGGGGTGACCGGACGGCACCTCTGCGGAGCAAGGGGCCGCAGACCCTCGTGGTGCCGCCCGATCACCGGTCCTCCCCCGGTCCCGGTGCCAGGCGCCGCGCGCGTACGTGACGCGTGGGTGCCGTGCTCGGGCAATGGAAGCATGCCGAACCGGCCCGGGAAGCGTCGAGGTTTTTCAGTCCAGGCTTAAAGATGGAGATAAGTGCCGGCCAGGTAGAGTCGAACAGCCACCCGGCATCCCCCTGCCCGGCGGCTCAGGAGCGCTGCATGCTGAAGATCCACTTTTCTGGCGAGGACATCCTCCGGACCCGGGTGGCGCCGGCAGCGGACCCGGTCTGGGAGGTGGTCCTCAGCCTGCACCTGTTGCAGGGCCGCGGCCGTGACCCGCTGACGGAGAACTGGCGGCGCACGGTGTCCCGAGGGCTGCGCCAGGACGCCGCCTCCGACCAGCTCCGGCTGCTCTTCGTCCTGAGCCCGCCGCGCGGCTACTTCCCCGACTTCCTCACCCCGTACGCCAGCGTCGACGGCTTCGAGGCCGGGCTGGAAGCGGTCCGCAGCACCCCGACGGAGCGGCTGCACCGCGACCTGAGCGTGCTGGCCACCGAGAACTCGCTGCCATCCTCGGCCAGCGCGCTGGCCCGGGGCGAGGTGGGGGCGTTGCGTCACCTCGCCGAGTCGATGGAGCAGTACCGGTCGTTGGCGATCAACCCGTACTGGAGCCGGATCCAGTCCGCGGTGGCGGCGGACCGGTCCCGCCGGGCCCGGGCCCTGCTCGACGGTGGCATGGAGGGGCTGCTCACCAGCCTCCGGCCGGCAATGCGCTGGGAGAACCGGGTGCTCGAGGTCCGCGACTACCCGCACAGCCGGGAGCTGCACCTGGACGGTCGGGGTCTGCTGCTCGTGCCGTCGTTCTTCTGCGCCGCCACCCCGGTCGCCCTACTCGACCCGGCGCTGCCGCCGGTTCTGGTCTACCCGGTGGACCGGCTGGGTGGGCTGGTGGCGGCCGACGGGGCCGGTCCGGCCGGCCGCGACTCGCTCGCCGCGCTGCTCGGCCGGACCAGGGCGGCGGTGTTGCAGGCGAGCGACGACGGCTGCACCACGGGAGAGGTCGCCCGCAAGCTCAACATCTCACCGGCGGCGGCCAGTCAGCACGCGACCGTGTTGCGCAACGCCGGCCTGCTGGTCAGTCAGCGGGACCGCAACACCGTGCTGCACACGTTGACCCCGCTCGGCCGGGCCATGCTGGACGCCTGACCCGGCCGGTTGCCCGTCAGAGGGCGAGTGTGGCGCTGGCCGGGCTGCCGGCGGGCGGGGGCAGCAGGGTCGACCCGACACCCTCCGCGGCCAGGGCGACCTGCAGACGGTGCAGGTCGGCGCCGAAGCGGACCAGGTCCATCGGGTCCACCGGAGCCGGTGGCGAGCCGAGCACCAGGGCGGTTGCCCCGTCCGGCCAGCCGGGCACCTTGGCGACCAGGCCGGCACGTACGTCCGCCTCGTCGACCAGGGTGAAGACCGTGCCGGGGGCGACCACCCCGGCGACCGCGTCGATCGCACGCCGCGCGGCGGCCGGGTCGGCCGGCGTGGGACCGGGAGCGTCGGTCAGAGTGGCGGCGTCGGCCAGCCCCGCCGCCCGCGCCTCGGCGGTCCCGAGCGAGAAGAGGTCCTGCGCCGCATCGCGGACCAGTGCCTGCGCCCCGGCGGAGTCGTCCGGGCCGGTGGCGGAGAGGTAGCCGCGCACCACCGCCACCGGGACCTGGTCGCACTTGCCCTTGATCAGCTCGCCGGCGCCCGCCAGCTCGTCCACCACAGCCATTTGGGTCAGCTGCAGCTCGTTGCCGTACGGGTCAACCTCGCCACGGTGGTCCCGGATGGCCGGCATCCCGGCCACCCCGAGCGCCACGTCGGTCAGCCCGTTGCGCCAGGGCCGGCCCATGGTGTCGCTGATGATCACTGCGACGTCCAGGTCGTAGCGCGCCCGCAACGCGGCGCGCAGCGCCCGGGCCGAGGCGTCCGGATCCAACGGCAGCAGCACCAGCCGGGTCTTGTCCACGTTCGACGCGTCGATGCCGGCGGACGCCATCACGAAGCCGTGGTGGGTCTGCACGATCCGGGTCGGCCCCCGGCTGGCCACCACCCGGGCGGTCTCGGAAGCCAGCACCTCGTCGCGCGCGGCGAGCCGCTCGGGTCCGTCCGCCGGGACGTCGACCAACCGCCCCTCGGCCTTGGAGACAATCTTGCTGGTGACGACCAGCACGTCGCCGTCGCGCAGCCAGGGCGCGGCGCCGGCGATCAGCGCCGCCAGGTCGTCGCCCTCGGTCACGTGGCCGATGCCCAGCACCGGCAGGATCTCCAGCCTCACGTCAACTCCACCGCGGCGCGGACCATCGCCGCCGTCGCCGCCTCGTCGGTCATCAGCAACGGCACCGCGCGGACCGTCACCTCCGGTACCAGCGTGCCCGCGTCCTCCTCGGCCACCAGCCAGCCGTCCAGCAGCCCGCCGGCCGCCCGGCCGCCGTAGAGCCGGCCCACCCCGGCCGCGCTGCACTCGACACCGAGCACAGAGAGGCAGCGGTCGGCCATCCCGCGGACCGGCGCTCCGCCGATGATCGGAGAGACGCCCACCACCGGGGCCGGGCCCGCCGCCACCGCCTCGCGGAGCCCCGGCACGGCCAGCACCGGCGCCACGCTCACCACCGGGTTGCTCGGCGCGATCAGCACCAGGTCGGCCGCGCCGATCGCCTCCAGGACCCCGGGCGCCGGCTTGGCCGTCTCGGCGCCCACGAAGACGAAACGGTGGGTGGGGATGTCCGTCCGGTACCGCACCCACCACTCCTGAAAGTGGATCGCCCGCTGGCTCTGGTCATCCTCAACCGTGCCGGCGCTGTTCGCGACTGCGGGGCTCGCAAGCTCACTCCTCGCGCTCACGATGGCGTGCGTCTCCAGCCGGTCGTCGGTCGCCGGGAGCAGGCGTACGCCCGGCTCCCAGCGGGTCGCCAGCGCCTCGGTGACCGCGTGCAGCGGGTAGCCGGCGTTGAGCATGGTGCTGCGCACCAGGTGGGTGGCGATGTCCTTGTCGCCGAGGCCGAACCAGGTCGGCTCCGCCCCGTACGCGGCCAGCTCCTCCTTGACCGTCCAGCTCTCCCCGACCCGGCCCCAGCCCCGCTCGGGATCGGCGCCGCCGCCGAGGGTGTACATGACGCTGTCCAGGTCGGGACAGATCTTCAACCCGTGCAGCCACAGGTCGTCGCCGACGTTGACGACGGCGGTCACCTCGGCGCCGACCTCTCGGGCGTACGCCCGGACGCCGAGCAGGAACCGGGCGCCGCCGATGCCGCCAGCCAGAACCACGATGCGCATGTCGACCATCCTCGCGCACGTGACGCCTCCGGTCCGCCGGTGGTCCGGGAGACTAGGCTCACGTGCGCCCTGTCCGTCCATGCCCCGAGGGGGAGTTCGTGACCAGCCCCGCCGAGCCCGCGTCCACCGACGCGACCCAGGCCCGCCAGCTGACCAAGCCACTACGCGAACTGGGTGCGCTCGCGCTGCTCGGCGCCAACGCGGTGTTCCTCTTCGTGGGCCTGCTCCGGCTGCTCAGCCCGAACGACTACAGCTCGTTCACCGACCGTGCGGGCAGCACCTTCTTCACGTTCATCGGGTTGGAGGCGGTGGGCCTGCCACTGCTGGCCGTGCTGCTGGCCACCCACGTCTCGCCGGTGCTGCCGAAGGCGAAGCTGATCACCCAGATGGCCCTCGGCGAGTACGCGGTCAGCGCGCTGCTCGGTGGGCTGACCATGCTGATCTGGACGGTGGGCCGGCTGGCCGAGGCCGAGGTGCTCGACGCGCTGCTCGGCGTGCTCACCCGGTTCGCCTGGCTGATGATCTTCGCGGCCGCGGCCTGGGTGGTCTACGCGGTCTGGCGGAAGCTGTACTACGTGCCGCGGCCGAAGCCTCAGCCGGGCGTCTACGGCCAGCCCCAGCCGGGCTGGCCGCAGCAGCAGGGCGGCTGGCCGGCTCCGGGGCAGCCCGGAGCCCAGCCGGGCGGCGGTTGGCCCGCCCCGGGCCAGCCGGGCGGGTACCCGCAGGGGCAGCACCCGGGCCAGTACGGCCAGCCCTCGCCGCCGTTCGGGTCGGCGCCGCAGTCGGCACCGCCGTTCGGGTCCGCACCGCAGTCGCCGCCGCCGGTCAACCCGGCGCCGCAGTCCGCCCCGCCGTTCGCGCCGGCCCCGCAGTCCGCGCCGCCGTTCGGCCAGCCGCCGTCGGCGGACCCGACCCAGGCGATTCCGCGCCAGTCCGCCGACCCGACCCAGGCGATCCCCCGCCCCGGCGACACGGACGCCGACCGCACCCAGCACATCAACCCAGGCGACAACCCCCAACAGCCACCCCGCTGACCCCCCCTCACGGCCCCCGGCCGCCCACCCCCGTTGACCATGAAGTTGTTGTCCGTCGGCACGGCGTGTCGTGGCAATAACTCCATGATCAACGAGGGTGGTCCGGGGGTGGTCCGGGGGGAGCGGGCGCGGGTGCCGGTGGGGACCGGTGGGGTTGGTGGGGGCAGCGCATAGGCTGAGCGGATGGTTGATCGCACCCACTCCGGCCCGAGCGAGGCGAGCGTGCGGCGTGCCCTGGGTCGGGCCGCGACCGGGCGGGCGCTGGACGTCGACGAGGCGACCGCGCTGTTGTCCGCCCGCGGGGACGCGCTCGACGAGCTGCTTCGGGTGGCCGGTGGGATCCGCGACGCCGGGCTGCGTGAGGCTGGGCGGCCGGGCGTGGTCACGTACTCCAAGAAGGTCTTCATCCCGCTGACCCGGCTCTGCCGGGACCGCTGCCACTACTGCACGTTCGCCACGGTGCCGCACCGGCTGCCGGCGCCGTTCCTGGATCGCGACGAGGTGCTGGCCATCGCCCGGGCAGGTGCCGCGCAGGGCTGCAAGGAGGCCCTGTTCACCCTCGGCGACCGGCCGGAGGAGCGCTGGCCGGCGGCGCGGAGCTGGCTGGATGAGCGCGGATACGACTCCACTCTGGACTACCTGCGTGCCTGCGCGGTGGCGGTGCTGGAGGAGACCGGGCTGTTGCCCCACCTCAACCCCGGGGTGCTGTCCTGGTCGGAGCTGCAACGGCTCAAGCCGGTCGCACCGAGCATGGGCATGATGCTGGAGACCACGGCGACCCGGCTCTGGTCGGAGCCGGGCGGCCCGCATTTCGGCTCGCCCGACAAGGAACCGGCGGTCCGGCTGCGGGTGCTCGACGACGCGGGCCGGGTCGGGGTTCCGTTCACCACCGGCATCCTGATCGGCATCGGGGAGACCCCGGCCGAGCGGGTGGACGCGCTCTTCGCGATCCGTCGCGCGCACCGGGAGTACGGGCACCTCCAGGAGGTGATCGTGCAGAACTTCCGCGCCAAGCCGGACACCGCGATGCGCGGGATGCCCGACGCGGAGCTGCACGACCTGGCCACGACGGTGGCGGTGGCCCGGCTGCTGCTCGGGCCGAAGGCCCGCATCCAGGCTCCGCCGAACCTGATCGCCGGCGAGTACGACCTGCTGCTGCGGGCCGGCATCGACGACTGGGGCGGTGTCTCCCCGCTCACCCCGGACCACGTCAACCCGGAACGCCCCTGGCCGCAGATCGAGGAGTTGGCCCGGCACACCGAGCTGGCCGGGTTCACCCTGCGCGAGCGGCTGACCATCTACCCCGAGTACGTGCGCGCCGGCGACCCGTGGCTCGACCCGCGGCTGCTGCCGCACGTGGGCGCGCTGGCCGACCCGGGCTCCGGGCTGGCGGTCGAGTCGGCCCGCCCGCATGGTCGCCCCTGGCAGGAGCCGGAGGAGGTGTTCGGCGGCCGGACCGACCTGCACACGACCATCGACACCACCGGTCGTACGGAGGACCGGCGTGGCGACTTCGACAGCGTCTACGGCGACTGGGCGGAGGTGGCCACGAAGGTGACGGCCGGGCCGACCGCCCTGGCCGGCGACCACGACCTGCGGGCCGGGCTGCGGCTCGCCGCCGACGACCCGGCCGCGCTGCTGGAGCCGGGGCACACCGATGCGGCGCTGGCGCTGTTCGGGGCGGACGGGCCGGCGCTCGACGAGTTGTGCCGGCTCGCCGACGACGTGCGTCGCAGCGCGGTCGGCGACGACGTCACCTACGTGGTCAATCGCAACATCAACTTCAGCAACGTCTGCTACGTCGGCTGCCGGTTCTGTGCCTTCGCCCAGCGCGAGCGGGACGCCGACGCGTACCGTCTCTCCGTCGATCAGGTCGCCGACCGGGCCGAGCAGGCGTGGGCGGCCGGCGCCAGCGAGGTCTGCCTTCAGGGCGGCATCGACCCGAAGATGCCCGTCACCGGGTACGCCGACATCCTGCGTGCGATCAAGGCTCGGGTGCCGGGGATGCACGTGCACGCGTTCTCCCCGATGGAGATCGTCACCGCCGCGGCGAAGGCGGGCGTGTCGGTGCGCGAGTGGTTGACCCAGTTGCGCGAGGCCGGGCTGGACACCATCCCGGGTACCGCCGCGGAGATCCTCGACGACGACGTGCGCTGGGTGTTGACCAAGGGCAAACTCCCGGCGGCCGCCTGGGTCGAGGTGGTCAGCACCGCCCACGAGCTGGGCATCCGGTCCAGCTCCACGATGATGTACGGCCACGTCGACCATCCCGGGCAGTGGCTGGCGCACTTCCGGGTGCTGGCGGGCGTGCAGGACCGCACCGGTGGGTTCACCGAGTTCGTCGCGCTGCCGTTCGTGCACACCAACGCCCCGATCTACCTGGCCGGCATCGCCCGGCCCGGGCCGACCTGGCGCGAGAACCGGGTGGTGCACGCGATGTCCCGGCTGCTGTTGCACGGCCGGATCGACAACATCCAGTGCTCCTGGGTGAAGCTGGGCGACGAGGGCACGGTGGCGATGCTGCAGGGCGGCTGCAATGACCTGGGCGGCACGCTGATGGAGGAGACGATCTCCCGGATGGCCGGCTCCGACAACGGGTCGGCGCGTACCGAGGAGCAGTTGCGGGCGATCGCCACGGCGGCCGGTCGGCCGGCCCGCAAGCGCACGACCGCGTACGGTCACGTCCGGCCCTGAGTTCGAACCTTTTCCCGCCACCGGCCGTACCAAGCGGTGCCGGTGGCGGTCGCGGCGAGGATCGCCGCCGGCGTCCCCCAGGGCCCGGCGGCGTCGGTAGGCGGCACCGGACCCGTCCGTCCCCGCGGGCGCGTTCGCGCCACCGCCGGAAAGGTTGCCCATGACCAGTGATCAGCGGAAGCGGCCCTGGCCGCGACTGACCCGCCGGCAGACGTTGACCGCCGCGGCCAGCGCCACCCTCGGCGCCGCCGCGCTCACCGTGCCGGGCCTGTCGGCCGCGCAGAACGCTCCGGGCGCGGCCGGGCGGGCCGACGACCCGATCGTCGTGCACCTGCGGGACGCCGCCTCCGGAACGATGGACGTCTTCGTCGGTGACTCCCGGATCGAGGTACGCGACCGCGGCCTGGCGGATCGGCTGCGGCGCGCCGCCCGGCGCTGACCCGACGTTCCGCTCGCCATCCTGTCCCCGCCCAGTGAGGTTGGTCCGCCATGTCTTCCCACCGCGAGGCCCCGGAGATAGCCAAGGATCCGGTCGCCGACAGCTCCGACCTGTACGCGTTCGTCAGCCCCGACAAGCCCGACTCGGTCACGCTGATCGCCAACTACGTGCCGTTGCAGCTCCCCTCCGGGGGCCCGAACTTCTTCGAGTTCGGCGACGACGTGCGGTACGAGATCCATATCGACAACGACGGCGACGGCAGTCCGGATGTCACTTACCGGTTCGAATTCACGACCGAGATCACCAATCCGAACAGCTTTCTCTACAACACCGGCCCGATCGATTCGCTGGACAGCGAGAACTGGAACCGGCGGCAGTTCTACAGCCTGACCCGGATCGCCGACGGCCGGGAACACCGGCTGGCGCACAAGCTGCCCTGCCCGCCGTGCAACGTCGGCCCGCTGTCCACCCCGAAGTACGCGGAGCTGGTGCGGCAGGCCACCTACTCGCTCTCCACCGGGGAGCGGGTCTTCGCCGGGCAGCGCGCGGACGGCTTCTTCGTCGACCTGGGTGCGATCTTCGACCTCGGTACGCTACGGCCGTTCCAGCAGCTGCACGTGGCCGGCAAGAAGGTCTTCAAGGCCGAGGGGGAGCCGGTCAACGCCACCGACCGGATGAACGTGCACAGCATCGCCGTGCAGGTGCCGCTGAGCCGGGTGCGCCGTCGCGCCAACCGGTACAGCGCGGCCGACCGGGCGTCGGTGATCGGCGTGTGGACGTCGGCGTCGCGCCGGCAGGTCCGGGTGCTGGGCGACCGGGCGGCCGCGGACACCGCCGCCGGCCCGTTCACCCAGGTCTCCAGGCTGGGCAACCCGTTGTTCAACGAGGTCATCGTGCCGATGTCCAAGAAGGACCTGTGGAACTCCCTTCCGCCGTCAGAGGACAAGCGGTTCCTGCGGTTCGTCGAGCAGCCGGAGCTGGCCGCGCTGTTGCCGGCGCTCTACCCGGACGTCTTTCCCAACCTGGACAAGCTCAGCAAGGCGAAGAAGCCCCGGGCGGATCTGGTGGCGATCCTGCTCACCGGCGTGCCGGCCGGGCTGATCGACGGCTTCACCAACGCCACCGGCGACGTGCAGGCCGACATGCTGCGGCTGAACACCGCGATTCCGCCCACCCGGCGCCCGGACCGCTTCGGCGTGCTCGGCGGTGACCTGGCCGGCTTCCCGAACGGCCGGCGGGTCGCCGACGACGTGGTCAGCATCGCGCTGCGGGCGATCGCCGGGCTGACCGTCCCGCTGGTGGACAAGACGTTCCGCCCGGACGCGGCGACCGCCGCTCTCACCCCCGGGCTGAGCGCCGCCGACGTGACCGCACCGTTCCTCGGAAACTTCCCCTACCTGGGTACGCCGTACGACGGGTTCAACAACCCGCCGGCGTCGTCCTGACCGCGGGGAGCGGCGGATGCACGAGCACGCGTACGGGCCGTCGGAGACCGGGAGCGTCGTCCTCGATCTGGGCGGCGAGACCGGCGCCCTGATCATTCACACCGGCCGGGATCTGCACGGCCGGGAAATCGAGATCAGTCGGGCCGAGGACCGGCGGACCCACTCGGCGGTGCGGGAGCGCCGGGTGCGGGACGGCTCGTTCCACAGTGCGGTCTACCCCGATCTCCCGGCCGGCATCTATACCGTCTGGTGGGACGAGAGTACGCCCGTAGGGACAGTAACCGTCCATGGTGGAGTGATTGCCGAGTTCGTGTGGCCGAGCAGCGCATTCGGGGTCACCGGCTGACCAAATCGGCTCCCTCTTTCCGTCGCGCCCCGTCCACAATGTGGACTGGGCGCGTGCGGTGTCTGTTGCTCGACGGGCGGTCTGGGCCGCGCCGCGTTAACCTGTCTCCCACCAAGATCAGCTTTGTTGGGAGGGGTCATCCTGTGCTCCAGGCGTCGTCGCGGGAGCGGCCTGCCGAGGGGGCGCCACGGCAGAAAAGTCGGGCAACTCGCCGGAGAGGGCGTTACTCAGCCGGGGTCTGAATCGATAGGGCAGGTTGCGAGGCTGGACGGCCCGAGTGGCCGGCCGGAGGTGTCGGGAGGGCGACTCCATTATCAAGTTTGGCTTGACGGCGCACGCATTACACGCGTGTAATTTGAATGGGGTTGTTCGCACGGAACGCAACAAAACGGGACCGGACGGACAAGCACGCCTTTCGCGTGGGGGGTTGCAGCGGCGATGACGCCGGTGCGCGACAAGGAGGCATTTGATGGACGGCCAGCTTGAGGTGGCCGACCTGCTCGGAAACGCGCCGGAGTGGCAGGAGCGGGCGCTGTGCTCGCAGACCGACCCCGAGGCGTTCTTTCCCGAGAAGGGCGGCTCGACCCGCGAGGCGAAGCGAATCTGCTCGCGCTGCGAGGTCAAGACCGAATGCCTCGAATACGCTCTCGGTCACGACGAGCGGTTCGGCATCTGGGGTGGGCTCTCAGAGCGGGAACGGCGCAAGTTGAAGCGGCGGGCCGCCTGAGCGGTGCGGAGTCGGGGCGGTGGGGGCCGCCCGGCTCGCCCGCGCGGGGACGGCTCAGGCCAGCTCGTCGGGGTCGACCCCGAGCAGGTTCGCCACCTGTTCGATGATCACGTCATGCACCAGGTCGGCGAGGTCCTCGCGGTCCATCGCCCGGAACTCCAGAGGTCGCCGGTACAGCACGATCCGTGGCGGGACCTCCTGTCGGCCTGGACGGCCCGGCAGGAGCCGGGCCAGCGGGACCTCGCCGTCCTCCAGCACATCGGAGTCGTAGACGTTCAGATCCGGCGGGACGTCCTCGACCGCGAACTCGACACCGGCCAACTCCTTGGCGAACCGGCGCTCCAGCGTCTCGACGGTGTCCAGGACCAGGTCGTCGAAGACCTCCGCCTTGGTCCGCGCCAGCGGCACGGTCGCCGGTACCAACCGCCCACGCAGCCCGCGCCCGTGCCGGTCACGGTGGCCGCGCCGGCCGGAACCGGGGCGGCGGTGTTCCGGGCTCGTCATGAGGGAAAGGGTAGCCCCCGCGTCGGGCTGGCCAGCGGCAGCGCCGCTCCCGTGGCGCGGCGTGAGCCGGGCGGGTGGATTGTGATCACCACGACGGGCGTGTCGCAACGCGAAGCGATGCGCCGGACCCGGTAATGGAGATACCCTGCCGCCGTGAGGTCACCACGGCGCTGCTCCCGTAACGGCTGCCCCCGGCAAGCGGTCGCCACATTGACCTATGTCTACAACGAGTCGACAGCGGTGGTGGGTCCGCTGGCGGCCTTCGCCGAGCCGCACACGTACGACCTGTGTGAGCCGCACGCCCGCAGCCTGACCGCGCCGCGAGGCTGGGACGTGGTCCGGCACGAGGGCGAGTTCGAGCCGCCGCCGCCCACCACGGACGACCTGGTTGCGCTCGCCGAGGCGGTCCGCGAGGCCGCCCGCCCGGCCCCGAGGCCCCCCGAGGACCCGCGCGACCGGTCCCACCCCGACCAGTCCCACTCCACCGGCCGCCGAGGCCACCTCCGCGTAATCCCCCCCAACCACTAACCCCCACCCCTGCCCGGGGCGGGTGGGGTTAGTTGCCTAGGAGGCGGGAGAGGGCTTTTGCCTGGCGGGAGGGGCGGTTGGTGCGGAGTTCCGTTGCGTCCGCCCTGGTCATCACGCGTAGGGCGGTGTTGACGGCCAGCCAGCGGATGGGCTCGGGCTCCCAGCGGGGGGAGCGACGATTGACCCAGGGCAGGGCGGTCCGCTCGGTGCGTTCGCCGCGGATCAGGTCCGCCAGGGTGCGGCCGGCGAGGTTGCTGGAGCCCACCCCGTCCCCGACGTAGCCACCCGCCCAGGCCAGCCCGCTGGCCCGGTCGAAGCCGACCGAGGCCGCCCAGTCCCGGGCCACCCCGAGCGGGCCACCCCACGTGTGCGTCACCGGCACGTCCGGGCCGAGCACCGGGAAGAGTTCCCCGAGCGTCCGCCGCAGCGCCGCGAAGACCCGCGGCTCCCGGTCGTAGCCGGGGGAGACCCGCGACCCGAAATGGTACGGAGCGCCACGCCCGCCGAAGGCCAGCCGGCCGTCCGCGGTGCGCTGGCCGTAGATGATCACGTGCCGGTGGTCGGAGAACGTCTCGCGCTGGGCGAGCCCGATCCGCGCCCAGGTCTCCGCTGGCAGCGGCTCGGTGGCCACCATCAGCGAGTACACCGGTGCCACGGCCCGTCGCTGACCGGGCAGCGTGGGCGTGTACCCCTCGGTCGCCCGGACCACCACCGGCGCCCGTACCGTCCCGGCCGCGGTGACCGCCGCACCGGCCCGGATCGCGGCGACCGGCGTCCGCTCGTGGATGGTGACCCCGAGCCGTTCCACCACCCGGGCCAGGCCACGGACCAGCTTCGCCGGGTGCACGGCGGCACAGTGCGGGGTGTACGTCCCACCGCGTACCCCCTCGGCGGCGCAGCGGGCGGCGGCCTCGCCGGCATCGAGCAGCGCCAGGTGCTCCGGGCCGAAGCCGAACGCGCGGGCCTCGTCCACGGCGGCCCGGGCCCGTGCGAGCTGGGGGCCGGTGCGGGCCAGGGTGACCGTCCCGCCGTCCGCCCAGTCGCAGTCGATGCCCTCCGCCGCGACCACCCGGCCCACCTCGCGCACCGTCTCGTGCAGGGCCCGCTGCATGGCGATTGCCGCGTCCCGGCCGTGCCGGCGGGCCAGGCCGGTCAGCGAGGTGGGGAAGAGCGCCGAGCACCAGCCGCCGTTGCGGCCGGACGCGCCGTACCCGGCGATCTCCTTCTCCAGCACGATGATCCGCAGCGCCGGCTCGGACCGGGCCAGGTGGTACGCCGTCCACAGCCCGGTGTAGCCGGCGCCCACGATCACTACGTCGGCGTCCGCGTCGCCGGGCAGCGCCGGTCGCGGGGTCAGCGGCTCGTCCAGGGTGGACAGCCAGTGCGACAGCTCCCGGTAGTGCCCGGCGGGGTCGCCGCTCAGAGTCGTGCCCATGCCTCGGTGAGCACCGTACGCAGGATCTGCTCGATCTCGTCGAAGTGCTGCTGCTCGGCGATCAGCGGCGGGGCGAGCTGCACGACGGGGTCGCCACGGTCGTCGGCGCGGCAGTAGAGCCCGGCCTGGAACAGGGCCGTAGAGAGGAAGCCACGCAGCAACCGCTCCGACTCGGCCTCGTCGAAGGTCTCCCGGGTCGTCTTGTCCTTGACCAGCTCGATCCCGTAGAAGTAGCCGTCCCCGCGGACGTCACCGACAATCGGCAGGTCGTTGAGCTTCTCCAGAGTGAACCGGAACGCGTCCTCGTTGGCCCGTACGTGCCCGATGAGGTCCTCGCGGGCGAAGACCTCCAGGTTGGCCAGGGCGACCGCGCAGGAGACCGGGTGGCCACCGAAGGTCACCCCGTGGGCGAACATGCCGGTCTCGGTGAGGAACGGCTCCATCAGCCGTTCGCTGGCGATCATCGCGCCGAGCGGGGCGTACCCGGAGGTGATGCCCTTCGCGGTGGTGATGATGTCCGGCTGGTAGCCGTAGCGCACGGCGCCAAAGTATTCGCCGAGCCGCCCCCACGAGCAGATCACCTCGTCGGAGACGAGCAGCACGTCGTACGCGTCGCAGATCTCCCGGACCCGCTCGAAGTAGCCGGGAGGGGGTGGGAAGCAGCCGCCGGAGTTCTGCACCGGCTCCAGGAAGACCGCGGCGACCGTGTCCGGCCCCTCCCGCTCGATCGCCCGGCCGATCTCGTCGGCGGCCCAGCGGCCGAACGCCTCGGGGTCGTCGCCGTGCTCCGGCGCCCGGTAGAAGTTGGTGTTCGGCACCTTGATCGCTCCGGGCACCAGCGGCTCGAAGTCGCTCTTGATGCCCGGCAACCCGGTGATCGACAGCGCGCCCATGGAGGTGCCGTGGTAGGCGATGTAACGGCTGATCACCTTGTACTTGTTGGGCTGGCCGGTGCGCTTGAAGTAGGCCCGGGCCAGCTTCCACGCCGCCTCGACGGCCTCGGAGCCGCCGGTGGTGAAGAAGACCCGGTTCAGGTCGCCGGGGGTGAGCGAGGCGATCCGCTCGGCCAGCTCGACGGCCTTGGGGTGGGCGTACGACCAGAGCGGGAAGTAGGCCAGCTCGCCGGCCTGCTTGGCGGCCGCCTCGGCCAGTTCAGTGCGGCCATGGCCGGCGTTGACGACGAAGAGCCCGGCGAGCCCGTCCAGGTAGCGGCGGCCCTGCGCGTCCCACACGTACGCGCCCTCGCCGCGCACGATGGTCGGCACCTCGCCGGCGGAGTAGCTCGCCATCCGGGTGAAGTGCATCCAGAGGTGGTCGGTGGCGTTGGCCATGTCAGCCCCATCGGTCGTCGGGCCGGTCAAAGGGGTGAGGCCGGCCGCTCTGCCCACGGTTATCGCACAGTACGAGGCGGCGACGCAAGTGTGATCGGTTGTACTCGGGCCTGTCGGCGACGAATTCAGCGAGGATGAGCCTCGGCGGCGACGGAATCCGCATGGCGGCTGGGCCCTGTTCGTCGCCGCCCGGCGACGGCCTGGTGACCCTGGTTCGCGGTCCTTTGCTCTGCTTCAACGGACGCAACGCCGCACGTCCGGTATTCGGACACCGGGTGTTGCGCCGGGTGAAGCAGAGCAAAGAGCGCCACACAATGCCCCGGTCGCGCCGGTCGCGCCGGTCGCGCCGGCCCGGTCGCGCCGGCCCGGTCGCCCCGGCCCGGTCGGCCCCGCCGGTCCGCCGCCCCGCTGGCCCGCCGGCCCGCCGGCCCGCCGGCCACGATCCACTCCATATCGCCGATGTCGGGGTGTCGGAGCGGGGTTGATGCCGCGATATCAAGGATGTCGAGTGGATCAAGCGAGTGGAGCAGCCGGGACGGGGGCGGGGCGTCTCTGGGGCAGTTCGCCAGGCGGCCCGCTGATCCACTCGGGATCACGGAAGTCGCGGTGTCCGGGCGGCCCGGACACCCCGACTTCCTGGAAGTCGAGTGGATCACGAGGCCGTGAGCGTCAGGCGGTGCCCCAGGTGTAGGTCTGCTTGCGCAACTTGAGGTAGACGAACGCCTCGGTGGACAGCACCCCGGGCACCGCGCGCAGTCGCTGCAGGATCTCCAGCAGGTGGTCGTCGTTGCGGCAGACCACCTCGGTGAGCAGGTCGAACGACCCGGCTGTGATGACCACGTAGTCGACCTCCTCCAACTCGGCCAGCCGGTCGGCCACTGCCTCCAGGTCGCCGTCGGTACGCAGGCCGATCATCGCCTGGCGGGGGAAGCCGAGCTGGAGCGGATCGGTCACCGCGACGATCTGCATCACGCCGGAGTCGAGCAGCCGCTGCACCCGCTGGCGAACCGCCGCCTCGGAGAGCCCGACCGCCTTGCCGATGGTGGCGTACGGTCGCCGGCCGTCCTCCTGGAGCTGTTCGATGATCCGCTTGGCCACATCATCCAGCAGAGCGTGATTGGCACCTTCACGGACAGCGACGCGTCGACCGCCGTTGCCGTTCTCGTGCTGCCGGTTCGTCATCGTGCGCTCCCCATGTACCGAATCGTGATGTCGCGCGTGTGTCCTCGCGCAGTCTGGCGTATTTCGTCGTGCATCGCTAACCCCGCAACGGAATCCCTTGTAAGGAAGGTCACCTCATGTCAGGATCAGTCGTCCATGGCACCTGACCCTCCCGCCGGCGCGCCACCCCCGTCCCGCCCGCCGACGATGACCCTTTAGGAGTCGTCATGCGTACTCCCCTCCGGCCCTTCACCCGGCGTGGACTGCTCACCGGCACTCTCGGTTCGGCCGCGCTCCTCGCCACGGGCGGCAGCCTCGCCGGCTGCGGCACCAAGGGCGCGCAACAGACCGAGGCCGGCTGCGTCAGCGAAGACCTTTCCGGCACCGAGAAGAAGCTTGCCTTCTCCAACTGGCCGCAGTACATGGACGTGGACGAGAAGGACGAGTCCAAGCGACCCAGCCTCGACGGGTTCATCACCAAGACCGGCATCCAGGTCACGTACACCGAGGACATCAACGACAACAACGAGTTCTTCGGCAAGGTGCAGAACCAGCTCGCGGCCTGCCAGAGCACGGACCGGGACCTCATCGTGCTGACTGACTGGATGGCGGCCCGGATGATCCGGCTCGGCTGGATCCAGAAGCTCGACCCGGCGAAGATTCCCAACGTCCAGGCCAACCTGCTCCCGTCGCTGCTCAACCGCTCCTTCGACACCGAGAACCGGATCTCCATCCCGTGGCAGTCGGGCCTCGCCGGTCTGGCGTACAACGGCGACGTCACCAAGGAGCTGCGCACCGTCGACGAGCTGCTCACCCGTCCCGACCTCAAGGGCAAGGTGACCGCGCTCAGCGAGATGCGCGACACGATGGGCCTGCTGCTCGGATCCAACGGGCACGACCCGGCCAACTTCACCACCGCCCAGTTCGACGACGCGCTCAACAAGCTCAAGAAGGCCGTCGACTCGGGACAGATCCGCAAGTTCACCGGCAACGACTACGCACCCGACCTGGCCAAGGGTGACATCGCCGCGTGCATCGGCTGGTCCGGGGACGTCATCCAGCTCTCCAGCGAGAACGCCAAGGTGCAGTTCGTCGCGCCTGACTCCGGCGTGATGCTGTTCAGCGACAACATGATGGTCCCCAACAAGGCCACTCACAAGGGCAACGCCGAGGCGCTGATCAACTACTACTACGAGCCGGCCGTCGCCGCGACGCTCGCCGCGTACGTCAACTACATCTGCCCGGTCAAGGGCGCCCAGGCCGAGATGGAGAAGATCGACCCCGAGCTGGCCGCCAACCCGCTGATCTTCCCCGACGAGGCGCTGCTGTCGAAGTCCAAGGTGTTCATGGCCCTGGACGAGAAGCAGGAGAAGGAGTACGAGGGCAAGTACCAGCAGGTCATCGGGGCGTGACGGAGATGGCGCGCGAGACACCTGCCGGCGACCTGCGCTTGGCCAACCTCACCAAGCGGTTCGGGATCTTCACGGCGGTCGACGACCTCAGCCTGACCATCCCGCAGGGCTCGTTCTTCGCCCTGCTCGGCGCGTCCGGCTGCGGCAAGACCACCACGCTGCGGATGATCGCCGGTCTGGAGGAGCCGACCAGCGGTCAGGTGCTGCTCGGCGACCGCGACGTCGCCCGGCTGCGGCCGTACAAGCGGCCGGTCAACACCGTGTTCCAGAGCTACGCGCTCTTCCCGCACCTGAACATCTTCGAGAACGTGGCCTTCGGGCTGCGTCGGCGCGGCATCCGCTCGGTCGACGACGAGGTCCTGCGGATGCTGTCGCTGGTGCAGCTCGACGACTATGGCAACCGCCGCCCGGCCCTGCTCTCCGGCGGCCAGCAGCAGCGGGTCGCGCTGGCCCGCGCGCTCATCAACCGGCCGCAGGTGCTGCTGCTCGACGAGCCGCTGGGCGCTCTCGACCTCAAGCTGCGCCGGCAGATGCAGATCGAGCTGAAGCGGATCCAGACCGAGGTGGGCATCACCTTCGTACACGTCACGCACGACCAGGAGGAGGCCATGACAATGGCCGACACCGTCGCGGTGATGAACGCCGGCCGGATCGAGCAGCTCGGCGCCCCGGCCGACATCTACGAGTTCCCGGCCACCGCGTTCGTGGCGAACTTCCTCGGCCAGTCCAACCTGCTCGCCGGCGAGGCCGCCGGCACCGCGGGCGGCGAGGTGGCGGTGACGGCGCACGGCGCGCGCTTCTCGGTGCCCGCCGGCCGGTCCCGGGCCGACCGTGGTCCGGTCCACCTGGGGGTACGCCCGGAGAAGCTGCATCTGGTCGGCTCCGCCGACCAGGTGCCCGCAGGCCACCAGCACGTCACCGGGGTGGTCAGCGACGCCTCCTACGTGGGGGTCAGCACCCAGTACCTGCTGCGCACCGGCTGGGGCACCGAGCTGTCGGTGTTCACGGCCAACAGCGGGGCGGCGGCTCAGGTGCCGGTCGGCAGCGAGGCCGTGGCGTACTGGGATCCACGGCACGCGTTCCTGCTGCCCCGCGATGCCGACGACAGCGACCGGACCTCGCCGGTGGTCGACGAGCCGGTGGGTGCGCCGTCGTGAGCGTCCTGGCCCAGGTGCCCACGGGATCGGGGCAGCCGCCGCCCACGCCGCCGGCCGCCCGGTCCGGGAGGCACCGCCTGCTGCCGTACCTGTTGCTGCTGCCCGGCGCGGCCTGGCTGCTGGTGTTCTTCGGCGTGCCGCTGGTGCAGCTCGCCGCGGCCAGCCTCTACGACCCCAGCGGCTCGCTCTCCACCGGGTACGCGCTGACCTGGGCGTTCGGCAACTACCCGGACGTGTTGCAGGCGTACTGGCCGCAGTTCCTGCGCTCGTTCGGCTACGCCGGCGTGGCCCTGGTGCTGGCGCTGGTGCTGGGTTACCCGCTTGCGTACGCCATCGCGCAGAAGGCCGGCCGGTGGAAGAACCTGCTGCTGGTCTGCGTGGTCGCGCCGATGTTCACCAGCTTCCTGGTCCGCACGCTGGCCTGGAAGACCATCCTGTCGGACAACGGCGCACTGGTCGGCCTGCTGCGCGACGTGCACCTGCTCGCCCCGGACGGTCGGTTGCTGGCCACCCCGTTCGCGGTGGTGCTCGGCCTGACGTACAACTTCCTGCCGTTCCTGGTGCTGCCGCTGTACGCGAGCCTGGAGCGGCTCGACCACCGGCTGCTGGAGGCGGCCAGCGACCTGTACGCCAGCGGATTGCAGGCGTTCCGCCGGGTGACCCTGCCGCTGTCCATGCCGGGCCTGGTCGCCGGCACGCTGCTGTTCTTCATCCCGGCCAGCGGCGACTACATCAACGCCGAGCTGCTCGGCACCCCGAACGAGTACATGATCGGCAACGTCATCGACTCGGCGTTCCTGGTCCGGCTGGACTACCCGCAGGGCGCCGCGCTGTCGTTCCTGCTGATGGCGGCGATCCTCGCGGTGGTCTTCGGCTACCTGCGCAGGGCCGGCACGGAGGAGGTGCTGTGAGGCTGTCGCGTTGGCTGGCAGACCGCTGGGTGATGATCGTGGCGTTGCTGGTGCTCGGCTACCTGGCGTTGCCGATCCTGGTGGTGGCCGGGCTGTCGTTCAACCGCCCGTCGAGCCGGCTGTCGTACGACTTCAACGAGTTCACCCTGGACAACTGGCGCCAGCCGTGCGCCACGTCGGACATGTGCGACGCGGTGGTCCGCAGCGTGCAGATCGGCTTCATCGCCACCGTGGTCGCCACCGTGCTCGGCACCCTGATGGCGTTCGCGCTGGTCCGGCACCGCTTCCGTGGTCGTTCCGGCATCAACGTGCTGATCTTCCTGCCGATGGCCACCCCGGAGCTGGTGATGGGCACCTCGCTGCTGGCCCTCTTCGTCTCCGCCGGGGTGCCGCAGGGCTTCTGGACCATCGTCATCGCGCACGTGATGTTCTGCGTCTCGTTCGTGGTGGTCACCGTCAAGGCGCGTCTCGCGGGGATGGACCGGCGGCTGGAGGAGGCCGCCATGGACCTGTACGCCAGCGAGTGGCAGACCTTCCGGCGGATCACCCTGCCGCTGGTGCTGCCCGGCATCGTGGCCGCCGCGCTGCTGGCCTTCTCGCTCAGCTTCGACGACTTCATCATCACGAACTTCAACGCCGGCACCACCGTCACGTTCCCGATGTACGTCTGGGGCGCTGCCCAGCGGGGCATCCCGCCGCAGGTCAACGTCATCGGCACCGCGATGTTCGCGATCGCGCTGCTGCTGGTCGGGCTCAGCTCGCTGCGCGGTCGGCGATCCCGCCGCGCCAACCTGCTGGCCAGCACGGGGCAGGGCCGTCCGGCGCACCGGCCGTCATGACCGTCCCGCACACCGGCCGGGCGCTCGCCGACGCGGCCCCGGTGCCGTACTGGCTCGACCGTCCGGACCGCCCCGACCCGCTGCCGCCGCTCGCCGGCCCGCAGCACGCCGACCTGCTGGTGATCGGCGGCGGATACAGCGGGCTCTGGGCCGCCCTGCTGGCCAAGCAGGCCGAGCCGGACCGCGACGTGCTGCTGGTCGACGCGGGCACCTGCGGCTGGGCCGCGTCCGGGCGCAACGGCGGGTTCTGCGCCGCCTCGCTCACCCACGGCCTGGCCAACGGCGTCGACCGGTTCCCCGACGAGGTCGGCGAGTTGGACCGTCTCGGCCGGGAGAACCTGGACGCCATCGCCGCCACCATCGCCGAATTCGGCATCGACTGCGACTTCGAACGCACGGGCGAGCTGGCCGTCGCCGTCGAGCCGTACCAGCTGGCCGGGCTCGCCGCCGACGCGGAGCTGGCCCGCCGGTACGGCCATCAGGTGCGGCTGCTGGACCGCGACGAGGTGCGCGCCGAGGTGAACTCGCCGACGTACCTCGGCGGGATGGTCGACGCCGACCGGGTGGCCATGCTGGATCCGGCGAAGCTGGCGTGGGGGCTGCGCCGTGCCTGCCTCGACCTCGGCGTGCGGGTGCACGAGCACACGCGGGTGACCGGGCTGCGCGCCGACGGCGCGGCGCTGTACGCCCGGACGGCCGGCGGGCCGGACGCCGCGCCCGGGTCGGTACGGGCCCGGCGGGTGGTGCTGGCCACCAACGCCTTCCCGCCGCTGCTGCGCCGGCTGCGGGCG
The DNA here is from genome assembly GCF_040608175.1 of Micromonospora sp. NPDC005206. Lineage (NCBI taxonomy): Bacteria > Bacillati > Actinomycetota > Actinomycetes > Micromonosporales > Micromonosporaceae > Micromonospora > Micromonospora sp. NPDC005206. Next base: position 218,080 of record NZ_JBEXHU010000002.1, read on the forward strand.
TACCTGGTGCCGGTGTACGACCACGTGCTGATGACCGAGCCGCTCACCCCGGCCCAGCGGGACGCGATCGGCTGGCGCAACCGGCAGGGACTGGCCGACACCGGCAACCAGTTCCACTACTACCGGATCACCTCCGACGGGCGGATCCTCTTCGGCGGGTACGACGCCGTCTACCACTACGGCAACCGGGTCGCGCCGGAGCTGGAGCAGCGTCCCGCCACCTTCACCACCCTCGCCCAGCACTTCTTCACCACCTTCCCGCAGCTCGCCGACGTGCGCTTCAGCCACCGCTGGGGCGGCGTCATCGACACCTGCACCCGGTTCTGCCCGTTCTTCGGCACCGCGTACGGCGGTCGGCTGGCCTACGCGGCCGGCTACACCGGTCTCGGCGTGGGCGCCACCCGCTTCGGTGCCCGCGTGCTGCTCGACCTGCTGGCCGGCGGGAACACCCCGCTGACCGGGCTCGACCTGGTCCGCAGCAAGCCGCTGCCGTTCCCGCCGGAACCCGTCCGCTCCATCGGCATCAATCTCACCCGCTGGTCACTGGCCCGCGCCGACGCGCGCGAGGGCCGGCGCGACCTCTGGCTCCGTACTCTCGATCGTCTCGGTTTGGGGTTTGATTCCTGATGCGTGTCCTGCTCGTCGGCGCCGGTGGCGTCGGCTCCGCCGCCGTAGCCATCGCCGCCCGACGGTCCTTCTTCGAGACCATGGTGGTCGCCGACCACGACCCGGGCCGCGCCGAGCGCGCGATTGCCGGGCACGGTGACCGGTTCGTCGCCGCCCAGGTGGACGCGTCCTCGGCCGACGGGGTCGCCGCGCTCTGCCGGGAGCACCGGATCACCCACGTGCTCAACGCGGTCGACCCGCGCTTCGTCATGCCGATCTTCGACGGTGCGTTCGCGGCCGGCGCGGACTACCTGGACATGGCGATGTCGCTGTCGCGGCCGCACCCGTCCCGCCCGTACGCCGAGACCGGGGTGCTGCTCGGCGACGCGCAGTTCGCGCTGGCCGACGACTGGTCCGCGGCCGGCCGGCTGGCGCTGTGCGGCATCGGTGTCGAACCCGGCCTGTCCGACGTCTTCGCCCGGTACGCCGCCGACGAGCTGTTCAGCGAGATCGACGAGATCGGCGTCCGGGACGGGGCGAACCTCACCGTGGACGGCTACGACTTCGCGCCGTCGTTCTCCATCTGGACCACCATCGAGGAGTGCCTCAACCCGCCGGTGGTCTGGGAGCGGGACCGGGGCTGGTACACCACCGAACCGTTCTCCGAGCCGGAGGTCTTCCACTTCCCAGAGGGGATCGGGCCGGTCGAGTGCGTCAACGTCGAGCACGAGGAGGTGCTGCTCATCCCGCGCTGGGTCAAGGCCCGCCGGGTCACCTTCAAGTACGGCCTCGGCGACGAGTTCATCGAGGTGCTCAGGACACTGCACAAGCTCGGCCTCGACTCGACCGCGCCGGTCAGCGTGCGCGGCGTCCAGGTGTCGCCGCGGGACGTGGTGGCCGCCTGCCTGCCCGACCCGGCCACCCTCGGCGAGCGGATGCGCGGCAAGACGTGCGCCGGCACCTGGGTGCGGGGCCTCGGTCCGGACGGGCAGCCCCGGGAGGTCTACCTCTACCACGTGGTCGACAACGAGTGGTCCATGCTGGAGTACAGCCACCAGGCGGTGGTCTGGCAGACGGCGGTCAACCCGGTGGTGGCGTTGGAACTGCTCGCCACCGGCGCCTGGTCCGGCGTCGGGGTGCTCGGCCCGGAGGCGCTGCCCCCGGTGTCGTTCCTCGACCTGCTGAACGCCTACGGCTCGCCGTGGGGGATGGAGGAGCGATGAGCCGTTACGGGGCCATGTACGGGCCGGACATCACCTTCCTCGGCGTGGACCGGTGCACGCTCGACGACCCCGCGTCGTACGCCGACGCCGACGTCGTGATCGTCGGGGCGCCCTTCGACGGCGGCACCTCGCACCGTCCCGGCACCCGGTTCGGACCGTCGGCGATCCGGCAGGCGTGCTACCTCGCCCACGACGGCTCCCGCCCATCCCTCGCCCTGCGCGTCGACGCGTTGCGCGACCTGCGCGTGTACGACGCCGGCGACGTGGAGATGTTCTCCGGTGACATCGAGCGCTCGCTGGCCGCCCTGGAGGCCGCGGTCCACGCCGTGTCGTCCGCCGACGCCATCCCGGTGGTGCTCGGCGGGGACCACTCCATCGCGCTGCCCGACGCCACCGGTGTGGCCCGGCAGCACGGGCACGGCCGGGTGTCGCTCGTGCACTTCGACGCGCACGCCGACACCGGTGAGATCGAGTTCGGCTCGCTGCACGGGCACGGCCAGCCGATGCGTCGGCTCATCGAGTCCGGCGCGGTACGCGGTGACCGGTTCCTCCAGATCGGGCTGCGCGGCTACTGGCCCGGGCCGGACGTCCTGTCCTGGATGGCGGAGCAGCGGATGCGGTCGTACGAGATGACCGAGCTGGTCGCGCGCGGGCTCGACACGTGCCTCACCGAGGCGTTCGCGATCGCGGTCGACGAGTGCGAGGGTGTGTTCCTCTCCGTCGACGTGGACGTGGTGGACCCCGGCATGGCGCCGGGCACCGGCACCCCGGAGCCGGGCGGCCTGACCTCCCGGCAACTGCTCGACGCGGTTCGCCGGGTCTGCTATGAGCTGCCCGTCGTCGGGGTGGACGTGGTCGAGGTCGCCCCGCCGTACGACCACGCCGACATCACCGCGTACCTGGGCAATCGCGTGGTCCTGGAGGCACTGTCGGCGATCGCCCGCCGCCGCCGCGACGCGGCCGGAGGTCCACCGTGGAATCCGCGACAGCCCCTCCTGGACGCCCGCTGATAAAGGGTGATTCACGAAGTTGATGCCCGAGTGGGGCCACACGATCGGCCCTGCCCGATCCGGCCGAGCGGATGTCCGGCATGTCGTCCGGTCGCCGGCCAGGAACGGTCGGGGGGCGGGGCTTCGCCCCTCGATCAGCGGCGAGGGAGCGAACGGCGCAGGTGACGAGCGCTACGGTGGATATTGCACGCCGTGTTTGCGACGACACTCATCGCCGTGACGATGTATCCACCGCCCGCGCCCCGACCGCCCGCCGCCCCGAACTGGTTCCGCCGGGCCAGCCCGGGCCGCCGCCTCGCCGTGATCCTCGGCTCGGTGGCTTTGTCGCTGCTTCTGCTCTGCTGCGCCGGTACCGCCATCGTCGGCGCGCTGGTCGGCGAGCCGGAGCCCTCCCGGACCGGCACCGCGGCCGAGCAACCGCAGCAGCCCATCGTGGCGGCGCCCGCCGAGCCGACCGAGGAGGCCCCCGCGCAGGAGGTGCCGCCGGTCGCCGAACCCTCCACCGCGCCCGCCTCGCCGAGCCAGTCCAGCGCCGCGCCCGCACCCGTGGTGCAGGTGACCACCGTGACGGAGCGAGCCACCATCCGGTACGGCCAACGGACCGTCAAGGACTCGTCCCTCGCCGAGGGCAAGCGGGTCGTGCGGACCAAGGGCGTCAACGGTGTGAAGACCCTGACCTACGAGGTGACCACCACCGACGGCGTGCGGACGGCCAAGAAGCTGGTCAAGTCCGTCGTGACGAAGCAACCGGTGACCCAGGTCGTCGCCGTCGGCACCAAGAAGCCGCAGCAGGCGAAGTGCGACCCGAACTACGGCGGCTGCGTCCCGATCGCCAGCGACGTCGACTGCCTACCGGGCAGCGGCAACGGCCCCGCCTACGTCACAGGCCCCGTCAAGGTCATCGGCGACGACATCTACGACCTGGACCGCGACAACGACGGCTACGGCTGCGACTGATCCTGCGGCGGGCTTAACGGTCACACAGCGTCATCCCACGCGGGGTAGGACTGGGTTTCGAGCGTCATACCTCTGAGTCATATCTATACCTCAGAGGTATAACGCTCTCCAGTGCGGGCGGCTCCGCCACCCACGCCCCACCGCGCCGGAGCCGATGTCACGCGGCGAGGCGCGAGCGGATCAGGAAGCGGACGCCGTCCGGGGCCTCCAGGGAGAAGCCGCTGCCTCGACCGGGGACCACGTCCACGGTCAGCCTCGTGTGCTTCCACAGGTCCCACTGGGCGGTCGACATCCAGAACTCGACCGGCTCCGGCACCCCGTCCACAGCTAGCGAGGCGAGCAGGACGTCGGACGAGCCGGTGCGGAACTCGCCCGCCGGGTAGCACATCGGGGCGCTGCCGTCGCAGCAGCCGCCGGACTGGTGGAACATCAGCGGCCCGTGCCGCCCCCGCAGCGACCGGATCAACTCGGCCGCCGCGGGGGTGACGGAAACGACGGACATCAGAAGAAGCCGAGCTTCTGCGTCGAGTAGCTGACCAGCAGGTTCTTGGTCTGCTGGTAGTGCTCCAGCATCATCTTGTGGTTCTCCCGGCCGATGCCGGACTGCTTGTACCCGCCGAACGCGGCGTGCGCCGGGTACGCGTGGTAGCAGTTGGTCCACACCCGGCCCGCCTGGATGGCCCGTCCGGCCCGGTACGCGGTGTTCATGTCCCGGGTCCAGACGCCCGCGCCCAGCCCGTACAGGGTGTCGTTGGCGGTCTTGACGGCGTCGTCGAGGTCGGCGAAGGAGGTCACCGAGACCACCGGTCCGAAGATCTCCTCCTGGAAGACCCGCATCGAGTTGTCGCCCTCGAAGATCGTCGGCTGGACGTAGTACCCGCCGGACAGCTCGCCGCCCAGGTCCGCGCGGGACCCGCCGGTGAGCACCTTGGCGCCCTCCTGCCGGCCGATGTCCAGGTAGGACAGGATCTTCTCCAGCTGGTCGTTGGAGGCTTGCGCCCCGATCATCGTGTCGGTGTCCAGCGGGTGCCCCTGCACGATCTGCTCGGTGCGGGAGACCGCCGCGGCGAGGAAGTCGCTGTAGTGGCCCTGCTGGATCAGCGCCCGCGACGGGCAGGTGCAGACCTCGCCCTGGTTGAGGGCGAACATGGTGAAGCCTTCGAGCGCCTTGTCCAGGAAGGCATCAGAAGCAGCGCTGACGTCGTCGAAGAAGATGTTCGGGCTCTTGCCGCCCAGCTCCAGGGTGACGGGTTTGATGTTCTCGCTGGCGTACTGCATGATCAGCCGCCCGGTGGTGGTCTCACCGGTGAACGCCACCTTGGCCACCCGCGCCGAGGACGCCAGCGGCTTGCCGGCCTCCACGCCGAAGCCGTTGACGATGTTGAGCACGCCGGGTGGCAGCAGGTCCGCCACCAGCGACAGCCAGTAGTGGATCGATGCCGGGGTCTGCTCGGCCGGCTTGAGCACCACGGCGTTGCCGGCGGCCAGCGCGGGTGCCAGCTTCCAGGTGGCCATCAGGATCGGGAAGTTCCACGGGATGATCTGCCCGACCACGCCGAGCGGCTCGTGGAAGTGGTACGCGACGGTGTCGTCGTCGAGTTCGCCGAGCGAGCCCTCCTGCGCCCGGATCGCCCCGGCGAAGTAGCGGAAGTGGTCGATGGCGAGCGGGATGTCGGCGGCCAGCGTCTCGCGGACCGGCTTGCCGTTCTCCCAGCTCTCGGCGATGGCCAGCGACTCCAGGTTCTCCTGCATCCGGTCGGCGATGCGATTGAGGATCAGGGCGCGCTCGGCCACCGAGGTGCGCCCCCAGGCGTCGGCGGCGCCGTGTGCGGCGTCCAGGGCCCTCTCGATGTCCGGTGCGGTGCCCCGGGCCACCTCGGTGAAGGTCTGCCCGGTGACCGGGGTCGGGTTCTCGAAGTAGCCGCCACCGTGCGGCTTGACGTACTCGCCGCCGATGAAGTGGTCGTAACGGGACTGCCAGTGGGTGGGCGCGTCGTAGCGCGTCATGGTTACCTCCGCCGTCGTTGTGCGGGTGTGCCGACGGCGACGTTAGTTTCCGGAACGTTGCAGCCACGTTGCGCGCGGTAGGTCGTACTCCCCGGCGAGCTGGTCGATGCGGGCGAGCGCGAGCGGCCGGCGTGGCGCGCCCGCCGGCAACGCCCGCGCCAGGGCCTGCCAGGCGGTCAGGTCGTCGTCCCCGGCGGACGTCGCGGTCCAGGTCGCGAGCAGCGCCGGGTCCGCGGTGGCCAGCACGGCCGCGCGGAGCTGACCGTCGATGAGCCGACGTAGTCGCGTCACTCCCGGCGCGTCCGAGCCGGGCAGCAGCGACCCGGAGTACGCGTCGAGCGCGCCCGCCGGATCGCCCTGGTCCAACCGGTCCGCGACGGTGGTGAAATCGGCGCGGACGGTGCCGCGCAGCCGGTACGGGCGGGAGTCGAGCAGTTCGGGGCCGAGCACCCGGCGCAGCCGGGACAGCTCCGCGCGCAGGGTGACCGGGTGCAGTCGGTCGTCCCCGTACAGGTCGAGGCCGAGCTGTTCGCCGGTGCGCCCCTCGGGATGGTGCAGCAGCAGCACCAGCAGCTCGCTGTGCCGGCGGCCGAGCCGGATCCGCCGCCCGTCGACCCGCAGCTCCGCCTCGTCCCGGCCGAGCGCGGTCACGGTGGCGACGCCGGGCTCCACCGGTCGGTCGGTGGCGAGCTGCGCCTCGGCGGCCCGGGCGGTGGCCCGGACCAGCGCCAGGCTGTGCGGGTTGGCCAGGTGGTCGCCGCCGGTGATGTCGACGGCGCCGAGCAGCCGACCGGTGACCGGGTCGTGGATCGGCGCCGCGGCGCAGGTCCAGCGCTGCACCGGCCGGCTGAAGTGCTCGGTGGCGAAGATCTGCACGCTGTGGTCGACGGCCAGCGCGGTGCCGGGGGCGTTGGTGCCGGCGTGTCTCTCGTCCCACAGGGCGCCGGGCACGAAGTTCATCCGTTCGGCGTGCCGGCGCACTCCCGGGTGGCCCTCCACCCAGAGCAGCCGCCCGTACGCGTCGCAGACCGCCATCAGGTGCGCGCCGTCCTGTGCGATGCCGCCCAGCAGGTCCCGGAACAGCGGCAGCACCCGGGCCAGCGGGTGAGCGGACCGGTAGCTCGCCAGCGCGTCGTCGACCAGGTCGACCGGCGGGGTGGCCTCCGGGTCGAGCCGCGCCGAGCGTTCCCACGAGCGGCGTACCACCTCCCGCACCCGGTGCGGCGCGGCGCCGGCGGCGAGGAACGCCTCGTGGGCGGCACCGACCTGCGCGATCCGCTCCGCCGGATCGACGCCGAATTCCAGGGCGAGCCACGGGTCAGCCATCGGGCGACCTCCTCGGCTCCCATCGTGACGCAGCTCACCCCTGATCGCCAACCGTCCGATCCGCCGGGGACGGATGACGCAGAGTGCTTACAGAACCCTTAACCCCGGCCTGCGACGGTATGCCGGACGAGTGGAACCACGGGGAGCGGAAACGTGCGGGTGCTGGTGGCGGACGACGAGCGGTTGCTGGCGGACACGGTGGCCGAGGGGCTCCGACGCCTCTCGATGGCCGTCGACGTCTGCTACGACGGCGACGGTGCGCTGGAGCGGATCGGAGTTAACCGGTACGACGTGGCCGTCCTGGACCGGGACATGCCCGGGCACACCGGAGACGAGGTGTGCCGCACCATCGCCGACTCCCAGGTGGGCACCCGGGTGCTGCTGCTCACCGCGGCGGCCGGCATCCGGGACCGGGTGGCCGGTCTGGACCTCGGCGCGGACGACTACCTGACCAAGCCGTTCGCCTTCGCCGAGCTGGTCGCCCGGGTGCAGGCCCTCGGCCGGCGGTCCACCCCGGCGCTTCCGCCGGTGCTGGCTCAGGACGGTGTGGTGCTGGACGTGGCCCGGCACGTGGCCACCCGGGACGGCCGCCCGCTGGCGCTGAGCCCGAAGGAGTTCGCCGTGCTGCACGTGCTGCTGCGCGCCGCCGGGCAGGTGGTCAGCGCCGAGGAGCTGCTGGAGCAGGCCTGGGACGAGTTCGCCGACCCGTTCACCAACGCCGTACGGGTCACCGTGATGACCCTGCGCAAGAAGCTCGGCGACCCGGCCGTCATCCACACCGTGCCCAAGGCCGGCTACCGGCTCGGCGGCCCGGCGTGAGCTGGACGCCCCGCCGCCGGGTGCTGCTCGTGGGCCTGCTGGCGTTGCTGGCCGGGCCGCTCCTGCCGACGGTCGGCAAGTGGCTGAGCGGGCTGATCTGGACCCGCGGGCAGCAGATCTGCGATCTGCCGCTGCCCGGCCTGATGGAGGTCTGCGCGTCGGCACACCAGGGCGGGTTCGTGCTGCCGGTGGTGGCCACGCTGGTCGTGGTTCTGGCCACCCTGGTGGCGCTCTGGTTCGGCGCGGTGTGGTGCCTGCGTCCCGTCCGCGACCTGGCCGAGCCGATCGGGCACCTCGGCCCGCAGAACCTCGGCCACCGGATCCGGCCCCGAGGCCGCGACGAGCTGGCCCGGCTGTCCCAGGCGATCGACGAGATGATGGAGCGCGTCTCCGCCGGGTACGAGGGGCAGCGGCGGTTCGCCGCGAACGCCTCGCACGAACTGCGTACCCCGCTGGCGGTGCAGCGCACGCTGATCGAGGTCGGGATGGCGCGGTCGCTCACCGCTGAGCAGCTGGAGCTGTTGACCGGCCAGCTGCTGGAGACGAACGAGCGCAACGAGCGGCTGATCGAGGGCCTGCTCGCGCTCAGCGAGAGCGACCAAGGCCTGCGCTCGCGTACCCCACAGCGGCTCGACGAGATCACCGCCGCGGTGCTCACCGGATACTGGGACCGTGCCCGGGAGGCCGCCGTGACGATCGACGCCCACCTCACGCCCCGGGTCGTCGTCGGCGAGCGGGTGCTGCTCGAACGCCTGGTCACCAACCTGGTGGAGAACGCGATCAAGTACAACCGGCGCGGCGGCTCGCTGACCGTCACGGTCGGCGGCTCGCCCGCGCTGTCCGTGGTCAACACCGGTCAGCCCGTGCCGGCCGAGGCGGTTGCCGGCCTCTTCGAGCCGTTCCGCCGCCTCGCCCGGGATCGCACCTCGCACGGCGGCGGCGCCGGCCTCGGCCTGGCCATCGCCCGCTCGATCACCCAGGCGCACGACGGCATCATCGCTGCCCGACCCGGCGAGCAGGGCGGCCTGCGGGTGGACGTCCAGCTACCCACTCCGCCCTAGCACTCCCACCCGCCCTCCCGGGATCCGCGTGTCGCGGCATCCCTGCCTTCGGCGTGCCCGAAAACAACCGTCTGCCAGCCGTGGACCCGGTCCCGGCCCCAGCGCGACAGAAGGAGAACCATGTCCCGCACCGCTGCTCCGGCCGGCCTGTGCCGTGCCGACGTCGAGGAGGCCGCCCACTGGCTCTCCGGCCGGGTGGTCCGCACCCCCGTGCTGCGGTCCGCGGTGATCGACGGGCTGGCCGGGGCCCGGGTCCTGCTCAAGGCGGAGAACCTCCAGGACGGCGGCTCGTACAAGATGCGCGGCGCGCTGCGGTCGGTCGGCCGCCTCGCCACGGCCGGGCACGACGGGGTGATCGCGCAGAGCACCGGCAACCATGCGGTGGCCGTGGCGTTGGCGGCCCGGCAGCACGGGCTCGCGGCCACCGTGGTGCTACCGGTCGACGCGGCGCCGACCAAGGTCGAGCGGGCCCGGGCGGCGGGGGCGCGGGTGGTGTTCGCCGGCACCGGCGTCGACGAGCGGGTGGCGACGGCCCGGCGGCTCAGCGAGGAGACCGGTCACCCCGTCATCGACGCGTACGACCACCCGGACGTGATCGCGGGGCAGGGCACCGCCAGCCTTGAGCTGATCGAGGAGGCCGAGCGCGTCGGCAGCCCGCTGGACGCGTTGGTGGTCCCGGTCGGTGGCGGCGGCGGGGTGGCGGGCGCCTGCCTGGCCGCCGCCGGCACCGCCATCGAGGTGTACGGCGTGGAGCCGGTGGGCTGCGACTCATTGGCCCGCAGCCTCGCGGCCGGCGAGCGGGTTCCGGTCGCCCCGGCGCCCACGATCGCCGACGGGCTGCGGCCGTCCTGCGTGGGTGAACTGCCGTTCGCCATCCTGCGGACCGCCCTGCGCGGGGTCGTCCGGGTCGACGACGACGAGATCGCGGCGGCCTTCCGGCTGCTCCTGATGGAGCTGAAGGTGCTGGTCGAGCCGTCCGGAGCGGCCGGTCTGGCCGGTGCGCTCCGGCTAGCCGCCGAGGCCGGTGTGCCGCGGCAACGAACGGTCGGCGTGGTGCTGACCGGCGGAAATGTGGAGGCGGCGCTAGTGGCCCGGTTGACGGTCCAGCGGCTCGTCGAGTTGACGACTGTGGAAGGAGCGGCGGCATGAGCGCGCCAACTCGGATCGGAATCCTGTTCGGCGGCCCGTCGGCGGAGCACGAGGTCTCCTGCGCCTCCGCCCTCGGCGTGGCCCGGGCGCTGGCCGGCGGCGGGTACCGCACGGTCGCCATCGGCGTCACCCGCACCGGTGCGTTCCGGCTGATGCCGGACGCGCTGCTGGCCGAGCTGCGCGACCGGCCCGCCGCCGAGCGGGCGATCGACGACCGGCTGACGGTGACCGGGCCGGCGGTCGAGCTGCGCTCCGGCCCGCGCGCGGGCACCGTGCAGGTGTCCGCGGTGAACGCCCCCGGCGCGGTGCACGCGGAGCTGGACGTGGTCTTCCCCGTGCTGCACGGCCCGTTCGGTGAGGACGGGGTGGTGCAGGGGCTGCTGGAGTCGCTCGACGTGCCGTACGTCGGGTGCGGCATCCTGGCCTCCGCGGTGGGCATGAACAAGGTGGCGATGAAACGGGCGCTGCGCGCCGACGGCATCCCGACCACCCCGCACGTCGCGTTCGACGCGCACACCTACCGCGCGACCGACGACCCGGAGAAGCTGGTGCTCGGCCTGCGCCGGCCGCTGTTCGTCAAGCCCGCCAGCATGGGTTCGTCCATCGGGATCTCCCGGGTGGACGAGGGCGACGACCTGGCCGCCGCGGTCGAGGAGGCGCTCCAGCACGACCAGCTCGTCATCGTCGAGCAGGGGGTCACCGGCCGGGAGTTGGAGTGCGCGGTGCTCGGCGGCTGGCGCCCGGAGGCGTCGGCCGTGGGGGAGGTGCGCGTCGCCGGCGGCTGGTTCGACTATCAGCAGAAGTACTTCGGCGACGCCGACCCCATGATCGTCCCGGCGGTGCTGCCCGAGGAGGTGACCGAGCGGGTTCGCGAGCTGTCGCTGCGCGCGTTCGCCGCGATCGGCGGCTGGGGGCTGGCCCGGGTCGACTTCCTGTACGACGAGACGACCGGTGAGCTGTACGTCAACGAGCTGAACACGATGCCCGGCTTCACCGCGCACTCCATGTACCCGAAGGTGTGGGCGGCGGCCGGCGTCGGCTACCGGGAGGTGGTGGACCGGTTGGTCGAGCTGGCCCGTACCCGGCACGCGAGCCGACCCGTGACCGCCACCAGGAGCGGCCGATGATCCTGCTCTCCGATCCCCGGGTGGCGGCGGTGCCCAGCGCCGACGACGGCGACCCGCTGGTGGACCGGCGCGAGCTGCCGAAGCTGCGACTGGACCGGCGTGCGGCCGACCCGTCCGGCGCGTACGCCCGGCTGCGCGCCGGCGTCGCGGACCGGCTCCTGGCCGCGCAGCGTGCGCTGCCCGCCGGGGTGCGGCTGCTGGTCATCGAGGGGTACCGGCCGTACCAGGCCCAGTTGGTCATCTTCACCGGCTACCGGGGTGAGCTGCGCCGGCGGCACCCGGACTGGTCCCCGAAGCGGCTGCACCGGGAGACCACCAAGTTCGTCTCGCCGGTCGAGGTGGCCCCGCACAGCACCGGCGGGGCCGTGGATCTGACCCTGTGCACCGACGACGGCGTGGAGTTGGATCTCGGCACGGCCGTCGACGCCACGCCGGAGGACAGCGCGAACGCCTGCTTCACCGACGCCCCCACCATCGACGGGGCCGCCCGGCGGCACCGGCAGATCATGGTGGACGCGCTCGGTGGCGCCGGGCTGGTGAACTACCCGACCGAGTGGTGGCACTGGTCGTACGGGGACCGCTACTGGGCCGTGACCACCGGGGCGCCTCGCACCCGGTACGGACCGGTGGATCTGGCCGCCGCGGCGATCGGTGCCCGTGTCGGCTGAACGGTAGGGCGCTCCCGTCCGTACCAGGCGGTAAGAAACCACCGAGGACGGGAGTGACGGCGATGAGGGTGCAGCGCAAGCACGTGCTGGCGGCGACCGTGGCGGTGCTCGCCGCGGCGGGCGTGGCGGTGGGGACCGGTTTCGGGTTCGCCGGGACCGCACCGGCACGGCAGTCCGTCTGCACGGGCTCGGTCACCTTCTCGGCGGAGGGCGGGGCGCCGGCGGCGACCAGCGACCGGTTCCCGGTGGGTACGCGGCTGCGGGTGACCAACCTGGACAACAACCGGGCGGCCACGGTGACGGTGACCGGCCCGTCGGGCAGTTGTGTGCTGCTCAACGCCGCCGCGATGGAGCTGGTCCGTGAGCCGGGGAAGAACGTGATCCGCCGCAACGTGGTGGAACGGCTGGACGGCGAGGCCGCCCCGCCGGCAGCCGGCACGGTCCGGCCCGGGTCCGCGTCTCCCGGCGCGCCGGGCCCGGCGCCCCGCTCGGCCTGCTCGGGCTCGGTCACCTTCTTCGCCGAGGGCGGGACGCCGGCGGCGACCAGCGGGCAGTTCCCGGTGGGTACGCGGCTGCGGGTGACCAACCTGGACAACAACAAGGTCACCACGGTGACGGTGACCGGCCCGTCGGGCAGTTGTGTGCTGCTCAACACCGCGGCGATGGATCAGATCCGTGAGCCGGGCAAGAACGTGGTCCGCCGCAACACCGTCGAGGTCCTGCGCTGACGATCTGCCGTCAGAAGCTGACACTGCCGTTAGGAAGGGCCCCTTCTTATGCACCAGGCGTTAAGAAGGGGCCCTTCCTTCGGGTCAGGCGAAGGTGGCGTCGAGGATGTCGGCGCCCCGGGTCAGGTGGGCGTCGGAGATCACCAGCGGGGGCAGGAAGCGCAGCACGTTGCCGTACGTGCCGCAGGTCAGGGTGAGCAGGCCGGCGGCGTGGCAGGCGGCCGAGATCGCCGCCGTGGCCGACGGGTCGGGAATGAGCGTGCCCGGCTGCACCAGTTCCACGGCGAGCATCGCGCCCCGACCGCGTACCTCGGCGATCCGGGGATCCCGCTCGGCGATGGCCCGTAGCCGGGGCGCCAGCACCGCCTCGATCCGACGGGCCGCGCCGGCCAGATCCAGCTCGTGCATGGTCTCGATGGTCGCCAGCGCGGCGGCGCAGGCGAGCGGGTTGCCGCCGTACGTGCCGCCGAGCCCGCCGACGTGCACCGCGTCCATCAGCTCGGCCCGGCCGGTCACCGCCGCCAGCGGCAGGCCGCCGGCGATGCCCTTGGCCAGGGTGACCAGGTCGGGCTCGACACCCTCGTGCTGGCAGGCGAACCAGTCGCCGGTACGGCAGAAGCCGGTCTGGATCTCGTCGGCGACGAAGACCACCCCGGCCGCTCTCGCCCAGCCGCTCAGTGCCGGCAGGAAACCCGGCGCGGGCACCACGAAGCCGCCCTCGCCCTGGATCGGCTCGATCAGCAGCGCGGCGACGTTCTCCGCACCGACCTGCTTCTCAATCATCTCGATCGCCCGCGCCGCCGCGTCCGCGCCGGACAGCCCGCCGTCGCGCAGCGGGTACGACATCGGCACCCGGTAGATCTCACCGGCGAACGGCCCGAACCGGTGCTTGTACGGCATGTTCTTCGCGGTCAACGCCATCGTCAGGTTGGTCCGGCCGTGGTACGCGTGGTCGAAGACCACGACCGCCGGCCGCCCGGTGGCGTGCCGGGCGATCTTCACGGCGTTCTCCACCGCCTCGGCGCCGGAGTTGAACAGGGCCGAGCGCTTCTCGAACCCGCCCGGCGTCAGCGCGTTGAGCTGCTCGCACACCGCCACGTACGACTCGTACGGCGCGACCATGAAGCAGGTGTGGGTGAACCGCTCGACCTGCGCCCGTACCGCCTCGACGACCTTCGGCGCGGAGTTGCCGACGCTGGTCACCGCGATGCCGGCGGCGAAGTCGATCCACTCCCGGCCGTCGACGTCGGTGAGCGTCCCGCCCGACGCGTGGTCCACGTAGGACGGGATCACGCTGCCGACGCCCCGCGCGACGGCACCGCCGCGCCGCTTGTGCAGTTCCTCGGAGGATGTCACGGGGTCAGCCCTCGATGTTGTGCATGACGTGCTTGATCCGGGTGTAGTCCTCCAGGCTGTAGACCGAGAGGTCCTTGCCGTGCCCGGAGTGCTTGAAGCCGCCGTGCGGCATCTCGGAGACGAACGGGATGTGCGTGTTCACCCAGACGCAGCCGAAGTCCAACCGCCGGGTCATCCGCATCGCCCGGCCGTGGTCCCTCGTCCAGACCGACGCCGAGAGGCCGTAGTCGACGCCGTTGGCCCAGCGCACCGCCTCGTCCTCGTCGGAGAACCGCTGCACGGTGATCACCGGCCCGAACACCTCGTCCTGGATGATCTCGTCGGCCTGGCGCAGCCCGGAGACGACGGTCGGCGCGTAGAAGTAGCCGCGCTCGCCCTGCCGGGAGCCGCCGGTCTGGATCGCCGCGTGGTCCGGCAGCCGGTCGACGAAACCACTGACCCGGGCGAGCTGGTTGGCGTTGTTCAGCGGGCCGTAGAGCACGTCGGCGTCGTCCGGTGCGCCGGTCCTGGTGGTGCGGGCCTGCTCGGCGAGCGCCGCCACGAAGTCGTCGTGGATGCCCGGCCCGGCCAGCACCCGGGTGGCCGCCGTGCAGTCCTGCCCGGCGTTGAAGTAGCCGCCCAGCGCGATAGCCTCGGCAGCCGCCGCCACGTCCGCGTCGTCGAAGATCACCACCGGCGCCTTGCCGCCCAGTTCCAGGTGCGTCCGCTTCAGGTCGGGGGCCGCCGCGGCGGCGACCTCCATGCCCGCGCGGGTCGAACCGGTGATCGACACCAACTGCGGGGTCGGGTGCGAGACGAGGGTACGGCCGGTGTCCCGGTCGCCGCAGACCACGTTGAACACCCCCGGTGGAAAGAACTCCGCGGCGATCTCGGCGAGCAGCAGCGTCGACACCGGCGTGGTGTCCGACGGCTTGAGCACCACCGTGTTGCCGGCGGCGAGCGCCGGGGCGATCTTCCAGACCGCCATCATCAGCGGGTAGTTCCACGGGGTGACCTGGGCGCAGACGCCGATCGGCTCGCGTCGCACGTACGAGGTGTGCCCGGCCAGGTACTCCCCGGCGGACCGCCCCTCCAGCAGGCGGGCGGCGCCGGCGAAGAAGCGGAACTGGTCCACCGCCGGCGGTAGCTCCTCCTCGGCGGTGAGCTGGCGCGGCTTGCCGGTGTTGCGGACCTCGGCGTCGACCAGTTCCGCCGCCCTGGCCTCCACGGCGTCGGCGAGCTTGAGCATCGCCCGCTGCCGCTCGGCCGGGGTGACGTCCCGCCAGCTCTCGAAGGCGGTCGCGGCGGCGGTCATCGCCGCGTCCACGTCCGCCGCGCCGGAGACCGGGGCCTGGGCGAACACCTCACCCGTGCAGGGGTCGATCAGGTCGGCGTAGCCACCGTCGGCCGGTTCGACGTAGGAGCCGTTGACGAAGTTGCGCAGCTGCTGCTGGTCACTCATGACGAGATCTCTCCGAGGGGGCCGGGTGCGGTCTGCGGCGGTTATCGCAATCTGTCTGCCATCTTGGCCACTGAATTCGCGGTAGACAAGGGCTGCGGCGACTGTTTCCGTCGGCCGCTCTCTCGTCTACGCTGCTCGGCGTGGAGCCCGCACCCTTCTTCGTCGCCTCCCGCCTCGCCCACGGCGAGGGCGAGCTGACCGTCCACCACCCGTACGACGGTCGCCCGGTGGGGCGTACCACCGTCGCCACGGCCGACCAGGTCGAGGCCGCCGTCGCCGCCGCGGCCGGGGTGGCCGCGCAGGCCGCGGCTCTGCCCGCGCACGCCCGCGCGGCGGCCCTGGACCACGTCTCCCGGCGGCTCGCCGAACGCGCCGACCCGGTCGCCGCCCTGATCACCGCCGAGAACGGCAAACCGCTGAAATGGGCCCGCGCCGAGGTCGGACGGGCCGTCTCCACCTTCCGGTGGGCCGCCGAGGAGGCCCGCAGGTTCTCCGGGGAGCTGCAACGCCTCGACACCGACCCGGCCGCCAGCGGGCGGATCGCGCTGGTGCGGAGGGTGCCGAGAGGGCCGGTGCTGGGCATCGCGCCGTTCAACTTCCCGCTCAACCTGGTCGCGCACAAGGTGGCGCCGGCCATCGCGGTCGGCGCGCCGATCATCGTCAAACCGGCCCCGGCGACACCGCTGTCCGCGCTGCTGCTCGGCGAGCTGCTGGCCGAGACCGAGCTGCCGGCCGGCATGTTCTCGGTCCTGCCACTGCCGAACTCCCGCGCCGCCGAGCTGGTCACCGACCCCCGACTGCCGGTCGTGTCGTTCACCGGGTCCGGGCCGGTCGGCGCGGCCATCCGTCGGCAGGCGCCGGAGAAGCACGTGACCCTGGAACTGGGCGGCAACGCGGCCGCGGTGATCTGCGCGGACTGGACGGCCGACGAGGACCTGGCCTTCGCCGCGCAGCGGATCGCCACCTTCGCCAACTACCAGGCCGGACAGTCGTGCATCGCCGTCCAACGGGTGTACGTGCACCACAACCTGTTCGCCGACTTCCTGCCCCGGCTGGTGGCGGCGGTGCGCGCGCTGCGCACCGGCGACCCCGCCTCCGAGCTGACGGACGTGGGCCCGATGGTGTCAGAGGACGCGGCACGCAGGGTCGAGACGTGGGTGGCCGAGGCGGTGGCGGCCGGCGCCACCGTCGAGGTGGGCGGCGAGCGCGACGGCGCGACGTACCCCCCGACCGTCCTCACCGGCGTGCCGGCGGGCGCCAAGGTCGTCGCCGAGGAGGTGTTCGGCCCGGTGCTCGTGGTCGCCCCGGTCGCCGACGACCAGGCCGCGTTCACCGCGGTCAACGATTCGGCGTACGGGTTGCAGGCGGGCGTGTTCACCCGGCGCCTGGACGTGGCCTTCTCCGCCGCGCGGTCGCTGGAGGTGGGCGGGGTGATCGTCGGAGACGTGCCGTCGTACCGGGCGGACCAGATGCCGTACGGCGGGGTCAAGGGCAGCGGCGTCGGCCGGGAGGGGCTGCGCAGCGCGATGGACGACTACACCGAGCCACGGGTCATGGTGCTGACCGGACTCGCGCTCTAGCCGACCGGCCAGGTGCCGTCGTCACGGACCCGGGCGGGGGCGCGGCCGAGCAGCAGGGTGGTCAGCGCGGCGTCGATGGTGTCGCCGAGGAACCACTCGCCGGCCTGGTCCAGTGCGAAGACCCGGCCGTGCTCGTCCACCACCAGGATGCTGTCCTGCTGCTCGGTGCCGATCGGAAAGAGCCGTACGCCGAGCACCGCCCCGAAGTCGGCGAGGGTGTCGGCGGTGTGCGCGATGGTGTGCGGGCGGATGTCGAAGCGGGAGATCCACACCTGCTCGCCCGGGCCACGCCGGGCGCCGACAGGCTGGGGAACGCGGTCAGCGCCTCAAGGCGGCGGGGAAGACCTCGTGTCGGTGGGCCCGCCCCGGCACGGCGGTGACGTCCCGCACGGCGGCGGCGGCCATGATCTGATCCCCGATGTGCGGTCGCCAACCGGCCGCCACCAACGCGTTGGCGACGTCGGGCGGAAAGCGGCCCGGGTCGGGGTCGGGCTCCGCCGGTGCTTGCCAGGTCTCGGTGTAGGCCCGCGCCGACTCCGGCAGGACGTTGGCGCTGACCAGAAAGTTGATGCACGAGTCGCAGGGCCGGTCGGCCACTCCACCAGCGGGATCGCCCTGCTCACGGATCCGGAAGACCTCCAACCGGGCATCCTCGAAGAGGAGCGCCGCGTCGCCCCGACCCATCGGCGCGACGCCCTCGGCCGCCCGCACGTGGTCGTACTCGTGCAGTACGTCGGACACCACGATCAGCTCGGCATGACTCTCGCCGCCGCGGACCAACTCACCAGGCGGCAGTTCGTCCAGGTAGGTACGGATGAGCGGGTGATGGTTCAGCGGGACGTCGCCCTTCGTCCCCTGCGCCGTCCAGACCCGACCGCCGATGGCCAGGTGCGCGGCGGAGTTCGGGGTGGGGACCCGGTTGATCTCCCGGACCAGCGGGCTCGACGGGTCGACCGTGCGGGGCGGAGCAGCTCCGAGCTGCCGGTGACCCGGGCGCGGACCCCGGGCTGGCGGCGAGTTAGGCAGAACCCATTGCGGCTTCCGTCGCGGATCGACGAGGGTCGCCGTATGGCTGATTCCCTCACCGACCCCGACCCCGGCCCCGAAGCGAATACCTCCGGCAGCGAGCCGGGCAGAACCTTCGAATGGTTGGCCAGGTTCGTCCACCCGGACGACGACCCCCGCTCCGGCAGCGACATCGTCGACGAGCGGACCGTCCTCATCGAGTTTTTGCGCAACCAGCGTCTGACCTTCCAATTGAAGTGCGACGGTCTGGACGCCGACCAGTTGGCCCGGCGGCCGGTTCCGCCGTCGACGATGTCGCTGCTCGGTCTGATCCGGCACCTGGCCGAGGTGGAGCGCGGTTGGTTCCGGCGGACGATGGCGGGTCAGGACGCGCCCAAGCTCTACTGCTCGGACGACGATCCCGATGGCGACTTCGACGGTGCGGTGGCCGATTCGGAGGTGGTCGCGGAGGCGTGGCGTGCCTGGCGGGCGGAGGTGGACTTCGCCGAGCGGTTCGTCGAGACGTCCGATCTCGGGGTGCAGGGGCGGCAGCGCAAGGGCAACACCATCGTGCTGCGTGAGCTGTTGGTGCACATGATCGAGGAGTACGCGCGACACAACGGCCACGCCGACCTGTTTCGCGAGCGGATCGATGGCCGGGTCGGTCAGTGAGCGTCAGCGGAGTCCGGCTCGGCCTGGGTGTCGCGGCGGCGGCACGGCCGGTGCGCGCGGCACGCCGCCCGGGAGCGGCGGAATAACATCCAGGGATGGCAGCAGAACCGGGGACGGAGAAGAAGAGTCAGTCCAATGCCTGGGCCTGGCCGGTGGGCATCCTGCTCGGTCTGGCCATCGGCATCCCCTTGTTCGGTTCGACGGGCGGCGTCGCCTTCGGTGTCGCCATCGGCATCGCCTTCGCGATCGCCTTCGGTGCGACCAGGAAACCGGCCGAGAGCCGCACCGGCGGTGACTCGGACGGCGACGCCGGCACTACCGGGAGCGGCCCGACTCGGGGCGGGCCGGAGGGCAGCGCCACTGGGGACGATGCCGGCGGCTCGCGCCAAGGATGAACGACTCCGGATCAGGGATATCGCGGCATCGAGGGCAGTGGGACAGCCCGATCTCGCCGAAACCGAGTGGATCATGGCAGGAGGCGGGGCCGCGCAGTGTGGCGGAGGCGGTGGCCGTACAGGAGGAGTTGCGGCCGCTGGTCGACCTGGTCGCGCCGGGGCCGGCCGCGCCGGCCACGGTGGCTGGCCTGGACGTCGCGTACGCGAAGAGCGGTGACCTGCTCGCGGCGGCCGTGACCGTGCTGGACGCCCGGACGCTGGCCGTGGTGGACTCCGCGGTCAGCGTGGGCCGGCCCGCGTTCGGCTACGTCCCGGGGCTGTTCGCCTTCCGTGAGATGCCCGCGTTGCTCGCCGCGCTGGACCGGCTGACCACCCTCCCGACCCTGCTGGTCTGCGACGGGCACGGGCTGGCCCATCCGCGCCGGTTCGGGCTCGCCTGTCATCTCGGGGTGGTCACCGGGCTGCCCGCGATCGGGGTCGGGAAGACGCCACTGGTCGGCGAGTGGGTTCCGCCGCCCGCCGAGCGGGGTGCCTGGTCGCCACTGCGCGACGGGGGCGACGTCGTCGGTCGGGTGCTGCGGACCCAGGCCGGGGTGAAGCCCGTCTTCGTCAGCGTCGGGCACCGGATGAGCCTGGCCAACGCCACCGCGCAGGTGCTCGCGCTGGCCCCGCGCTACCGGTTGCCGGAGACCACCCGTACCGCCGACCGGCTCTGCCGGGACGCCCTCGCGGCGGCGGTCTGACCGGTCGGAGACCGACGGCATGAGGCACCCGCCGCAGGTCGGCGGGTTGGGGTCGGAAACCGTAACGCCGCACACATGCGGGCCGCTCTATGACCGGTGGTGGGGGTGGCCCGGTAGTAGCCTGACCCGCGGACCCCACCCGGGGAGGAACGGTGAGGTGATCATGACGGTTCGTCGGCGCGCGGCGCGTCTCGCGACGGTCTGCGGTCTGGTGGGCGGCTTGGTGATGCTCGGTGCGTCCCCCGCGCTGGCCGACGACGACTCGGTCCGCGTGGGTGCGCCCAGCAGCTTCGCCGCCGGCGGCTCCCCCGAGGGGGTGAACGTCGCGGTGCGCAAGCGCTCGGACGGGTGCGTCCTGCTGCGTACCGCCCTGGGCCTGCGTCTTTCGGGCCTCCAGCCGGATCAGGTGTCGGTGCAGGTCAACGCGGGCGGGCGCTGGTTCCCGGTGGCTGTCTCCGGCGGCGGCGGCAGCGTGGCGACCGCGCAGACCTCGCCGGCGAAGCCGACCCTCTGCAAGGGCAAGGGCATCACCGTGCGGTACCGGGTGGCGTTCGCCGCCGGTGCGCCGGCCGGCCGGCTCGCGGTGACCGGCGTGGCGCTCAGCGCGGCGGGCCAGGAGTTGGGTCGGGGTTCCGACTCGTCGAAGCTGACCAGCCGGGCATCGGCGTCGCCGACCCCGTCGAAGAAGCCGTCGCCCACCCCGAGCGCGACCATCGAGGCCGCCCCGACCGACGACGCGGTGAACCAGGCCGTGCTGGGTGGCGTGTCCGGCGCACCCGACACCACGGCGACCGCGGCCGAATCATCCGGCGGCTCGCCGGTGATGTTCTTCGGTATCGCGATGGTGGCGGTCGGCCTGCTGCTCATCGTGCTGCTGTTCCGTCGCTCGCGTCAGGACCGGAAGCCGGCCGACGAGCTGTCCGGACCGCTGCCGGGCAACCCCGGTGGCACCACCTACCGCTCCGGGAGTGGGTCGCCGGCCGCGCCCGGCCAGCCCGGCCAGGTGTACGGCCAGCAGCCGCCGCCCGGCGGCTACGGCGCGGTGCCGGCTCCCCGGCCCGCAACCGGCGGGGTCTACGGCGCCCCACCGGCCGGGCCCCCGTCGCCGCCCGGCGCGACGCAGGCCATGCCGGACGCTCCGGATGGCCGGCCCGGCCCCGACGAGCCACCCGCCGCCGCTGGCGGCGACCACACCGTCTTCATGCCTCGGCTGCCCGGCTGAGCGGGGCCGGACCCGGACCCTCCGATACGCTCAGGTCCGGTGGAACCTGCGGCCAAGGAGCGGAACCCGTGTCTGATCTGTCCCAGATCGTGAAGGCGTACGACGTCCGAGGGACGGTGCCGGACCAGTGGGACGAGCGGGTCGCCGAAGCCCTCGGAGCCGCGTTCACCCAGCTGCTCAACAGCACCGACGAGCCGGGCGACGCGGTCGTCATCGGGTACGACATGCGAGCCACCTCGCCGGGGCTGGCCGCGGCCTTCGCGGCCGGCGTCCGCGCCGAGGGGCGCTCGGTGATCGAGATCGGGCTGGCCTCCACCGACCTGCTCTACTTCGCGTCCGGCTCACTCGATCTGCCGGGTGCGATGTTCACCGCCAGTCACAATCCCGCGCAGTACAACGGCATCAAGATGTGCCGCTCGGGTGCCCGCCCGATCGGCCAGGACAGCGGTCTGACGGAGATCCGTGAGCGGGCCCAGGCCCTGCTGGACTCGGGCGAGGCCCGCCCGGCCGGCGACCCGGTCCGGCCGGCCGAGCGGCGCGACCTGCTGCCCGACTATGCCGCCTACCTGCGCAAGCTGGTCGACCTCTCCGGTATCCGGCCACTGAAGGTGGTGGTCGACGCCGGCAACGGGATGGGCGGCTTCACCGTCCCCACCGTGCTCGGCGACGCCGCCCTGTCGGCCCTGCCGCTGGAGATCGTGCCGCTCTACTTCGAGCTGGACGGCACCTTCCCCAACCACGAGGCCAACCCGCTGGACCCGGCGAACCTGGTCGACCTCCAGCGCGCCGTGGTCAAGCACGGAGCCGAGATCGGGCTCGCCTTCGACGGCGACGCCGACCGCTGCTTCGTGGTGGACGAGCGTGGTGAGCCGGTTTCACCGTCGGCGATCACGGCCATGGTCGCCGCTCGGGAGCTGGCCAAGCACCCGGGTTCCACCGTGATCCACGGGCTGATCACCTCCAGCGCGGTGCCGGAGATCATTCGTGAGCACGGTGGGGAGCCGGTGGTCGCCCGGGTCGGGCACTCCTTCATCAAGGCGGAGATGGCCCGCACCAACGCCGTCTTCGGCGGCGAGCACTCGGCGCACTACTACTTCCGGGACTTCTGGTTCGCCGACACCGGGATGCTCGCCGCGATGCACACGTTGGCCGCGCTCGGCGAGCAGTCGCTGCCGCTGTCCGTGCTGGCCGGCGAGTACGAGCGCTACATCGCCTCCGGTGAAATCAACTCGACGGTCGTCGACCAGGCGGCGGCGGTGGCCGAGGTGCGCGCCGCGTACCCCGAGGCGGTGGCCGACGAGATGGACGGGCTCACGCTGCGTTTCCCGGACGGCGCCTGGTTCAACCTGCGAGCCTCCAACACGGAGCCGCTGCTGCGGCTCAACGTCGAGGCGCCCACCCGCGAGCGGATGGTCTCGCTCCGGGACGAGGTGCTGGGCCGGGTTCGCCGATAAGATCGCCTGCGCCGGTCGGCACCGCCGCCGGTAAAGCCGCACACGTGGAAGGAGCCGTGCCATGGCCCTGGACCCGCAGTTGCTCGAGATTCTCGCCTGTCCGGACACGCACCACGCCCCGCTCACCTACGACGCCGACGCGCAGACGCTGACCTGCACGGAGTGCGGCCGGATCTTCGAGGTCCGCGACGACGTGCCGGTGCTGCTGCTCGACGAGGCGCGCGGCGGCCCCGGACAGCCGTCATGATCGACGGTACGGCCGGGGTCAGCGGGCGTCGCGACGCCGACGAGGCCCTGCTCGACAGCCCGGAGGCGCTGGCCGAGCACGACCCGGGCGGCATGCTCCGGCACACCGCCTCGGCCGGTGCGCAGGTCCGCGAGACGGCCGCGCTGGCCGCCGAGGCGAACCTGGCGGTGCTCGCCGACGACGGGCGGCCCCGGGCCGTGGTCATCGCCGGCATCGGCACCGCCGGGCGTACCGGAGACGTGCTGGCCACGGTCGCCGGGCCGCGCTGCCCGGTGCCGGTCATCGCGCACCGCAGCGCTGGTGTTCCCGGTTGGGTCGGTGCGGCCGACGTGGTCATCGCGGTGAGCGCGTCCGGTCGTAGCCCGGAGGCGCTCGGCGCCGCCGAGGCGGCGCACCGGCGTGGCGCACGGCTGGTCGCGGTGGGCGCCCCCGACTCGCAGTTGCAGTCGGTCGCCGAGCGGGCCCGCGCGCCGTTCATCCCGGTGCCCCGGCGTGCTCCGGCCCGGGCCAGCCTCTGGGCGCTCACCGTGCCGGTTCTGCTCGCCGCCCGTTCCCTCGGGCTGGTGAAGGTCAACGAGGCGGACCTGGCGGAGACCGCGGCCCGGCTCGACGCGGACGCCGACCGCTGCCGCTCCACCGCGGAGTCCTTCGTCAACCCGGCGAAGTCGCTGGCCCTGGGCCTGGCCGGCTCGGTCCCGATCGTCTGGGGCTCGTCCCCGCTGGCCACCGTGGCGGCCCGCCGGTTCGGTGACACCCTGTCGGCGAACGCCCGCTACCCGGTGGTCACCGGGGCGCTCGGCGAGGCCGGCCGGGGCCGGGTCGGGTTGCTGGACGGCGTCTTCGGTGGCCTGGCCGAGGGGGAGCGGGACATCTTCGCCGATCCGGCGGAGGACGACGGCGAGGGCACCCGGCTGCGGCTGGTGCTGCTGCGCGACGGCGGGCTCAACGCCGAGGACGACACGGACGAGCCGCTGGCGGTCGAGGAGCGCCGCGCCGACGCGGTGCGGACCCTCGCCGAACGCCGCGGTGTGCGCTGCGACGTGGTGACCGCTGAGGGTGGGTCCGCGCTGGAGCGGCTGGCCTCGCTGATCGCCGTACCGGATTTCGCCTCGATCTACCTTGCCCTGGCCCACGGGCTGGACCCGATGGCGGTACCGGCCATCACCGAGATGAAGGAGCTGTCGAACCAGTGAACGGACGTAGGGGACGGCTCGCCATGCGCGCATCGGGCAGCGCAGTGCGGCAGAGCGGAGCGACGGCGTGAGCGCCAACGGCGGGACGAAGGCGATCGTCGCCGCCCTGCTGGCCAACGTCGGCATCGCCGTCACCAAGTTCATCGCGTTCCTGCTCTCCGGCTCGTCGTCGATGTTGGCCGAGGCGGTCCACTCGGTCGCCGACTCCGGCAACCAGGGCCTGCTGCTGCTCGGTGGCAAGCGCGCCAGGCGGGAGGCGACCCCGCAGCACCCGTTCGGGTACGGCCGGGAGCGCTACATCTACGCGTTCATCGTGTCCATCGTGCTGTTCAGCATCGGTGGCTTGTTCGCCCTGTACGAGGCGTACCACAAGTGGGACGACCCGCACGGCATCAAGTCCTGGCACTGGTTGCCCGTGGTCGTGCTGGTGGCGGCGATCGTCATGGAGTCGTTCTCCTTCCGGACCGCCATCAAGGAGTCCAACCAGATTCGGGGCAACCAGTCCTGGGTGCGCTTCATCCGCCGGGCCAAGGCGCCTGAGCTGCCGGTGGTGCTGCTGGAGGACTTCGGCGCGCTGGTCGGTCTGGTGTTCGCGCTGTTCGGCGTCGGCATGACGCTGATCACCGGCAACGGCCGGTGGGACGCCGCCGGCACCGCGATGATCGGCATCCTCCTGGTCACCATCGCCATCGTGCTGGCCATCGAGACCAAGAGCCTGCTGCTCGGTGAGGGCGCCGAGTCCACCGACGTGGCTGCCATCGAGCGCGCGGTCACCGACGGCCCCGAGGTGGAGCGGATCATCCACATGAAGACGCTCTACCTGGGCCCGGAGGAGCTGATGGTGGCCGCGAAGATCGGGGTGCCGGCCTGCGAGAGCGCCCAGGATCTGGCCCGGGGCATCAACGCGGTGGAGGCGCGGATCCGCGCCGCGGTGCCGATCGCCCGGGTGATCTACCTGGAGCCGGACATCTTCAGCGCCGCCGCTGCCGAAGCCGGCACCGGTGCCGCCGCCGACACCGCCGTACCGCAGCCCCAGGATGCGTCCGGCGAGGCGGCCGGGCGGCCCGGGGGCTGACGGGTGGAGCTGCTGTACGGCCCGATCCGGGACTACGCCTGGGGGTCCCGCTCCGCGATCGCCCTGCTGCAGGGGCGGCCGGTGCCCAGTGCCGGCCCGGAGGCGGAGCTGTGGCTGGGCGCCCACCCGGGCGCCCCGGCCAGCGTGGAGCGGGCCGGCCTCCGGGTCAGTCTCTGCGACCTGGTCCGCGACGAGCCGGGGCAGTGGCTCGGCCAGCGGGTGTCCGAGCGCTTCGGCACCCGGCTGCCGTTCCTGCTCAAGGTGCTCGCCGCCGACGCTCCGCTGAGCCTGCAGGCCCACCCGGACGCCGAACAGGCCCGCGTGGGCTACGCGGCGGACGCGGGGCGCCCGCCGGGGGAGCGCAACTACTCCGACCCGCACCACAAGCCGGAGTTGCTGGTGGCGCTCACCCCGTTCGAGGCGCTGTGCGGTTTCCGGGATCCGACGGTGTCGGCCGAGGCGCTCGCCGCGTTCGGCGTACCGGCGTTGGCTCCGGTGGTCGCGGCGTTGCGGACGGGGCCGGTGGGGCTGCGCGCGGCGGTGCAGACGCTGCTCGCCTGGCCGGTCGCGGAGCGCGACGAGTTGCTGGGCTCGGTGCTGGCGGCGTCGGCCGACGGCCCGGACGCGGAGCTGGCCCACCGGCTGGCGGCGGCCTACCCGGGGGACCCGGGTGTGCTGGTCGCGCTGCTGCTGCACCATTTGCGCCTGACGCCGGGGGAGGCGATCTGGATGCCCGCGGGCAATCTGCACGCCTACCTGAGCGGCTGCGGGGTGGAGATCATGGCGGCCAGCGACAACGTGCTGCGCGGCGGGCTGACCCCGAAGCGGGTCGACGTGGACGAGCTGCTGCGGGTGCTGCGCTTCGAGGTGCTCGAGGATCCGGTACGGGCCGCTCAGCCGGTCGGGCCGGGGGTGGAGTGCTGGCCGGTGCCGGTGGACGACTTCGCGCTGCACCGGGTGCGGGTCGGGACGGCCGTGCCCGCGGTGACGTTGCCGCTCCCCGGTCCCCGGGTGGTGCTCTGCGGCGCCGGCTCGGTCACCGTGGACGACGGGGCGGGGGCGTTGACGCTCGCGTCCGGCCAGGCCGCGATTGGTACCGCGGCCGGCGAGCCGCTGCGGGTCAGCGGTGATGGTGAGGCGTACGTGGCAACCGCCGGACTGGGCTGACAGACGCGACGCCACGCCGCAAGTCCGACTTTCCCGGAATAGCTTGACGCTTTCTTGGCTGAGTGTGAGTCTATGAGTACGCAGCGTTATCGCGACGACGGTCCGACAACGTGCGGGGAACCAAACCGGGGGGATGCACGGGGCGGCGGGAGTGGACGGTGTTTCCGTCCACCACCGACCGCCCCGTGCGCTGTCCGTCGACCGTCCCCCGGGCGCCCGTCGCCGGCGCGCGTAAGGTGGAGGGTCGGCGCAGACATCGTTCGACAGGAGCTTTCATGACCAGCACCCTCCCGGCGTCCGCCAGCGGTACGCCGTCCGAGGCCCGGCCGAGCACGCTCGCCGAGGGCGACTTCAAGGTGGCGGATCTGTCGCTCGCCGAGTTCGGGCGCAAGGAGATCCAGCTCGCCGAGCACGAGATGCCCGGCCTGATGTCGATCCGCCGGGAGTTCGCCGAGGCACAGCCGCTCGCCGGCGCGCGGATCACCGGCTCGCTGCACATGACCATCCAGACCGCCGTCCTGATCGAGACGCTGGTCGCGCTCGGCGCGCAGGTGCGCTGGGCGTCCTGCAACATCTTCTCCACGCAGGACCACGCCGCCGCCGCGATCGTCGTCGGCCAGAACGGCACCCCCGACGCCCCCGCCGGCGTCCCGGTCTACGCCTGGAAGGGCGAGACGCTGCCGGAATACTGGTGGTGCACCGAGCAGGTGCTCGCCTGGCCGGACGGGCAGGGCCCGAACATGATCCTCGACGACGGCGGCGACGCCACCCTGCTGGTGCACAAGGGCGCCGAGTTCGAGAAGGCCGGAGTGGTCCCGCCGGTCGAGTCCGCGGACTCGGAGGAGTACGCGGTCATCCTCGAGCTGCTGCACCGCTCGATCGCCGAGGACAACCAGCACTGGACCCGGATCGCCTCGGGCATCAAGGGCGTCACCGAGGAGACCACGACCGGTGTGCACCGGCTCTACGAGATGCACCGCGCCGGAACGCTGCTCTTCCCGGCGATCAACGTCAACGACTCGGTGACCAAGAGCAAGTTCGACAACAAGTACGGCTGCCGGCACTCGCTGATCGACGGCATCAACCGGGCCACCGACGTGCTGATCGGCGGCAAGATGGCCGTCGTGATGGGCTACGGCGATGTCGGCAAGGGCTGCGCCGAGTCGCTGCGCGGCCAGGGCGCCCGGGTCGTGGTGACCGAGGTCGACCCGATCTGCGCGCTCCAGGCGGCGATGGACGGCTACCAGGTGGCCACCCTGGACGACGTGGTCGAGCAGGCGGACATCTTCATCACCGCCACCGGCTGCTTCGACGTCATCACCAACGTGCACATGGCCCGGATGAAGCACCAGGCCATCGTCGGTAACATCGGCCACTTCGACAACGAGATCGACATGGCCGGCCTGGCCAAGCGCTCCGACGTCGAGCGGGTCAACATCAAGCCGCAGGTCGACCTGTGGCGCTTCGCCGACGGGCACGCCATCATCGTGCTCTCCGAGGGCCGCCTGCTGAACCTGGGCAACGCCACCGGGCACCCGAGCTTCGTGATGTCGAACTCGTTCGCCAACCAGACGATCGCCCAGATCGAGCTGTTCACCAAGACCGAGGAGTACCCGATCGGCGTCTACGTGCTGCCCAAGCACCTGGACGAGAAGGTCGCCCGGCTGCACCTGGGCGCGCTCGGCGCCAAGTTGAGCACGCTGACCAAGGAGCAGGCCTCCTACCTCGGCATCTCCACCGAGGGGCCGTTCAAGCCGGACCACTACCGCTACTGATCGACGCTCCCGTACCGGGTCGGCTGTTCGCAGCCGGCCCGGTTCGTCGTCTCCGTGCCGGCTCGGGTCGGCCCGGCGGGTGTGTCAGCGCGAGCGGGGGCCGCGGCGGGCGGGGCGGAACCAGGTCCAGACGCACCATGCGAGCCAGCCGAGTGACACGACGGTGGCCAGTGGCCGCAGGCGCAGCGCGCTGAGCAGCAGCACCACGGCCAGCACCGTCAACCACGGCAGTAATCCCTTCACGGCGGGGATCCTTCCACAGCGGGACCGCGGGTGGCTGAACGTCGACCGGCGGGCGGCCGGTGAGCAGGTCAAGAACGACTTGACGAGGCCTCTGAACTGGAGGAAGGTATGGCTGCCCTAAGTTAGCTGAGGCGTGCCTAATGATTTCGGAGCCCCGATGTTCGCCACCTACCTGATCGGCCTGCGGGAAGGCCTGGAAGCGACCCTGGTGGTCAGCATCCTGGTCGCCTTCCTGGTGAAGTCGCAGCGCCGGGACCGGTTGCCGCAGGTCTGGGCGGGCGTCGCCCTGGCCGTGGCGCTGTCGGTGCTCTTCGGCTGGCTAATCGAGTACACCTCGAGTTCGCTGCTGGCCCGCTCCGAGGACCGCGAGCTGTTCGAGGCGATCACCTCCGTCGCCGCAGTGGTCTTCGTCACCTGGATGATCTTCTGGATGCGGCGGGCCGCCCGCACCATCGCCGGTGAGCTGCGCGGCAAGCTCACCGAGGCGTTGGCCGTCGGGTCCCTGGCGGTCGCAGGGATGGCCTTCCTCGCGGTGATCCGGGAGGGGCTGGAGACGGCGCTGATCTTCTACTCCGCAGCCCAGGGCGCGGCCGGCGACAGCGGACCGCTGCTCGCGCTGATCGGTGGCATCGCCACGGCCGTGGCGCTCGGCGTGCTGCTCTACGCCAGCGCCCTGCGCATCAACCTCAGCAAGTTCTTCACCTGGACCGGGGCGCTGCTGATCCTGGTCGCCGCCGGCATCCTGAAGTACGGCGTGCACGACTTCCAGGAGGCCGGGGTCCTGCCCGGCCTGAACGACCTGGCCTTCGACATCACCACCGCGCTCGACCCCAGCACCTGGTACGCCGCGCTGCTCGCCGGAATGTTCAACGTGACCCCCGCGCCCACCGTGCTGGAGACGATCGCCTGGATCGGGTACGCCGTACCGGTCCTCCTGCTCTTCCTGCGCCCGGCCCGTCGTACGCCGGCACCGGTCGCGGCGCCGGCCGGCCCCGCGGCCGAGACGGTCCCGACGACCGGCGCGAGCGACACCGCGACGACCACCACCACCGTCACCGAGCGCGGGGCCGACACCGGCACCGAGGCCGAGGCGGCGTCCACGCCGCAGCGTGCCTGACCCACGAGGAGAGACAGCTCAGATGCGTACCGCCCGATTCTTCGCGCTGGCCGCTGCCGGCGTGCTGGCGACGACCGGTGTCGCCGCCTGCTCCGACTCCGAGAAGGGTGACGCGGCCGGGTCCGGCGGCCCGATCGTGGTCAAGGCCACCGACACCGCCTGTGAGGTCGGCACCACCGACCTCGGCGCCGGAACCGCCACTTTCAAGATCACCAACTCCGGTGCGAAGGTGACCGAGTTCTACGTGTACGCCTCCGGCGACCGGGTGATGGGCGAGGTCGAGAACATCGCCCCCGGGCTGAGCCGCGAGCTGCACGTGGAGCTGCCGGCCGGCACGTACGAGACGGCCTGCAAGCCCGGGATGAGCGGCAAGGGCATCCGCGGTGCGCTTAAGGTCAGCGGGTCCGCCGAGCCGCTGACCGCCGACGCCGCGCTGCCCGGCGCGACCGACAACTACCAGCGCTACGTCAAGAGCCAGACCGCCGCGCTGCTGGAGAAGACCGAGGAGTTCGTCGCCGCGGTCAAGGCCGGCGACGTGGCGAAGTCCAAGGCGCTCTTCCCGGTGGCCCGCACGTACTGGGAGCGGATCGAGCCGGTGGCCGAGATCTTCGGCGACCTCGACCCCAAGATCGACGGCCGCGAGGAGGTCATCGAGGAGGGGATGGAGTTCACCGGCTTCCACCGGATCGAGAAGGACCTCTGGCAGTCCGGCGACATCAGCAAGGACGGCCCGATCGCCGACCGGCTGCTGGTCGACGTCAAGGAGATCGTGGCCAAGGCCAACGCGGAGAAGCTCTCCCCGCTCCAGCTCGCCAACGGGGCCAAGGAGCTGCTCGACGAGGTCGCCAGTGGCAAGATCACCGGCGAGGAGGACCGCTACTCGCACACCGACCTGTGGGACTTCGCCGCCAACCTGGAGGGTTCCAAGGCTGCCGTGTCCGCCCTCCGCCCGGCGCTGGAGCAGCGCTCGCCGGAGCTGGTCAAGCAGCTGGACACCGAGTTCACCAACGTCGAGGCGCTGCTCGGCAAGCACCGCGACGGCGACGGGTGGAAGCTGCACACCGCGTTGAGCAAGGCCGAGCTCAAGGAGCTCTCCGACGGCATCAACGCCCTCGCCGAGCCGATCAGCAAGGTCGCCGCAGTCGTCGCCCGGTGACCGGGCGTCAGGGAGGGTCGAGTCGATGAGCGGGAGCAGGTTGACCCGGCGGCGAGCCATCACGCTCGCCGGTGCGGGGGTGGCCGGAGTCGCCGGGGTGGCGGCCGGCGCGGGCGCGCTGATCAGCGGCTCCCGTGACCCGGCCGCGGCCAGCGACCACCCGGCGGGAGCCGTGCCGTTCCACGGCGAGCACCAGGCCGGCATCGTCACCCCGGCCCAGGACCGGCTGCACTTCGTCGCCTTCGACGTGATCACCAAGGATCGCGCCCGGCTGGTCGAGCTGCTCCAGGAGTGGACGGCCGCCGCCGCGCGGATGACCGCCGGGCGTGACGCCGGGGTGCTCGGTGCGGTGGGTGGGATGCCGGAGGCCCCGCCGGACGACACCGGCGAAGCGCTCGGCCTGCCCCCCTCGCAGCTCACCCTGACCATCGGCTTCGGGCCGACCCTGTTCCGCGACGCCGACGGCCGGGACCGGTTCGGCATCGCCGACCGGCGCCCGGCCGCGCTGGCCGAGCTGCCGAAGTTCCCCGGCGACGCGTTGCAGCCGCAGCTCTCCGGGGGCGACCTCTGCGTCCAGGCGTGCGCGAACGATCCGCAGGTGGCGGTGCACGCGATCCGCAACCTGGCCCGGCTCGGCATGGGGGTGGTGAGCGTCCGCTGGTCGCAGCTCGGCTTCGGCCGTACCTCGTCGACCTCGCGGGACCAGGCCACCGCGCGCAACCTGTTCGGTTTCAAGGACGGCACGGCCAACCTCAAGGCCGAGGAGACCGACCTGCTGCGCGACCAGCTGTGGGTGCAGCCGGGCGACGGGCCGGACTGGATGACCGGCGGCTCGTACCTGGTCACCCGCAAGATCCGGATGCTGGTCGAGACGTGGGACCGCACCTCGCTGGCCGAGCAGGAGGAGATCGTCGGCCGGACGAAGGGCAGCGGCGCCCCGCTGGGCCGCACCGACGAGTTCGACGAGCCGGATTTCGCGGCCCGCGGCGCCGACGGGCAGCCGGTGATCGCCGAGCACGCCCACGTCACGCTGGCCCACCCCAGCCGGAACAACGGCGCTCACCTGCTGCGCCGCGGCTACAACTTCGTCGACGGCTCGGACGGCCTCGGCCGGCTCGACGCGGGTCTGTTCTTCATCGCCTACCAGCGGGATCCGCGCCGGCAGTTCGTGCCGATCCAGACCCAGTTGGCGCGGCACGACGTGATGAACGAATACCTCCGGCACGTCTCCAGCGGCCTGTTCGCCTGCCCGCCCGGGGTGCGCGACGGCGGCGACGACTGGGGTCGGGCACTCTTCGGCTGACGGTCGTCCGGATCGTGACAGGGCGACCGGCCGAAGCAGCGGTGGCGCCGGGCGGCACCGAAGGGGGATCATGGGTAACCCGGCGGGGATCCGTCCGTGCCGGGCCCCGCACCACGTGGCGCCGCCGCGGGTCGCGGTGACACGCTTGCCGGCGGCGCTATCCGTTACCGGCTGACGCCGGTCCCACCGAACTGAACGGGGATGCAATATTAATCCCATGAGAGCCCGGGTACTGGTGGTCGACGACGACCCCGCGCTCGCCGAGATGCTCGGCATCGTGCTGCGTAGCGAGGGCTTCCTGCCCTCGTTCGTGGCCGACGGCGAGCGGGCGTTGGCGGCGTTCCGCGACAGTCGTCCCGATATCGTCCTGCTTGACCTGATGCTGCCCGGGATGAGCGGCATCGACGTGGCACGGTCCATCCGAGCGGAGTCCGGCGTGCCGATCGTCATGCTCACCGCCAAGAGCGACACCGTCGACGTGGTGCTCGGCCTGGAGTCCGGCGCCGACGACTACGTGGTCAAGCCGTTCAAGCCCAAGGAGCTGGTCGCCCGGATGCGGGCCCGGCTGCGCCGGGGCGAGGACGTGGCACCGGAGATGCTGACCATCGGGCCGCCTGGCAACCAGATCACCATCGACGTGCCGGCGCACACGGTGAGCCGCAACGGCGAGGAGGTGAAGCTGACTCCGCTGGAGTTCGACCTGCTGGTCGCGCTCGCCCGCAAGCCGCGTCAGGTCTTCACCCGCGAGGTGCTGCTGGAGCAGGTCTGGGGCTACCGGCACGCAGCCGACACCCGGCTGGTCAACGTGCACGTGCAGCGGCTGCGCGCCAAGATCGAGCCGGACCCGGAGCGGCCGGAAATCATCCTCACCGTGCGGGGCGTGGGCTATAAGGCGGGGACCGGATAACCTGGTCACACTGTGTCAACCTCCCCGCCCCCGCCCCCTCAGACGACGGCTGCCCGCCGGCCGTCCGCCGCCTGGGAGCTCTGGCGTGCGCTGAGCGGGCGGGCCGCCCGGATGGTGGCGCGGGTGCACCAGACCTGGCGCCGCTCGCTCCAGGTGCGGGTGGTGACCATCACGCTGGTCGCCTCCAGCCTGCTGGTCGGGGGTTTCGCGTACCTGATCGCTGACAAGATCACCACCATCCTGCTCGACAGCGCCCGCACCGACGTCCAGCAGCGCGTGAACAGCGGCGCCGGCTACGCGGCCAAGCAGGTCTCCCTGTACGGCCAGCCGCAGGAGGCGCAGCTCCAGGAGACCATCGAGGACACCGTCAACTACCTGGCCGGCGGCGACCCCGAGCAGATCAGTGGTGTGGTGGTGGCGATCACCGCCGACGGCTATCCCAACGTCATCCAGACCCGCACCGCGCCCGCGGCGAACGTCCAGCCGTTGATCAGCCAGGAGCTGCGGGCCGCGGTCGCCAGCGGCAAGGTGGCCAGTCAGATCCGCACCGGCCGGCTGACCGGAGAGCCCACCAAATATCTGGTCTACGGCTCGCCGGTGCCCACCCGGTTCGGCCAGATCGAGCTCTACTACCTCGTGCCGTTGACCCGGCAGGACGGCACCGCCGCCGACGCCCGAGCCACCGTGGCGGCCACCGGGGTCGCCCTGGTGATCCTGCTCGGGCTGCTCGCGGCCCTGGTCACCCGGCTGGTGGTCAATCCGGTCCGGGTCGCCGCGCGGACGGCCCAGCGGCTCTCCGCCGGCCTGCTCGACCAGCGGATGGTGGTCAACGGCGAGGACGACCTCGCTCTGCTCGCCGCGTCGTTCAACCAGATGGCGACCAACCTGCAACGGCAGATCCTCCGCCTGGAGGAGATGTCCCGGTTGCAGCGCCGGTTCACGTCCGACGTCTCGCACGAGCTGCGTACCCCGTTGACCACGGTCCGGATGGCCGCCGACCTGATCTTCGCCGAGCGCGACGAGTTCGACCCGGCGGTGGCCCGCAGCGCCGAGCTGCTCCAGGCCGAGCTGGACCGGTTCGAGGAGCTGCTCACCGACCTGCTGGAGATCAGCCGGTTCGACGCGGGCTTCGCCATGCTGGACGCCGAGCCGACCGACCTGGTGCCGGTGGTGCACCGGGTGGTCGACCGGCTCGCCGGCCTGGCCGAGCGCGTGGGCGTCCCGATCGAGTTGGACCTGCCGGGCACGCCGGTGATCGCCGAGGTCGACCCGCGCCGGGTCGAGCGGGTGCTGCGCAACCTGGTCGGCAACGCCGTCGAGCACGGTGAGGCACGTCCGGTGCTGATCACTCTCGGCATCGACGAGACCGCCGTGGCGATCACCGTTCGGGATCGTGGCGTGGGGCTCAAGGTGGGCGAGGAGAAGTTGGTGTTCAACCGGTTCTGGCGGGCGGACCCGTCCCGGGCGCGGCAGACCGGTGGCACCGGTCTGGGCCTGTCCATCAGCCTTGAGGACGCCCGGCTGCACGGCGGTTGGCTGGAGGCGTGGGGTGCGCCCGGGCAGGGCGCGCAGTTCCGGCTCACCCTGCCGGCCCGCGCGGGTGACCGGCTGACCACCTCGCCGCTGCGGCTGGTGCCCGCCGACGCCGCGCTGCCGTTCGGCGGTCCCCGGGACGGCGGCCCCCTGGCCATCGGGCCCGGCGCCGGCGGCACGCTGGCGATCGACCCGGCGCCGGCCGAGGACGGACACCGTGCGGAGGTGCGATCGTGAGGCGCCAGGTCATGGTCGGGGCACTCGGCGCGGCGCTGCTGCTGGGCGGGGGGTGCGGCATCCCGGCGTCGTCCGACGTGCGGGTGGACGGCAAGGGCGGGACCGCGACGGAGGCCGGCAGGGACAACGGCCGTCGCAGCGAGCCGCCGACGCGTACGGCCAGCGGCAGCGACATCGACGCGTTCGTGCGCAACTTCCTGGACGCCGCCGCTGGCGAGCCGGACCGGGCCTACGAGCGGGTCAAGCTGTTCGTCGCTCCGGAGCACCAGACCCAACTGAAGGAGAAGAAGGGCAGCGAGGTCGCGCTGAACGTGGTCCGGCTGCGTGAGGCGGTCTTCACCGGCAACAGCGACTCGACCACCACCGTGAAGATCAAGGTGCAACAGCTCGGCCTGCTGCGGGCCAACGGCACCCTGGCCCCGCCGGTGGCGACCGAGACGGGGTACGAGTTCCGGGTGCGCAACGCGGCGTTCGGCGGTGACGACGAGCGCGCCGGCCTGTACGTCCTCGACCCGCCGAACGTGCTGCTGCTCAGCGACAACGCCCTCCAGCGGTACTACCAGGACGAGTCGATCTACTTCTGGAGTTCCGACGGCAGCCGTCTGGTGCCCGATCAGCGCTATCTGCCGGCGGCGGTACCGGACGAACGCCGGGTCAACGAGGTGGTGAAGTGGCTGGTCGGTGGCCCGTCCGACTGGCTGCGCCCCGGCGTCGTCGGGCTGCCCGACCGCACCGAGCTGGTCAACAACGCCACCGGCGCGAACAACCGGTGGGAGGTCAACCTGGACATGTCCGGTGACGACCAGACCCAGATCGACCGGTTGATCACCCAGCTGGCCTGGTCGCTGGGCGACCTGCGGGGCGAGCTGGCGCTGAGGATCCGCAACAACTCGCTGCCCGTGCAGGATCTGGACGCGCGCCGAAACTCCGACCAGCTCTACCCGATCACAGACGGCCCGCAGCGGTTCGGCGTCTACGAGGGCGCCATCCGCCCGCTCGACTTCGCTGGCGAGCCCAGCGGCGCCGTGCCGCTGTCGGCCGAGGTCAACCGCAACATCGTTTCCGCGGGCCTCGCGCGGGCCGAGGGCCGGATCCTCGCCGCGATGGTGGTGAACAGCGGCAAGGGCCGGCATCGACTCGCGGTGGGCACCGGCCCCGGGCTCAAACGGAGCGGGAACGACTACGCCTCGATCAGCCGTCCGGTCTGGCTGCGCACGGTCGACTCCCGCCCGGGCCGGGGCGTGGTGGTGGCCGACGGCCGGCTCTACCGCTTCGACGAGGACGCCGGGATGTACCAGGTGCCACTCAACCTGCCCACCGCCGAGGTCACCGCGGTGGCCGCATCGCTGGACGGCCAGCGGGTCGCGCTGATCGCCGGCGGCCGGCTCTACGTCGCCGCGGTCAACCTGGACGGCGGCGGGGTCTCCATCGGCCCGCCCCGGGCGCTCGTCACCTCGCTGACCAGCCTCAGCGCCGTGGACTGGAGCGGGGAGGGCCGCCTGGTGGTGGCCGGGTCGGCCGGTCAACCGGCGATCTACGGGCTCAGCGTGGACGGGGCCCTGGAGACGCCGCTGAAGACCGACGTGGGTGCCAAGGTCAACCACCTGACGGCGTACCCGACCAACCGCGAGGTGCCGTCACCCAGCGTGGGATACATGTACGAGGCGAACGGGGTGGCCTACCGCAGCAGCCCGTTCGAGCGGATCGAGGCCGCACGGGTACGGGACATCGCTCCACCGCCGGCCGGGCTCCGCCCGAGCAACCCGTCGGCCCCGTTCTTCCTCTACTGACGTCGTGCGCGGGCTCTGGGCCGACCTTGGCGACCTGGTCCTGCCCACCGACTGCGCGGGCTGTCGGGAGCGTCGGCCCGGTCTGCGGCACGGAATCTGCCCGACCTGCGTGACGGCGCTGGGCGCGCTGCGTCCCCGTCCCGTCCGTCCCACCCCCGCCCCACCGGGCCTGCCGCCCTGCGTCGCCCTCGGCCCGTACGCCGGTCCGCTGCGCGAGGCTCTGCTGGCGTACAAGGAGCACGGCCGGCACGGGCTGGCCCGCCCGCTCGGCGCGCTGCTCGCCGAGGTCGTCGCCGCGGCGGTCGGCGGGGCCCGTCCGCTGGCGTTGGTGGCGGTGCCGGACACCGCGGCGGCGGCCCGGGCCCGCTACGGCGACCACCTGGACCGGCTCGCCCGGCACTGCGCGGCGCGGCTGAGCCGGGCCGGCTGGCCGGTCCGGGTGCACCGGCCGCTGCGGGCGCTGCCCCGGCCCGACTCGATGACGCTGGACAGCGCCAGCCGGGCGGCGGCCGCCGAGGCCGCCTTCCGGCACCGTTCCGGTGCTGGGCGCCGGGCGTGGCACCCGTCGTCGTGTTGCTGGACGACATCGCCACCACCGGGGTCACCCTGGCCGCGGCGGCCCGCGTGCTGGCCGCGACCGGGCAGGCGCCGGGCGTCGCCGCGGTGCTCGCGGCAACCGAGAAGAGACGTCCTTCGTAACCGTTCGTGTTTCCGTTTCACCCGTTGGTGTATGAGCTGCGAAAAATCACCGGCGGTCTCGACAACATGGGGTGACTGCCGCACGAACACGAGTTAGCGTTTCGCTGTCGGGGGTAGGAGGTCATACCCACCCGCCCTCGGCGGTGAGAGGAGGCGTAGCCGCACTGACCGGTCGACGCCAGCGGGGCTCCCCAGGGCGCGCGGCCGGGTAAACCGGATCGAAGACCGTCCGAACAAGGGAGGTCACGTGGACATCGTGGTCAAGGGCCGAAACGTCGAAGTGCCGGACCATTACCGGGTGCACGTAGCCGAGAAACTCGCAAAGATCGAACGCTACGACCACAAACTCATTCGTGTCGATGTCGAGCTGTTTCACGAGCGCAATCCGCGCCAGGCCGACCACTGCCAGCGGGTGGAGATCACCTGCGTTTCCCGGGGCCCGGTGATCCGGGCCGAGGCGTGCACGAACGACTTCTACAGCGCGCTCGACGCGGCCATCGCGAAGCTCGACACCCGGCTGCGCCGCGCGGCCGACCGCCGCCGCGTACATCGGGGTCGGCACGCGCCGATCTCCGTCGCCGCCGCCACCGCCGGCCTGCCGGTCGAGGACCTGGTGGCCGCCCCGTTGAGCGGGCCGGGTGACGGCGCCCGGTCCGGCACGGCCCTCGTGGAGCGGGTCGAGGACGAGCACGACGGGCAGCCGTGGCACATCGCCCGGGAGAAGGTGCACCCGGCGGAGCCGATGACCATTGACGACGCGCTCTTCGAGATGGAACTGGTCGGCCACGACTTCTACCTGTTCCAGGACAAGGTGTCCGGCCGCCCCAGCGTCGTCTACCGCCGGCACGCCTACGACTACGGCATCATCTCCCTCGCCACCGACCGGCCCTGACCCAGGTTGATCATGGAGTTGTGGTGGGCGCGGCGACCGCGAAACGGTGCGGACCGCCCACCACGACTCCATGATCTGTCAGCGGAGGTCGGCGGGTAGCAGGGCGAAGGTCAGGTCGTCGAGGCGGGTGCCGGCCAGGCCGGGGAGCCGGGCACGCTGCAAGGCCTCGCGGTGGAAGCCGACCCGCTCCAGCACCCGGTGGGACGCGGTGTTCTCCGGCACGGTGCCGGCGGTCAGCCGAGCGATACCGGCCGGCCCGAACGCCCAGCCGGCGAGCAGCCGGACGGCCCGGGTCGCGTACCCCCGGCCCCGCCAGTCGGGCAGCAACGCGTAGCCCAGCGACGCCTCCCCGCTGGCCACATCCGTGTACGACAACCCGCAACTGCCCGCCGGCTCGCCGGTGGCCAGGTCGGTGATCAGCAGTCGGGCGATGTCGCCGGTCAGCCACCCGCTCTCCGCGAGCCGGCAGCGCCGCTCGATCGCGGCCCGTTCCGGCGGCACCGGTGGCGCCTGGTTCGCCACCACCTCGGGCCGGCTGTGCAGCCGGTACAACAGCTCGGCGTCGTCCGGGGCGAGTCGGCGCAGCGCCACCACCTGGTCGGTGAGCACCCCGCCGGGCAGGTCGGGCAGCAGCCGGGCGGTCGGCCCGGGCGGGTCGCCGGCGAGGCGTACCCAGGCCAGCAGGTCGTGCCGGCCGTCGCCCCGGCTCGGGCCGGCCGACCGGCGTACCCCCTCGTACCGGAAGCCGGCGGCCAGCGCGACCCGTTGGCTGGGCCCGTTCTCCGGATCGGTGAGCAACTCCAGCCGGATCGTCCCGGTGGCGAACGCGTGCTCGCTCAGCGCTCGGGTGGCGGCTGCGGCCACCCCTCGCCCGCGCGCCTCCGGCCGCACCCAGTAGCCGATCTCGGCCTGACCCCGGTCGGGCACCGGGTAGCTCAGCCCGATCCCGCCGAGCAGCCGGTCGGTGGCCGGGTCCGCGACCGCGTACGCCGCGCCGCCCCCGGTCCAGGCCGCCGGGGCACCCGAGCCGATCCACCAGCGGGCGTCGGTTTCGGTGTACGGCGCCGGCAGGCTCGGCACGAACCGCTGGCTCACCGGGTCCGCGCAGCCGGCGACCACGTCGGCGGCGTCATCCGCGCGGAACGGGCGCAGCCGTACCCCGTGCGCCTCGACGACCTGCTGCGGCGTCACGTCAGGTCCTCAGGGAGCAGTGCGGCCACCCAGGCGTCGATCCGCTCGCCCCGGTGCTGCACCCCGCCCCGGGCGGTCCCCTCGAAGGCGAAGCCCGCCTTCTCGGCCACCCGGCGGGAGGCGGTGTTGCCCACGTTCGCTCTCCACTCGATCCGGGCCAGGCCCAGCGTGGTGAAGCCCCACGCGCTCAGCGCGGCCAGCGCGACCGGCATGTAACCCCGGCCGCGGGCCGCCGGGGCGGTCATGAAGCCCACATCGGCCAGCAGCGGATCCGCGGGGGAGAGCCGCAGGTCGACCGAGCCGGCGTACCGGTCGTCCGGGTCGGCGAGCACGTAGCAGGCGGCGTCTCCCCGGGCCCAGGCCTCCTGGCTGAAGCCGCGGTACCACTGCGCGTCGGCGTGCTCGTACGGGTCCGGCACGGTGGTCCAGCGGACGGTCTCCGGGTCGCGGCAGGTCTCCACGACGGCGTCCAGGTCCTGCTCCTCCATCGGGCGCAGCCGCAGCTCGCCAGGCCGGGCAGTGGCGAACAGGGTGGGCTGCGGGCGGCCGAACACGGCGGCCCGTCGGGCGGCCAGCGTGCCGGGTCCGGCCGGCCCGGTCGAACCCGGCGCCGGCACCTCACCGGGCAACAGCGACCCGATCCAGCCGTCCGCGCCGCCCTCCGGCGCCGGGTCGGCCAACCGCAGCCGGCCGTCGATCCGGAACCCGGCGCGGAGCGCGACCAGTCGGGAGGCGTGATTGCCCACCTCGGCCTGCCAGATCAGCCGGCGCAACCCCCGCGTGCCGAAGGACCAGCGGGCCACCGCCCGGGCGGCCCGCACGGTCACGCCTCGACCGCGCGCCCACGGGGCCGTCCAGTAGCCGATCTCACCGGTGCCGCCGGCGTCGATGGAGACCAGCCCGCACGAGCCGAGGAGGTCGCCGGTGGCCGGGTCGCACACCGCGAACGGCGCGCCCGTGCCCTCCGCCCAGGCCCGTCCGCTCAGGTCGCTGACGAATCCGTGCGCGTGTTCCGGTCGGTACGGGCGGGGTACGGTGGTCCAGCGCTGGATGTCCGGGTCCTGGCAGGCACGGTGCACCGCGTCGGCGTCGCTGCTTCGCCAGGGCCGCAACAGCAGGCCGTCCTCGTTGATCTCCACAGGCTCCACCAGTGCATCGTGCCGGAACGTTCGCCAACGGCGTAACCGGATAACGTCCGGTCCGCACCCGGCACGCGAGTTATGTCGGGTTCGGCGGGGTGGACCACCGCCACCAGTGACCATCGCGCCGATGGAGCGCCTACGATGGTTCGAGACTGTCTAGGGGAGCGTTGATCCGTGTCGATTCTGGAAAAGGTCCTTAACGCGGGCGAGGGCCGCATGGTGCGCCGGCTCAAGGCCATCGCCGCCGCCGTCAGCTCGATCGAGGACGACTACGTCAACCTCACCGACGAGGAGCTGCGCGGCATGACCGAGCAGTTCCGCGAGCGGCTCGCCGACGGCGAGACCCTCGACGACCTGCTGCCGGAGGCGTTCGCGGTGGCCCGCGAGGCGGCCGCACGGGTGCTCGGCCAGCGGCCGTACGACGTCCAGGTGATGGGCGGCGCGGCGCTGCACTTCGGCAACATCGCCGAGATGAAGACCGGTGAGGGTAAGACGCTGACCTCGGTCATGGCGGTCTACCTCAACGCGCTCTCCGGCGACGGCGTGCACGTGGTCACCGTCAACGACTACCTCGCCCAGCGCGACGCGGCCTGGATGGGTCGGGTGCACGAGTTTCTCGGGCTGACCGTCGGCGTGGTGCTGCCCAACCGGCCGGCCAGCGAGCACAAGGCCGCGTACGAGTGCGACATCACCTACGGCACCAACAACGAGTTCGGCTTCGACTACCTGCGCGACAACATGGCCTGGTCGAGGGACGAACTGGTCCAGCGAGGTCACAACTTCGCAGTGGTCGACGAGGTCGACTCGATCCTGATCGACGAGGCGCGTACCCCGCTGATCATCTCCGGCCCGGCCGAGCACTCGGCCCGCTGGTACGGCGAGTTCGCCGGCGTGGTGGCCCGGCTCCAGCCCGGCACCGACGGCGAGGGCGACTACGAGGTCGACCACTCCAAGCGCACCATCGCGGTCACCGAGCGCGGCGTCGCCAAGGTCGAGGACCGGCTCGGCATCGACAACCTGTACGAGTCGGTGAACACTCCGCTGGTCGGCTACCTGAACAACGCCATCAAGGCGAAGGAGCTGTACAAGCGCGACAAGGACTACATCGTCAGCGACGGTGAGGTCCTGATCGTCGACGAGTTCACCGGTCGCATCCTGCACGGCCGTCGCTACAACGAGGGCATGCACCAGGCGATCGAGGCCAAGGAGGGGGTGGAGATCAAGCAGGAGAACCAGACCCTGGCCACCATCACCCTCCAGAACTACTTCCGCCTCTACAACAAGCTGTCCGGGATGACCGGTACGGCGCAGACCGAGGCGAGCGAGTTCAACAAGGTCTACAAGGTCGGCGTCGTGAGCATCCCGACCCACCGCCCGATGGTCCGCGAGGACCGGCCCGACGTCATCTACAAGACCGAGAAGGCCAAGTTCAACGCGGTCATCGAGGACATCGCCGAGCGGCACCAGATGGGCCAGCCGGTGCTCGTCGGCACCGTCTCGGTGGAAAACTCCGAGATCCTCTCCCAGTTGCTGCGCCGACGGGGCATCCCGCACAACGTGCTGAACGCCAAGTTCCACGCGCGGGAGGCCGAGATCGTCGCC
The DNA here is from genome assembly GCF_040608175.1 of Micromonospora sp. NPDC005206. Classification (NCBI taxonomy): domain Bacteria; kingdom Bacillati; phylum Actinomycetota; class Actinomycetes; order Micromonosporales; family Micromonosporaceae; genus Micromonospora; species Micromonospora sp. NPDC005206. The sequence continues at coordinate 259,898 of NZ_JBEXHU010000002.1, forward strand.
CAGGCAGGGCGCAAGGGCGCGGTCACCGTGGCCACCAACATGGCCGGCCGTGGCACGGACATCCTGCTCGGCGGCAACGCCGAGTTCCTCGCCGCGAACGAGCTGCGCCAGCGCGGCCTCGACCCGCTGGAGAACGAGGAGGAGTACGCCAAGGCGATGGAGGAGGTCCTGCCCACGTGGAAGCAGGCCTGCGACGCCGAGGCGGACGAGGTCACCGCCGCCGGGGGACTGTACGTGCTGGGCACCGAGCGGCACGAGTCCCGGCGGATCGACAACCAGCTGCGCGGTCGCGCCGGCCGGCAGGGTGACCCCGGCGAGTCCCGCTTCTACCTGTCGCTGCAGGACGAGCTGATGCGGCGCTTCCGGGCCGGCGCGGTCGAGGCGGTGATGGAGCGCTTCAACATCCCGGAGGACGTGCCCATCGAGTCGAAGATGGTCACCCGCCAGATCAAGAGCGCCCAGGCCCAGATCGAGGGCCAGAACGCGGAGATCCGCAAGAACGTGCTCAAGTACGACGAGGTGCTCAACAAGCAGCGCCAGGTCGTCTACGCCGAGCGGTTGCGGGTGCTCAACGGCGAGGACCTCTCCGACCAGGTCCGCAACATGATCGACGACACCGTCGAGGCGTACGTGCGGGGTGCCACCTCCGAGGGCTACGGCGAGGACTGGGACCTTGAGCAGCTCTGGTCCAGCCTCAAGCAGCTCTACCCGGTCGGCGTGACGATCGAGGAGCTGGAGGAGGAGGCCGGCGGCTCCCGGGCCGGCATGGACGCCGACTTCCTGGTCGCCCGCCTCAAGGAGGACGCGAACGCCGCGTACGACCGCCGTGAGGAGCAGGTCGGCACCGAGGGGGTGCGCCAGCTCGAGCGGATGGTGCTGCTCCAGGTGATCGACCGCAAGTGGCGCGAGCACCTCTACGAGATGGACTACCTCCAGGAGGGCATCAACCTCCGGGCGTACGCCCAGCGCGACCCCGTGGTGGAGTACCAGCGCGAGGGCTTCGACATGTTCGCCACCATGATGGACGGCATCAAGGAGGAGACGGTCGGCTTCCTCTACAACGTCGACGTCCAGGTGACCGAGCCGGAGCCGGCCGCGGAGTCGGAGGAGGTCACGCTGCTCGACAAGCCGGTCGAGATCCGGGCGAAGGGCCTCAACCGCGCGCCGCAGCGGCAGGGCCTGCAATACTCCGCCCCCACCATCGACGGTGAGGCCAGCCCCGGTGCGGTGGCCGTCGAGCAGGCCGAGCAGCAGGCCCCGGCGCTCGGTGTGGGTCGACCGGCCCCGGGTGCCCCGGCGGCGCCGGGGCGGACGGCTCCGTCGGCTCCGCAGCGGCCGGCTTCCGGGCTGCGCGGCCCGGCGGTCCCGTCGGCCGCCTCCCGACGGCCCGCCCCGAACCAGGCGGAGGCCAGCAACGGCCCGTCCCGCAACGCGCCGTGCCCGTGTGGCTCGGGCCGCAAGTACAAGCGCTGCCACGGCGCCCCCAACGGCGGCTGACCGACAGCACCTCGACGGGCCCCGGCCAACTGGCCGGGGCCTGTTCGTGTCCCCGGACCCGCGTGTGCCCGTCCGGCGCGCCATGGCTCGGCTTCCCGGGGCGACCTGTTCCTGATGAGCCTTATACCTGTGAGTCATATCTATGACTCACAGGTATAGCCCTCTTTCGGCACACGCCTGCCGGACGGTGGCCACGGAAAGGTCGGGTGTCCCGACGACCCGATTTCCGGTAAACCGGGGCGATCATCTGGTCTGTAGCCCGTGGCCGGCGGCCCGCAGGCAGGCGCCGGCCTGCGCGCGTGTGGTCCCGAGGCGTCGCGGTGTCGGAGGTGCGGGTCAGAGGACCTGGAGGGCGGTGCAGAGCCAGCCAGGGGTCGCAACTATGCCGGCGAGCGGTAGCCGTTGACCACCTCCAGGCAGGTGTCGACGAAGCGGTGCGCGACCCGGATCGACTCCGGGGTGGTCGCCGGCGGCGAGGGCGGAACCGGGTGGATGCCGGGCCGCGCCGGAACCCGGCGGAGGGCGGCGCGGCGGTCCGGCGGCCGGACCGGGTCCGGCCTCGTCGAGGCGAACAGGTCGAGGGCGAACTGGCCGTGGGTCGGCGGCCAGTACGCCACGTCGGCCTCGTCGGCGTACGGAGGGTCGATGGGCGGGACGGGGCGCAGCCGCACGGGTGGCCGGGACGGACCGGATCGCGATTCACTCATCGCTGCCCCTTCTGATCTTGCGTTTGCCTTCGTTTGCCTTCGACTCACTCAATTCTGGGCCATGGAACGGCCTCGGTCAATGGCACAGCGGATAGCGGTGGCTACTCGGTGTCGCGGTCGACGAGCGGGTTGCCGCGGACCCAGTCGGCGGTCTCGGCGTACTTGTGCGCGATGTACTCCTCCAGCCGCGCGCGCTCGACCCGCCACTGGCCACGACCACCGATCTTGATCGCCGGCAGCTCCCCGCTGCGCACCATGTGGTAGACCTGCGAGTCCGACACGTTCAGCTCGGCGGCGACGTCGGAGAGCAGCAGGAACCTCGGCTCCACAGGAACTCCCGGGGTTGTTGTCGTTTGCCTCAGTTTGCCATCGACAGCCCGGACCGCCCAGCACCCCCTACGGCCCGGCGACGAGCCAGGCGCGGCGGGACACACCGGCGGGGAACTTCCACCGGCTGGATGCGAGGTGTATGACGGTCACGGCGTGCGGCATGATCTGCGCCCGGGCCGGCGGCCGCCGGTAGAGGACTGAGCGGGGAGACGACCGGTGACCGACGAGCTTGTCCGGGTGTACGTGCCGGCGACCGTACCGATGCTGGCCCACCTGCGTGAGCAGGGGCTGACCGCCGACCAGGCGCACGCGGTGACCCCGGCGCTGCGCGAGTGGTACGCCGAGGGCGATGAGGAGGAGTTGGAGTACGTCGCGTTCACCCGGGCCGCCCAGGACGCGCTGCACCTACTCCGCGCCGATCCGGCCGCGCCCCGCCGCCGGGTCGTCATCTCGGCCGACCTGCCGCGCGCCGCGCTCGGGCGCGGTGATGGTGAGCTGGGTTCCAGCACGGTGACGTTGGCCGACATGGTGCCGGTGGGCGCCGTCGCGGCGATCCACGTGGACGGCACGGACGCGGTCGAGGAGGTCGCCGCCGCGGCCGACGTGGTGGCCGAGGCCGCCGCCGGTGACCCGGACGCCCAGTTCACCGTCGACGGCGCCGAGGACCACGAGCTGGAGTGGTACGACGTGAGCGAGCTGGACCAGCTGCTCCGGTCCGCCGGCTGAGCCGGACGCCGGTCGGGGTCAGCGGGCCCGGTCGACCTCGGCCGGGTCCGCGTCGTCCGCGTCGGCGTCCAGTGCGGGGGAGTCGTCGGCCGCAACGGGTTCGTCGTCGGGCCGAGCCGGGCCGAGCGTGCGGCCGAACGCGATGAGCGCGGTCAGCGCGCCCACGAAGAGCACCCAGATGCCGTTGTCCACCCGCGAGGTGCCCAGCGAGGTCTGCGCCACCGCGTCCGCCTCGCTCAGCGCGCCGGCCAGGTCGAGCAGCGACCGTCCACCGATCCGGATGATCACCTCGGCGAGCAGCAGGAGCAGCCCCGGCCCTGCTCCGGCGAGCAGGTACGCGGGCCAGCGCAGCGCCGGCGCGCCGGAATCGCGCCGCACGGCCTGTCGCCGTGCCCAGCGCAGGTAGCCGAAGGCGAGCAGCCCGGCCAGTAGGCCGGCGGCGAGCGACTCGGTGCGCGACACCCACTTCGCCGCGTTGACCAGCGACTCCTGGCTGTCGCCCGCGCCGAAGAGGTCGAAGAGCGGGTCCCGGGCGCGGCTGAACACGACCACGAAGACCAGAGTGCCCAGCGCGGCGGCCGTCGCCGCGCCGACCGCCGGTGCCGTCCGCGCGCCGGCCACCGCGCCACCGATGATCGCCGCAGCCGCGGTGGTGCCCGCGATCACGTTGGTGGTCGAGGTGTCGAAGTAGGTGAGGTTGATCGCGAGCGCGGCGGCCAGGCCGACCACCATCCCCGCCCCGATCGCGCCGACGAAGCGCAGGGTGACCCCGTCGCCGTACCGGCGGGACAGCAGGTTGCCGAAGGCCAGGGCGACGGCCGCCCCGGCGACCAGCGCGGCGGAGATCACGCCGGGCAGGGCGAACGCGGAGAGGCTGATCGCGGTGACCCCGGCCGCCGACGAGGCGATGGCCTCCCGGGTCGACCAGAGCATGGCGGCCAGCCAGCCGAGCGCCAGCAGCGCGAGCACGGCGGCGCCGGGCGCGGCCACGGGCCGACCGCTGGGGATGGCCGGGTCGACCGCCGGCTCGTCCGACTCCGCGGCCGGGACGCGGCCGGGCTGCTTGGTCATCGTCTCCCCTTCGAGGCGGCAGGTCACCGACCATTCAGGGTACGCGGGCCCGATGGACCTTCCGCCGTCACGGGACGGCCGCGACCGGTGCCGACCGGCGCGGCTCACGCCGGACGGGTGCCCGCTGTCCGGGCCGGCTCACCCGCCCGCGTCTCATCGGTAAGGAGAGGAGGGGTGGGGCGGTCCTTGGCGGGACGGCGGTGGTGGAGGTGAGGCGGGCACCCCAGCATGGAAGAATCGTGGGAGGTCCCGCCGCAGCTCGGCCCTCCCGTGCGGCGTCCGGTGTTCGACCGTCCGGTCGGTGCCCGCGGGTCCGGTTTCGCCACCGCTGTCGAGATCGCCAGGAGCCTTGATGGATGCCGTGTTCTCCGTACCCGAGCCGCGCAACGAGCCGGTTCGCAACTACGAGCCGGGCAGCCCCGACCGGGACCGGCTCCAGCGGCGGCTGACCGAGCTCGCCGCCGAGCGGATCGACCTGCCGATGACCATCGGCGGCGAGCAGCGGATGGCCGCCGGCGACCCGATCAACGTCGTGCAGCCGCACAAGCACGCGCACGTGCTCGGTGTGACGGCGCACGCCACCCACGACGACGCCCGCGCCGCGATCAAGGCGGCCAAGGACGCCGCCCCGATGTGGCGGGCGCTGCCGTTCGAGGAGCGCGCCGCGATCTTCCTGCGCGCCGCCGAGCTGCTCGCCGGCCCGTGGCGGGACACGCTCAACGCCGCCACCATGCTCGGGCAGTCGAAGACCGCGATCCAGGCGGAGATCGACGCGGCCTGCGAGTTCATCGACTTCCTCCGGTTCAACGTGCACTTCGCCCGGCGCCTGCTCGAGGAGCAGCCCAGCTCCTCGCCCGGCGTCTGGAACCGCTTCGACCACCGCCCGCTGGAGGGCTTCGTCTACGCGGTCACCCCGTTCAACTTCACCGCCATCGCCGGCAACCTGCCCTCGGCACCGGCGCTGCTCGGCAACACGGTGATCTGGAAGCCGGGCCCGACCCAGCAGTTCGCCGCGCACTTCACCATGCGGCTGTTCGAGGCCGCCGGCCTGCCGCCCGGCGTGATCAACATGGTCACCGGCCGGGGCGAGGAGGTCTCGGACGTCGTGCTCGCCGACCCGGACCTGGCCGGCATCCACTTCACCGGTTCGACCAAGGTCTTCCAGCAGCTGTGGCGGACCGTCGGCGACAACATCTCCCGCTACCGGGGCTACCCCCGTCTGGTCGGCGAGACCGGCGGCAAGGACTTCGTGGTCGCGCACACCAGCGCCGACGTGGACGCCCTGCACACCGCGCTGATCCGCGGCGCCTACGAGTACCAGGGCCAGAAGTGCTCGGCGGCCTCGCGGGCGTACGTGCCGCGCTCGCTCTGGGAGGGTGGCCTGCGGGACCGGCTGGCCGCCACCGCCGACTCGCTCACCTACGGCGACGTGGCCGACTTCAGCAACTTCGGCGGCGCGGTGATCGACGACAAGGCGTTCTCCCGGCACACCGCCGCGCTGGAGCTGATCGCCGGTGACGACACCTGCCGGGTGCTGGCCGGCGGCACCGCCGACGACTCGGTCGGGTACTTCGTCCGGCCGACGCTCTTCGAGTGCAGCGACGCCGCCCACGAGACCTTCACCACCGAGTACTTCGGGCCGATCCTGGGCGTGCACGTCTTCGACGACGCCCGTTTCGACGACGTGGTCGCGCAGGCCGAGTCGATCGCCCCGTACGCGCTGACCGGGTCGGTTTTCGCCACCGACCGTCGGGTGGTCGACGCGGTCGGTGAGCGGATGCGGTACGCGGCCGGCAACTTCTACATCAACGACAAGCCCACCGGCGCGGTCGTCGGGCAGCAGCCCTTCGGTGGCGCCCGGGCCAGCGGCACCAACGACAAGGCGGGTTCCTGGCTCAACCTGGTGCGCTGGGTGTCGCCGCGGACGATCAAGGAGACCTTCGTGCCGCCGACCGACCACACGTACCCCCACATGGGCTGAGAGGCGGTCGACCGCCGGCGGCGCGCGTGGCGCTGCCGCCGGCGGTAGCCTGGCCGGGGTGACGCACCCCACCCCCGCGCCCGACCCTCGCTTCGGCGAGCAGGGCGGCCTGCTCACCTACAGCGACTACCTTCGGTTGGCCGACCTGCTCGCCGCGCAGGTGCCGGAGTCCGACCCGGCCTCCCACGACGAACTGCTCTTCATCACCATCCACCAGGTGTACGAGCTGTGGTTCAAGCTGCTGCTCGCCGAGCTGTCCGACGCCCGGGACCGCATGCTGGCCGGCGAGACCTACCTGCCCCGGGTGCGGCTGGAACGCTGCCACGTGGTGGAGCGGGTGCTGGTCGGCCAGGTCGACGTGATCGACACGATGACGCCGCAGGACTTCCTGGCCTTCCGCACCAAGCTCGCCCCGGCCAGCGGGTTCCAGTCGGTGCAGTTCCGGGAGATCGAGTTCCTCTCCGGGCTCAAGGACCCGGATTTCCTGCACCGGTTCCGCCGGTTGCCGCCGGCCGAACGGGACCGACTGGAACGGCGACTGGTCGAGCCGAGCCTCTGGGACGGCTTCCTGGCCGTGCTCGCCCGGGCCGGGTTCCCGGTCGGCGACGCCGAGGCGCGCTTCGCGGCGTACGCCAGGATCGCCGCGGACCGGGAGCGGTTCGGGCCGCTCTGGGACCTCGCGGAGGCGCTGGTCGCCCACGATCAGGCATTTTCCCTGTGGCGAGCCCGGCACGTGCTGATGGCCGAGCGGCAGATCGGCACCAAGCCGGGCACCGGCGGGTCGGCGGGCGGCGCCTACCTGCGGTCCCGGGTGGAGACGCGCTTCTATCCGGAGTTGTGGGAGCTGCGCAGCCGGCTCTGACCGGGTCGGCGCGACCGGTCCGCGCAATCCATCGATAGTCCTCAGCAGACTGTCTGCGACCGACAGTGCACATAGGAAGTCCTGTCGGGTGGCAAACCGGCAAATCCTGGACGCCGGGAGCGCAAAGTGGCAGCGTAGTGGGCATGGCGGATTCCGGAGTCAACCCCACGGCGGCGGCCCTGCTCGGGCTGCTCCACGAGGGTCCCATGACAGGTGGCCAGTTGATGGCCGCCGCTGAGCGTCGGCTGGCGCCGTACTGGTCGATGACCCGCAGCCAGGTCTACCGCGAGTTGCCGGTGCTGGCCGAGCGGGGTTTTGTGCGGCTCGGCAAGCCCGGGCCGCGGATGAGTCAGCCGTACTCGCTCACCGCCAGCGGGAAACGGACATTTTCCCGCTGGTTGACGGAGAACCCGGGGCGGGACACCATCCGCAACCCGATAGCGCTCCGGATGGCCTTCGGCGAGTTGCACTCCGCCAGCCAGCTCAAGGGCCTGTACGCCTCCGCCAACGAATACCACACGGAGGCCCTCGCCCAGGTGCGGGAACAGGTGAAGAACGCCAAACGGGACGGGGAGACGTACGACGCCAGCGCGCTGGAGTTCGCCGTCGCCTACCACCGCGCGGCCCTGTCGTGGCTGAAGTCCGCCCCCGTCGGGTGACGATCGGCGGGTTCACGCATACGGAACGAGCTGAGCTGCCCACGGCACAGTACGCTTGTTTGTCGTGACCGCTGCCGATTACGCCGAACAGCTCAAGGAACTCGACGCCACCCTGCGAAACATCGAGGCCGTCCTCAACCTTGACCGTCTGCACGAGGAAAAGGCCCGGCTGGAGGAGGAGGCTTCCGCCCCGGACCTCTGGGACGACCAGGCCAAGGCTCAGCAGGTGACCTCGCAGCTGTCGTACGTCAACGGCGAGATCAGCAAGCTGGGCAGCCTGCGCGCCCAGCTTGACGACGCCCAGGTGCTGCTGGAGCTGGCCGAGGCCGAGTCCGACCCGGGCGTGCTGACCGAGGTCGAATCGGAGATCACCGGGCTGACCAAGGCCATCCAGGAGATGGAGGTCCGCACCCTGCTCTCCGGCGAGTACGACTCCCGGGAGGCGTTGATCGCCATCCGGGCCGGGGCGGGCGGCGTGGACGCGGCGGACTTCGCCGAGATGCTGCTGCGGATGTACCTGCGCTGGGCGGAGCGGCACGGCTACCCGACCGAGGTCTACGAGACCTCGTACGCCGAGGAGGCGGGCCTGAAGTCGGCCACCTTCGCGGTCAAGGTGCCCTACGCGTACGGCACGCTCAGCGTCGAGTCGGGGACCCACCGGCTGGTCCGGATCAGCCCGTTCGACAACCAGGGCCGCCGGCAGACCAGCTTCGCGGGCGTGGAGGTCCTGCCGGTCACCGAGCAGACCGACCACATCGACATCCCGGAGAACGAGATGCGGGTCGACGTCTACCGCTCCTCCGGCCCGGGCGGGCAGAGCGTCAACACCACCGACTCGGCGGTCCGGCTCACGCACATTCCGACCGGCATCGTGGTGACCTGCCAGAACGAGAAGTCTCAGCTGCAGAACAAGGCCTCCGCGCTGCGGGTGCTCCAGGCTCGGCTGCTGGAGCGCAAGCGCCAGGAGGAGCAGGCCAAGCTTGAGGGTCTCAAGGAGAACGCCGCCGGCTCGTGGGGCGACCAGATGCGCTCCTACGTTCTGCACCCGTATCAGATGGTGAAGGATCTCCGAACCGAGCAGGAGACCGGCAATCCGAGCGCGGTCTTCGATGGCGACTTGGACGGTTTCATCGAAGCGGGTATCCGTTGGCGCAAGCAGCGTCAGATCGCCGGCGACGGTGCGTGATCACACGCAGGCGGAGCGCGTCGTCGATCTCCCGGTAAGACCCTAATTCGAGGACGCGCACCGTCTGTGCGGGGCGTGGGGCTTGGCTCTGTCGTCACACCGCGTAGACTCACCACCCGTGATTCAGCTTGAGCAAGTGACGAAGACGTACCCGAAGGCGTCCCGGCCTTCGCTCGACAACGTGTCCGTCTCGATCGAGAAGGGCGAGTTCGTCTTCTTCATCGGTCCATCCGGCTCCGGCAAGTCCACGATCATCAAGATGCTGCTGCACGAGGTCGCCCCCAACAAGGGGCGCGTGGTCGTCAACGGCAAGGACGTCACCTCGATGCGCTCCTGGAAGCGACCCCACTTCCGGCGTTCGATCGGCTGCGTCTTCCAGGACTTCCGGCTGCTGCCGAACCGCACCGCGTATGAGAACGTGGCGTTCGCCCTTGAGGTGATCGGCAAGACCAAGGCGGTTGCCCGTCGGGTCGTGCCGGAGGTGCTGGAGCTGGTCGGGCTCGGTGGCAAGGAGCACCGCTACCCGCACGAGCTCTCCGGTGGTGAGCAGCAGCGGGTCGCCGTGGCCCGGGCGTTCGTGAACCGTCCGCTGATCCTCCTGGCGGACGAGCCCACGGGAAACCTGGACCCGGACACCTCGATCGAGATCATGCGTCTGCTGGACCGGATCAACCGCACCGGCACGACCGTCGTGATGGTCACCCACGACTCCAACATCGTGAACCAGATGCGCCGCCGCGTCGTAGAGATTGAGAGCGGTCGCATCGTCCGTGACCAGGCTCGCGGCGTTTACGGGTGAGCCGGCGCTCCACCCCTGCGCAGCCTGACGACGAACACTTCATGCCGGAGACCCGGAGGAACCCCCGATGCGCGTGAAATACGTCCTGTCCGAGGTACTGGTCGGACTGTGGCGCAACGTGACCATGACCGTCGCGATGATCATCACGATGGCGGTCTCGTTGACCATGCTCGGCGCCAGCGGTCTCATGTACCGCCAGGTCGACGACATGAAGGACCTCTACTACAAGAACATCCAGGTCTCGATCTTCCTTCAGACTGACGTGACCGACGAGCAGCGCGAGCAGATGAACGCGAAGCTCGAGGCTGACCCGCTGGTCAGCGACGTCATCTACGTCGACAAGGCCGAGGCGTACAAGCGGTTCCAGGAGATGTTCCAGGACGCGCCGGATCTGATCAGCGCCGTCAAGGAGGACAGCCTTCCGCCGTCGTTCCGGATCAAGCTGAACAACCCGGAGCAGTACAAGAACATCTACGACCAGTACAAGGACACCGAGGGCGTCGACGAGATCGTCGACCAGAGCCGACTGCTGGACAAGATCTTCAACATCCTCACCGCGATCCAGAACATCGCATTGGCCGCCGCCATCGTGATGGCTGTCGCCGCGCTGCTGCTGGTCGCCAACACCATTCAGGTGGCCGCGTACAGCAAGCGGCGTGAGGTGGCGGTCATGAAGCTCGTCGGCGCATCCAACTGGTTCATCCAGGCGCCGTTCGTGCTGGAGGCCGTCGTGGCCGGCCTGATCGGCTCGTTGCTCGGCCTGGCGGCACTGATAGCGGCGAAGTATCTGCTCTTCGACGGGTCGCTCAAGGCCCTGGAGGGCCTGCTCTCGCCGATCAGCTGGGGGGACATCCTGTTCATCTTCCCGCTGATGGCCGGCGTCGGTGGCCTGATCAGCGCCGTCACCGCCTGGACCACCCTCCGCTTCTACCTGCGGGTGTAGCGACCGTAGGGGTCGTCCCGTCGTCTCCCGGGGGCCCTCCCGCGCCGGAAATAAACGGCGCGGGAGGGTCCTTGTGATTCAGGTAGCATGATCGGTTGTCCGGCCGGGGTGACCCCGGCGGGTGATGATCAGGAGAGGGGGTGGCGCCGATGCCACGGGAAAAGGGGCGCAAGGTGGTCGCCTCCAACAAGAAGGCGCGCCACGACTACTCGATCCTCGACACGTACGAGGCGGGCATGGCGTTGACCGGCACCGAGGTCAAGTCGCTGCGGGCCGGGCGGGCGTCGCTCGTGGACGCGTTCGCCCAGGAGCGCAACGGCGAGTTGTTCCTGCACGCGATGCACATTCCGGAGTACACCCAGGGCACCTGGACCAACCACGAGCCCCGGCGTACCCGCAAGCTGTTGCTCAACCGTGGGGAGATCGACCGGCTGATCGGCAAGACCCGCGAGGGGGGCCTGACCATGGTCCCGTTGCAGGTCTACTTCTCCGACGGCTGGGCCAAGGTGGAGATCGCCCTGGCCAAGGGCAAGAAGGCGTACGACAAGCGGCAGGACCTCGCCAAGCGGGACGCGGACCGGGAGATCGCCCGGGTCAGCGGTCGACGCGGCAAGGGAATGGACGACTAGTTTGTCCCGTTTGTCCGGGTCGGCACGCCGACCCGGGGCTCGGGATGAAACCCGTTGCGGCAGGCGTTAGTCTTGTCAGTGCCGCCAACATCGGCGGCCTGTCGAGGGGGTGACTGGTTTCGACTTCGTACGCAGCGACAGGGGAAGCGAGCCGAGGAAGCCGACGTCGTCTCGAGAATCGGTCGTCGGAAACTTATAAGCGCCAAGAACAATCGCGCTGACTTCGCTCTCGCCGCCTGAGGCGAGTAGCTAAGTCTGTCGGCCTGGGAACGCCTTCGTCCCAGTAGCCGGCATCAGCTAGGAGGCTGGCCAATCGGACCCGGTCGCGGGGTCCGTGCGGCGAGATTAATCAGCGACTGGGCCCGTCACACCAACTTGCTCGCGTGAGCGGTGGGGCCGAGTAGAGGCACAGCGAGCTGCGCTCGGAGAAGCCCTGACAAACCGGCGAAGGACCCGGGTTCGATTCCCGGCACCTCCACCACCTCGAAAGCGATGCGCCCCGGCCCACCGGCCGGGGCGCATCGTCGTATCCGGGGTCCCCGGGTTTTCGCACCCGGCGGACGCCAGCACGCGGCCGGCAGCCCGGCTCGCCTAGGCTGCCGGCTGTGCGGATCGAGGAACTGCGCCTGTCGGTCGGTGCGTCACCCGGCCAGCGCACCGTCTCGGTGCTGGCCGGCGTGTTCGTCGCCGCCGTCGGTGCCGCGTTCGTGTTGCTGCCCCTGGTCGCTGACGGGTTGCTGCGCCAGCTGACCGGCCCCGGCGACGGGTTCGCCTCCTATGAGGAGGCCCGCGACGTGCCACCGGGGATGTTGCCGCCCGCGCTGCGGGACTCCGGCGGCGGTGGCGGCTGGGACCAGTCCGGGTCCGGCCGGCTCGTCGGGCTGTGCGGGCTGCCGTTCGCCCTGCTCGGCGTCTACCTGGTGCTGCGGGTGCTGCGGACGGCCGCCTGGCTGGACGGCAGTCGGGTGCGGGTGCGCGGCGCGTTCGGCAGCCGCATCGTCGACCTCGCGACCGCCCGGATCGACGCCGGGATGGTGCCGTACGGCGGGGCGGGGGACGACGACCCGCGGGCGCGGGGGCACCGCGCGCCGGTCATCGTCGCCACCGACCACGAGAGCGGACGGCGGCTCACCATCCCGCTGCACGGCATGGGGCTGCCCACCCTGCCCCCGTCCGAGCTGCGGGCGCTGGCCGACGCGATCACCACCGGGCGTCCCTCCGACGGCCGTGACGGCGACGCGCACGCTGTCGCCGGCGCGCTGCGTCGCCTCGCGGAGCACCCCTTCGCCGGTTGAGCCGCATACGGGTGGGGCGCGCGGGACCACTGCGGCGGGTGGGGCAGAAGAGGCGGCCAGGGGCCCTGGACAGGGGCGGACGGGCGGGTTCACCATCGCGGTATGCGGTAGCAGCGCAAGCGCGGGAGGTGCCCATGGTCACCGGTCCGGTTCAGCAGCCGACAGTCGTCGCCCGGCCGCCCGCCGCGCATTCGCATCCGGCCAGCCTCCCCACCGAGCGGCTGCCCGGTGACCCGCGCCCAGCGGGGCTCACCGGTGACGTGCACGTGCTCGCCCGTGCTGTCGCCGCGGCGCCGACCGAGCCGCACTGGCGCGAACGCGTGCTGCTGCGGCTGCACCCGGTCAGGCAGGGCTTCACCGAGCACGTCCAGGTCACCGAGGGCCCCGGCGGGCTCTACCGGGAACTGCTCACCCACGCGCCCCGGCTCTGCCACGGTGTCCGGCTGCTGACCCGGGAGCACACGGCGATCGGCGCCGCGCTCCTGGCCGTGCAGCGGGTCGCCGAGCAGTCCGACGCCAGCCCGGACGAGCTGCGCCACCGGGCCGCGTACCTGCTGCGGACGCTGGCGCGACATCGGCGGCGCGGCGCGGACCTGCTGTGGCAGGCGTACCAGACGGACCTGGGTGGCGAGACCTGAGCGTGGGCGCGCCGACGGCGGGAACCAGGGCGTCGACGGGACCGTCGAAACCCGCATGCGTCGATCGCTTCTGCTCCTCGGTCTGCCCCTGCTGCTGCTCGCGGTCGGCTGCGCCCCGACGGGCGGCGGCCCGGCCGACGGACCCACCGCCCCGGCGCACCGGTCGGAAACCTTCGACCAGCGGGCCACCGAGGTCGCGGAGGCGTGGCGCCCCGGCCCCGAATGGCGCACCGGGTACGTCCCGTTGCAGGGGCCGACGGTGCTGACCGGCGACCCCCGCTTCACCCCCGACACCGAGGCCGCCTTCCGGGCCGGCTGGTACCGGGAGCAGGTGCCCATTCCGCCCACCCGGGTCGGCGGGGAGATCCGCTTCCCGGACGGCCGGCTGACCCTGCCGTTGGTGAGCGCGGCGGAGGCGTACCGGCAGCTCCACCAGGGTGACCCGCTGCCCTGCCCCGGGCGACCGAAGCGGCCCGGACTGCCGACCCCCGGCCCCACCATCGAACCCGGCCCGGACGGCTGGGTCAGCAGCGGCCCCGAGACCGCCTGCCTTCCGCTGACCGTCACCGGCGTCACGCTCGGCACCGTGCCGGTCCGCACCAGCCGGGGCGAGGCGCAGGTCCCGGCCTGGCTGTTCACCGTCGAGGAGTTGGCCGTTCCGGTGGCGCGGCTCGCCGTCGCGCCGACGGCGATCGTTCCAGTCCCCGACCCCACCGCCCCGGCGCGGCCGCTGCCGGACGGACTGCTGTCCGCTCAGGACCTGACGGCCGTCGACGGCGCGCGGCTGACCGTCCGGCTCGGTGTCGGCGCCTGCGACACCGGGATCACTCCGCTCGTGCGGGAACGGCCGGACGTGGTGGTGGTCGGCGGGGGCTTCACCGCCCGGTCGACCGGCCCCTGTCCCGACCTGCTCAAACTGGAGCCGGTCACCGTCACCCTGGCCGCGCCGCTGGGCGCACGGCCGGTGCTGGACGTCTCCACCGGCACCCCGCTGTCGATCGCCCCGCGCTGACCGGCTGAGGCAGGCCGGGAGTGCCGGTCAGAGGATGGTGGGCACGTCGGTGCTGATCGGCACCGGCAGCACGGTGGGGCGGTCGGCGCGCAGTCCGGCGGCGAGCGCCGAGTCGAGCTGGTCGGGTGTTTCGACCACCTCGGTGGCACAGCCGTAGCCGGCCGCGATCGCCGTGATGTCCAGGCCCGGCAGGTCCAGTCCGGGCACCCCGGGCGTCTTTTTCAGTTCGGCGAACGCCTTGAGGATCGCGTACTGCTGGTTGACCGGCACGACCACCACCACCGGCAGGGACAGCCGGGCGGCGGTCCACAGCGCCTGCACGGAGTAGTGGAACGAGCCGTCGCCGACCACCGCCACCACCGGTCGGCCGCGCCCGGTGTCCCGCTCGGCCAGCGCCACCCCGACCGCGGCCGGCAGGCCGTAGCCGAGACCGCCGCTGGCCATCGTGAAGTACGACGCCGGGCGGGCGATCCGCAGCCGGCGGCGCAGTGCGGACAGGTTGGACGGTGACTCCTGGATCAGCACTCCGTCCGCCGGCCAGTGCGCGGCCAACGCGGCAAAGAGCGCGTCCGCGCTCAGCGGCGCGGTGACCTCCGGCGGCGCCGGGGCGGCCCGGGGCGCCGGTGGCGACCGGTCGGCCGGCGGCACCAGCTCGAGCAGCGCGGCCAGGGTCAGCCCGGGATCGCCGAGCAGGCTGTCCCCGACCGGGGCCCGGGCGGCCTCGTCCGGGTCGTCCGTCACGTGCAGCAGGCGGGTGCCTTCGGGCAGGTGATCGCCCGGCACGTACGGGTAGTAGCGGAATACCGGAGCGCCGACCACCAGGACGGTGTCGTGTCCACGCAGCGCCTCGGCCAGCGGTCCGATGGCGAACGGCAGCACCCCGCGAAACTGCGGGTGGTCCTCCGGGAACACGGCCCGTTCCGGGGCGGGGGCCGACCAGACCGGCGCGGCCAGCCGTTCGGCCAGCGCGATCGCGGTCGACCAACTCCCGGACCGGTCCACCCCGGGCCCGAACACCAGGACGGGGTCGCGGCTGCCGGCCAGGGCCCGGGCGAACTCGTCCAGCCGCTGCGGGTCCGGTGCGAACCGGGTGGCCACCGTGCGTGGTGCGGGTGGGGAGTCGGCCGGCTGGTCCCAGTCGTCCATCGGCAGGGACAGGAACACCGGCCCGGCCGGCGGCTGCACTGCGGTCGCGTACGCGCGCAGCAGCGCCGCGGGGATGTCCTGCGCCCGGACCGGCTCGTAGCCCCATTTCACGTACGGCTGGGGGAGCTCGGCGGCCCGACGGCTGGTGAGCCGGGGTTCGAGCAGCAGCATCTCGCGGGTCTGCTGGCCGGCGGTGACGATCAGCGGGGTCTTGTTGTGCCAGGCGGTGACCATGTTGCCCATGCCGTTGCCGGTGCCCGGGGAGGTGTGCAGGTTGACGTGGGCGGGTGCGCCGGTGGCCTGGGCGTAGCCGTCGGCCATCGCGACCGCCGTCGCCTCGTGCAGGGCGTGGACGTAGTGGAAGTCGGCCGGGAAGTCCCGCAGGAACGGCTCCTCGGTGGAGCCGGGGTTGCCGAAGATGGTGGTCATGCCGAGGGTGCGGAGCACGTCGTACGTCGCGTCCCGGACCGTTGCCATCGCCACCTGCCTCCGTGTCGCGCGCAGGGACGACCGCGCCGCCCTCTCGATCAGCCGAATCTATCGGGATGTGACGGACCTTTCGGGCGTTTCCCGGGCGTCGTGACCGGGCGCGCACCCTGGCGTATCCGGTCGTGCCGGGGCGGGAACGCGATCCGTCGATCACCGCGACGCCCGCCGTCGGTGCCGATCGGCCCTCCGTCTCAACTGTCCGATCACCCGCCGGTCAGACCTTAGCCAGCACCCGGGACGCAGGCTATGGTGCCAGGCATGGCGTTGACAGCACGGATGATCCCGGTGCACCGTGCGGATCCGGTGGGTGGCGGATCCCCGGCGCGGGTTCACGGTTGACGGGTGTGTGGGATGCAGGGAGAGGGCCAGGCGATCGGCGGACGGGCGATGGAGTCGATGACCGGGCGGCTGCTGGTCGCGACTCCGGCCCTCAAGGACCCGAACTTCGACCGTACGGTGGTGCTGCTGGTCGCCCACGAGCCGGGCGGCGCGCTCGGCGTGGTGCTGAACCGGGCCACCGAGGTGCCGGTCGCCGAGGTGCTCGGCGACTGGAACGACCTGGCCCGTCACCCGGCGGTGCTCTTCGAGGGTGGCCCGGTGCAGCCCGACTCGGCCATCTGCCTGGCGCGGATGCGCCACCCGCTGCGCCGGGTCAAGGGCTTTCACCAGGTCTCCGGGGCGGTCGGCACGATCGACCTCTCGGTCGACCCGGAGCGGCTGCGGGAGAGCATCGGCGGCATCCGGGTCTTCGCCGGCTACTCCGGCTGGGGGAGCGGCCAGTTGGAGCAGGAGATCGCCGACGGCTCCTGGTTCCTGCTGGACGCGCTGCCCGGTGACGCCTTCGTCGACCGGCCGGACGACCTGTGGCCGATGGTGCTGCGCCGGCAGGGCGGGATGATGGCCGCCGTCGCCCATTTCCCGCCGGACGTGGCGCTCAACTGACCCGCTTCGGCGGGAGCCCGGGGGCGGCGTCGGCGGGGACCCCGCGAGATGACCATGCCGAACGGGATGTGTATAGTTTCCCAGTGCCCGGGCGACCGGGACACAGCAAGGGGCCGTGGCGCAGCTGGTAGCGCACCACACTGGCAGTGTGGGGGTCAGGGGTTCGAGTCCCCTCGGCTCCACCTTGCGAAAACGCCCTGACCGGGAGTATCCGGTCAGGGCGTTTTCGGCTGTAGGTCAGGGGTCCGCGATTCCCGGCCGCCCCGACGTCGAACCTTTGTCGCCCCGCGCCCGTACCACTGCGCGGGAGGTCACACCATGACCGTGCGCCGAGTGCTCGCCGCCGTGCTGGTCGCCGTCGCGGCCATGCCGTTCAGCGCCGCGCCCGCCGCCGCGCACGGCGCCCCGACCAGCCCGGTCAGCCGGGCCGCGGCGTGCGGACCCGAAGGTCGGTACGCGGCCACCAGCGCCTGCCGGGCGGCGGTCGAGGCGGGTGCGGCGGTACGCGAGTGGGACAACGTCCGGGTCGCCGCGATCAACGGCCAGGACCGGGAGAAGATCCCGGACGGTGAGCTGTGCAGCGGAGGGCTCTCCGCGTACCGGGGGCTGGACCTGCCCCGCACCGACTGGCCGAGCACCGAGCTGACCGCCGGCGCCCGGTTCACCTTCCGGTACCGGACCACCATCGAGCACCGGGGCAGCTTCCGGCTCTACGTCACCCGGCCCGGCTATGACCCGCGCGCGCCGCTGACCTGGGCGGATCTGGAGTCGCGCCCGTTTCTGACGGTGACCGACCCGCCGGTGCGGGCCGGGGCGTACCAACTGCCGGGCCGGCTGCCGGCGGGCCGCGACGGCCGACACCTGATCTACACGATCTGGCAGAACTCCAACACCCCGGACACCTACTACTCCTGCTCCGACGTGGTGTTCCGCGCGGCGCGCGGCGGCACGGCGACGGGTACCCCGAAACCGGCCGCCGCGACGAAGGGCGCGCCGGCGGTGTCGCGTACCGCCGCGAGCCGGCCGGCCGGCACCGAGCCGGCGGTGGCGGCGGCGGCCGACCCGGGCGTGCCCGTGGCGTCGGTGACCGACCTCAGCAGCCGGTGGCCCATGCTGGCCGGTGCCGCCGCCGTGCTGGTGATCGCGCTGCTGGTCGGCGCGGCTCGGCTGCGTCGCGCCGGCGCCGCGCCGGTCGGACGGCAGTGCGGGGTGCGCAACCACCGGGCGGGGCGGCGCCGGATCTGGTGACCCGGCCCGCGCCGCCGCCCGGCGGCGCTCAGCCCAGGTGCCGGTCGATCTCGGCCAGCTCCTCGGCGCTGAAGTCGAGATTGTCCAGCGCGGCGATGTTCGTCTCCAGCTGCTCCACGCTGCTCGCCCCGATGATCAGGCTGGTCATCCGCGGGTCGCGCAGCGCCCAGGCCAGCGCGAGCTGGGCCAGTGACTGACCGCGCCGCTCGGCGACCGCCCCCAGCCCCCGGATGGTGGCCATCTTCTCCTCGCTGAGGTCGCTCTCGTTGAGGAAGACGCTGGTGCGCACCCGGGAGTCGGCCGGGATGCCAGCCAGGTAGCGGTCGGTCAGCAGACCCTGGGCCAGCGGGCTGTACGCGATGCAGCCGGCGCCGACCTGCTCCAGCGTGTCGAGCAGGCCGTCGGCCTCCGTCCACCGGTTGAGCATCGAGTACGACGGCTGGTTGATCAGCAGCGGCGTGCCCAGCTCGCCCAGGATCGCGGCGGCGCGAGCGGTCTGCTCGGAGTTGTAGTTCGAGATGCCCACGTAGAGGGCCTTGCCGGAGCGGACGATGGCGTCCAACGCGCCCATCGTCTCCTCCAGCGGGGTGTCCGGGTCGAACCGGTGCGAGTAGAAGACGTCGACGTAGTCCAGCCCCATCCGGCTCAGTGACTGGTTCAGCGAGGAGATCAGGTTTTTGCGCGAGCCCCATTCGCCGTACGGGCCGGGCCACATCAGGTAGCCGGCCTTGCTGGAGATCACCAGCTCGTCCCGGTACGGCTTCAGGTCGGTGGCGAGCATCCGGCCGAAGTTCTCCTCGGCGGCGCCGGGCGGCGGGCCGTAGTTGTTGGCCAGGTCGAAGTGGGTGACACCCAGGTCGAAGGCGCGCCGGACGATGTCGCGCTGGCGCTCGTACG
This sequence comes from Micromonospora sp. NPDC005206, assembly GCF_040608175.1. Lineage (NCBI taxonomy): Bacteria > Bacillati > Actinomycetota > Actinomycetes > Micromonosporales > Micromonosporaceae > Micromonospora > Micromonospora sp. NPDC005206. The sequence goes on from NZ_JBEXHU010000002.1 coordinate 278,955, forward strand.
GGCGGTCCGGGCCGAAGTTGTGCCACAGGCCGAGGGAGACGGCGGGCAGCCGCAGGCCACTGCGTCCGCTGCGCCGGTAGGTCATCGTTTCGTAGCGGTCATCCGCGGCGAGGTAGGTCACGATCATGAGCCTAGCTCCGGCTCGGGGTACGCGGGATCGGGCGCGTGGAGCCGGACATAGGGGTAGCTTCGAGGCCATGCGTCTCATCGCGCTCGACACTCCCAAACCGCTGTCGAAGATCGGGTTGGGCACCTGGCAGTTCGGCTCCCGGGAGTGGGGCTACGGCCCGGAATTCGAGCGCCAGGCGGCGCAGATCGTGCGGCGGGCCCTCGAGTTGGGCGTGACCGTCTTCGACACCGCTGAGGTCTACGGCTTCGGGCGCAGCGAGCGGATCCTCGGCGCGGCGCTCGGCGACGACCGGCCCAAGGTGGTGGTCGCGTCCAAGCTCTTCCCGGTCTGGCCGGTGGCCGCGGTGGTGCAGCAGCGGGCGGTCGCCTCGGCGGCCCGGCTCGGCGTCACCTCACTGGATCTCTACCAGGTGCACCAGCCCCACCCGCTGGTCGCCGACCACACCACCATGCGCGGCATGCGCGCGTTGCAGGACGTCGGGCTGGTCGGCGAGGTCGGGGTGAGCAACTACGGGCTGCGCCGCTGGCAGGTCGCCGAGGCGGCGCTCGGCCGGCGGGTGCTCAGCAACCAGGTCCGCTACAGCATGGTGGACCGCGCACCCGAGCAGGACCTGCTGCCGTACGCCCGGGAGGCCGGCCGGGTGGTCATCGCGTACAGCCCGCTGGCCCAGGGCTTCCTCTCCGGCCGGTACGACGCGAAGAACCCGCCGACCGGCGCGGTCCGGCGGGCCAACCCGTACTTCCTGCCGGAGAACCTGGAGCGGGGCAGCGCCCTGATCGACACGTTGCGCCAGGTCGCCGACGCGCACGACGCCACCCCCAGCCAGATCGCGCTGGCCTACGTGCTGCGCCACCCGAACGTGCTGGCCATCCCCGGCGCGTCCGGAGTGGAGCAGATGGAACGCAACGCCGCCGCCGCCGACATCGACCTCGCCGACGACGAGTACGCCGCGCTGGCCGAGGCCGCCAAACGGTTCCGCCCGATCACCGGCCTCGCCGCGATGCCCCGAATGCTGCGCGCCCGGTTCACCAGTCCGACGGGAAAGTGAGCACAGTGGACGACATCACCGCACTGATCCTGGACGACCACGCCGCCTTCCGGCGCGGCTTCGCCCGCTTGGACGACGCCCGCGACGAGCAGGAGCTGTTGGCGATCTGGGACGCACTCGCCCTGCACCTGGACATCCACGCCGAGGCCGAAGAGGCGATCCTCTACCCGCACCTGGTCAAGCACGGCGACGACGGCGAGGACGAGACCGCCGACGCGATCGGCGACCACAACAAGATCAGGGACGCCATCGCCGAGTCCAAGCTGCACCCCGTCGGCTCGGAACGCTGGTGGACGGCGGTCGGCACGGCCCGTCGGGAGAACAGCGAGCACCTGGCCGAGGAGGAGGACGAGGCCCTACCCGACTTCCGCCGGCATGCCAGCAGTGAGTTGCGCGCCGAGCTGGGCCACCGCTGGCTCACCTTCTACGGCGAGCACAAGAACGGGCGTGACCTGGCGTTCCGCGACAAGGACCCGCAGTCGTACGTGGCCGACCACCGCTGAACGCGGCCCGATCTCCCCGGCGCGGGGGAGTCGCGGAGGCCGGTGACGGCAGCAGAATGGCGGGGTGACCCCCCGAGCGGCGCTGGCCCCGCTGGTCGCCGGCAGCACCTGGCGGCGCGGCGTGTTCCTGCTGCTCGGCGGGGTGCTGGCGCTCCCGTACGGCCTGCTCGCGGTGACCTTCGCCCAGCTGCTCACCGGCTCGGAGGTCCCCCGTCCGCTGGTGTTCGCCCTGCTGGTGATCGCGCTGGTGATCGCCGTGGTGCCGCTGCTGCTCGACGGCAGCCGGGCGCTGGAGATCGCCGCCGTACGGGCGCTGCTCGGCGTCGACCTGCCCGACCCCGCGCCGGGGCACCGCGGCGACCGGGACACCCGGCTGCGCAGCGCGCTCTGGATCGCCACCCACCTCATCATCGGCGCGCTGGTGATGGTCGCGCTGATCACGGCCGTGCCGATGGCGCTGGCCTTCATCGCCCAGCAGTTCGGCGTCGGAGCCGAGTTGACCAGCCGGGAACGGTTCGGGCCGCTGGACGGGCGGGACACCGGCTGGCTGACGCTGACCGGCGTGGTCCTGCTGGTCGGGCTCGGCTACGCCGTCGCCGGGCTCGGCGCGCTCGCCGGGTCGATGGCGCCGGTGCTGCTCGGCCCGGCCCCGGCGGAGCGGATCGCCGCACTGGAGGCGCGGGCCACCCGGCTCGCCGAACGCAACCGGCTGGCCCGGGAACTGCACGACTCGGTCGGCCACGCGCTGACGGTGGCCACCCTCCAGGCCGGGGCCGCCCGCGAGGTGCTCGACACCGACCCGGAGTTCGTCCGGCGGGCGCTCACCGCCATCGAGGAGGCCGGGCGGACCGCGATGGACGAGCTGGACCACGTCCTCGGGCTGCTCCGGGAGACCGGTGGCGACCGGCCCGGGGTGGCGCCGCAGCGTACCCTCGCCGACCTGGATCGGCTGGTCACCGACGCCCGCGCGACCGGGCTGGCGGTACACGCGCACCGCACCGGCGACCCGTCGCGGGTGCCCTCGGTGGTCTCCCGGGAGGGCTACCGGATCGTCCAGGAAGGGTTGACCAACGCGGCACGGTACGGCCACGGGCCGGTGACGCTGCGGCTCGATCTGCACCCCGACGCGCTGGAGCTGGAATTGGTCAACGCGATGGGTCACGTGGGCCGGGCCGACCCGGGCCGGGGCGGCCGCGGCCTGGACGGGATGCGGGAACGCGTGCTGCTGCTCGGCGGCCGGCTCAGCGTGGGCCCGGACGGCGGCCGGTGGCTGATCCGGGCCCGCCTGCCGTACGAGGAGACGCGATGACCACCGGTGTGCTGATCGTCGACGACGACGAGCTGATCCGGGTCGGGCTGCGGGCCATCATCGACGCCCAACCCGACCTGCGGGTGCTCGCCGAGGCCGCCGACGGCGCCGAGGTGCCGCCGCTGGTCGCCCGGCACCGGCCGGACGTGGTGCTGATGGACGTGCGGATGCCCGGCATCGACGGCATCCAGGCCACCCGACACCTGCTGGCCACCTCCGCCGACCCGCCGCGGGTGCTGGTGGTCACCACCTTCGCCAACGACGAGTACGTCTACGAGGCGCTGCGCGCCGGCGCCGCCGGCTTCCTGCTCAAACGGGCCCGGCCGGCCGAGGTGGTCGAGGCGGTCCGGGTGGTCGCGGCGGGGGAGTCGCTGCTCTTCCCGGCCGCGATCCGCCGGCTGGCCGGCGCGTACGGCCCGACGGGGGGCGACCGGCTGACCGCCGCCCGGCTCACCGAGCGGGAGGCCGAGGTGCTGCGGCTCATGACCACCGGCCGGTCCAACCCGGAGATCGCCGCGCACCTGGTGGTCGGCGTGGAGACGGTCAAGACGCACGTCGGCAACGTGCTGGCCAAGCTGGGCGTACGCGATCGCACCCAGGCGGTGATTGCCGCCTACGAGTCCGGCTTCGTCACCCCGTCCGGCTGACCGGTCCCTCTCTGGGGGGAGCGGGTTCACCGCCGCGCGGGAGGGGCCCGGCCGGCCACCGGCCGAGGCTGGGAGCATGACGACGATCACTGCCTCCCGACCCCGTCCCGACTCCCGATGGCCCGACCGGCTGGCCCCGCTGGCCGCTGGCTGGCTCGGCCTGTGGGGCGTGCTCGCCCTGCTCGGCACGCTCACCGGCGCCGGCTACCCGTTCGGCACGAACGACCCGCACGGCGGCGACGTCAACCTGCTGCGCCTGGTGCCGGTGCAGCTGGCCACCCCGCTCTTCGCCGGGGTGCTGCTGACCGCCGCGGTGGCGGCGCTGGCGATGAGCCGTCCGGCCGTACGCCCGCCCGGCCCGCTGCGGGCGCTGCTCGCCGGATACGGCTGGACGGTGGCGTTCGTGCTCGCCGTGGTCGTTCCGGACGCCCGGGTGCTGGTCATCCTCGGCTACGCGCCGATGCTGATCATCGGGGCGCCGTTCGGCTGGCCGCCCGTCGACTACGCCGAAATCTTCAACTGGGCGCTGTTCGCCCGGTTCGCCGCGCTCGTCGGCGGGCTGCTGCTGGCCGGGGCGGTGCTCGCCTGGCAGCGCCGCACCGCCGGGGCCTGCGTCGGCTGCGGCCGCTACGACACCGACCGGGGCTGGACGACCCCGGCCGCCGCCGCGCGCTGGGGTCGGTGGGCCGCCGGCATCGCCGCGGCCATCCCGCTGGCGTACGCGGTGACCCGGTTCGCCTGGGCGGCCGGCATCCCGCTGGGCATCTCTGAGGAGTTCCTGACCGAGATGCGGGAGACCGGACTGGTGTGGGCCGGGTTCGGGCTGGGCGCGTTCGCCACCGTCGGCGCGATCCTCACCCTCGGGCTGGTGCAGCGGTGGGGCGAGCGGTTCCCCCGCTGGATGCTCGGGCTGGCCGGCAGCCGGGTGCCGGTGAAGCTGGCCGTGGTGCCGGCCACCCTGGTCGCCGTCGCGGTGACCGCGGCCACCCTGGGGCTGCTCAGCAACCCCGAGTTCTGGCAGCTCACCCACGGGTTCAGCCTGGCCGGGGCGCCGATGCTGCTCTGGCCGTTCTGGGGGGTGACGCTCGGTGCCGCCACCTACGCGTACCACCTGCGCCGCCGCGGAGCCTGCCGGCGCTGCGGTCGGGGCTGATGGTGGGAGCGGGGGTGCCCCCCGATGCCGGGGCGCCCCCGCGAATGTGAGCTAGCGTGGGTCGGGTGACTGCGCCCTCCCCGGTAATCCCGGTTCCACCGGCCGACCTGCCCGGCACGCTCGGCGCGCTTCGGGCGGCCGGTCACCAGTACCGCACCGTCAAGCAGGAACTCCGCGGCAACCTTCTGGCCCGGATGCGTGCCGGCGAGGCCCGCTTCCCCGGCATCGTCGGCTACGACGACAGCGTGCTGCCCGAGGTCGAGCGGGCGCTGCTCGCCGGGCACGACATGGTGCTGCTCGGCGAGCGGGGCCAGGGCAAGACCCGGCTGATCCGCTCCCTCGGTGCGCTGCTCGACGAGTGGACCCCGGTCATCCCCGGCTCGGTGCTCAACGAACACCCGATGCACCCGCTCACCCCGGCGTCCCGCGCCCAGATGGCCGAGGCCGGCGACGACCAGCCGGTCGGCTGGCTGCACCGCTCGATGCGCTACGGCGAGAAGCTGGCCACCCCGGACACCAGCGTCGGTGACCTGATCGGTGACGTCGACCCGATCCGGATCGCACAGGGCCGCACCCTCGGCGACCCGGAGACCATCCACTTCGGGCTGGTGCCCCGTACCAACCGGGGCATCTTCGCCGTCAACGAGCTGCCCGACCTGGCCGAGCGGATCCAGGTGGCGCTGCTCAACGTCCTCGAGGAGCGGGACATCCAGGTCCGCGGCTACCAGCTGCGGCTGCCGCTGGACCTACTCCTGGTGGCCAGCGCCAACCCGGAGGACTACACCAACCGGGGCCGGATCATCACCCCGCTCAAGGACCGGTTCGGCGCGGAGATCCGTACCCACTACCCGCTCGACCTGGAGTTGGAGCTGGAGCTGATCCGGCAGGAGGCCGACCTGGTCGCCGAGGTGCCGGAGCACGTCCTGGAGGTCCTGGCCCGGTTCGCCCGCGCGGTGCGCGAGTCACCGTCGGTGGACCCGCGCTCGGGCGTCTCCGCCCGGTTCGCCATCGCCGCCGCCGAGACCGTGGCCGGTGCGGCGCTGCGCCGTGCCGGTCTGCTCGCCGCGACCGGCACCCCGGAAGGACGCCCCGAGGCCGCGGTGGCCCGGGTCGGCGACGCGGTGTCGACGACCAGCACCCTGCGCGGCAAGGTCGAGTTCGAGAGCGGCGAGGAGGGGCGGGAGATCGAGATCCTGGCCCACCTGCTGCGGACCGCGACCGCCGAGACGTTCCGCGCCCACCTGGCCGGGCTGGACCTGTCCGGCTTCACCGGCCTGGTCGAGGACGGCGCGGCGATCGAGACCGGCGAGCTGGTCGGCGCCGCCGAGCTGCTGCGCCAGGTGGGCACCGTGCCCGGGCTGGCGAAGGTGCTGGACCGGCTCGGCCTGGGCGACGCGCCCACCCCGGAGGAGGCCGCCGCCGGTGTCGAGTTCGTGCTGGAGGGGCTGCACCTGACCCGCCGGCTCGGCAAGGACGTCACCGACTCCGGGCGCACCGTCTACGGCGGCCGGGGCTGACCGTGGCCGGCAACCGGTTCCGGTACGGGCAGTGGCGCGGCGGCCCCGACCCGCTCGCGCCCCCGTACGACGTGCGCGAGGCGGTGGACGCGGTCGGCGCCGAGGTGCTGGCCGGCGGCAGCCTGCGGGAGGCACTGCGCGACCTGCTGCGCCGTGGTCCGCAGGGGCGTGGCGGGCTGGACGACCTGGCCGCCCGGGCCCGCCGGCTGCGCCGGGAGGCGCTGCGCCGGGGTGACCTGGACGGCGCGGTGACCCGGGCGCGGGCCCTGCTCGACCAGGCCCTCGCCGCCGAGCGGGACGAGCTGCGCGGCCGCGACGACGATGGCGCGCGGTTCGCCGAGTCGGTGCTGGACAACCTGCCCCGCTCCACGGCACGGGCGGTGGAGGAGCTGGCCGGCTACCAGTGGGCCAGCGCGGACGCCCGGCAGTCGTACCAGCAGATCCTCGACCAGCTTCGCGGCGACGTGCTCGGCCAGCGCTTCGCCGGCCTGCGCGACGCGGTGCGCGCCTCCGCCGACCCGGCCGTCCAGGCGCGGCTCGCCGAGATGATGAGCGACCTGAACGACCTGCTGGCCCGGCACGGCCGCGCGGAGGACACCACCGACGCGTTCGCCGAGTTCATGCGCCGGCACGGCGACTTCTTCCCGGAGCGGCCGGAGACCGTCGACGAGTTGATCGACGTGCTGGCCCGGCGCTCGGCGGCGGGCGAGCGGCTGATGAATTCGCTCTCCGACCGGCAGCGCGCCGAGCTGGCCGGGCTGATGCGGCAGTCGCTCGGCGACCAGCTTGCCGGGGAGCTGTCCGCGCTCGACGCCAACCTGCGGGCGCTGCGGCCGGACCTGCGGTGGGGGCGCGGCGAGCGGGTCCGGGGCGAGCAGCCGCTGGGCTACGCCGACGCGGCCGGCGCGTTGGGCGAGATCGGCGAGCTGGACGACCTGCTGGACCAGCTCGACCAGGAACACCCCGGCGCCACCCTGGACGACGTGGACGTCGACGCGGTGGCCCGGACGCTGGGCCGGAGCGCCGCCGACGATGTCCGCCGGCTGCGTGAGCTGGAGCGGGAACTACGCCGGCAGGGCTGGGTGAGCCGGGACGCGGACGGGCTCACGCTGAGCCCGAAGGCGCTGCGCCGGCTCGGCGGGACCGCGCTGCGGCGGGTCTTCGCCGACCTGACCGCTGGGCCGCGGGGCCAGCATGATCTGCGTTCGGCGGGTGCCGCCGGCGAGGTCAGCGGCGGGTCCCGACCCTGGCAGTACGGCGACGAGCAGCCGTTGGACGTGGTCCGCACGCTGACCCGGGCGGTGAGCCGGGCCGGGCCGAGCGTGCCGGTGCAGCTCGCGGTGGACGACTTCGAGGTGGTGGAGACCGAGAAGCGGGCCTCTGCGGCGGTGGTGCTCTGCGTCGACCTCTCGTACTCGATGATCTCCCAGGGGCGCTGGGGGCCGATGAAGCAGACCGCGCTGGCGCTGGCGCACCTGATGGAGACGCGCTTTCCGCAGGACGCCCTGCAGATCGTCGGCTTCGGCCGGGAGGCGATGACGCTCAGTCAGCAGGAGTTGGCCGCCGTGGAGCCGGACATGGAGCAGGGCACCAACCTCCAGCACGCGCTGCGGCTGGCCGGTCGGCACCTGCGTCGCCATCCGGACGCCGAGCCGGTGGTGCTGGTGGTCACCGATGGCGAGCCGACCGCCCACCTGGATCCGGACGACGGGGAAGCGCTGTTCCACTGGCCGCCGCTGCCGGAGACGATCGAGGCGACCGTCCGCGAGGTGGACCGGCTCAGCCGCTACGGCGCCACCCTCAACCTGTTCATGCTCGGCGACGACCCGGGCCTGCGCCGCTTCGTCGACGCGGTGGCCCGGCGCAGCCGAGGCCGGATGTTCACCCCGGACACCGACGACCTGGGCGAGTACGTGGTCAGCGACTACCTCCGCTCCCGCCAATCCCGCCGCTAACCCCCGCCCGGCGGGGTTGACTGGGGGTGTGGAGAGCGGGGGGCTGCGGCGGGCGTACGACGCGGTGTTCGCGGAGATCGACGGGGCCGGGTTCGGGCCGCCGCCGGAGGGGCAGCTCAGCGCCGAGCAGATCGTGGCGCACCTGGTGGCCAACGACGAGCTGATGATCCAGGCCACCGAGGCGTTGCTGGCCGGGTCGGCGTTCGCCTACTACGACCTGGACGACATGCACCGTCCGCAGCTCGACGCGCTGGTCGCCGAGCAGGGTGGCCTGCGTGGCCTGGCCGCGCTGCTGCACGGCACCAGTGACCGCCTGTGCGAGCTGGTCGACCAGCTCGGCCTGGCCGCGGAAACCCCGGTCGAGACCCACCTGCGGGAGGGCTTCGACCTCATCGTCGAGGACACGCTGCCCTGGTCGCGCACCCTCGACCTGCACACCCGCGTCCACCTCCCCAAACACCAGGCCCAACTCCACATGCTCCGCACCTGACCCCCGTGGGCGGGTGGTCGGGCGTCAGCTCCTGACGGGCTCGGCGCGGGGGTGGAAGGTGCGGCGGTAGGCGGAGGGGGCCACGCCGATGCGCTGGTGGAGTTGCTGGCGCAGGGCGGCGGTGGTGCCGAAGCCGCAGCGGTGGGCGATCTGGTCGACGGTGAGGTCGGTCGTCTCCAGCAGCAGTCGAGCGTGGTCGGTGCGCTGTTGGAGCAGCCACTGCGCGGGGCTCAGCCCGGTCTCCGAGCGGAAGCGCCGGGTGAAGGTGCGCACGCTCATCCGGGCCTGGTCGGCCAGGTCGCGCAGCGCGATCGGTTCGTGCAGCCGCTGCCGGGCCCACTCCCGGGCGCCGGCGGTGCTGGTGTCGGTGGCCTTCGGCACCGGCCGCTCGATGTACTGCGCCTGGCCGCCGTCGCGCCAGGGCGGCATCACGCAGCGGCGGGCCGCCCGGTTGGCCACCTCGCTGCCGTGGTCGAGGCGGATGACGTGCAGGCAGAGGTCGATGCCGGCGGCCACTCCGGCCGAGGTGAGCACCCGGTCGTCGGCGATGAACAGCACGCCCGGGTCCAGGTCCACCCGGTCGTGCAGCCGGCGGAACTGCTCCGCGTACGCCCAGTGGGTGGTGGCCCGACGCCCGTCGAGTAGCCCGGCGGCGGCCAGCACGAACGCCCCGGTGCAGATCGACATCACCCGAACGCCCCGCTCGTACGCCGAGCGCAGCGCCTCGGCCACCTCCGGCTCGACGGTGCCCGAGGTTAGCGCGCTGCCGTCGTGGATGCCCGCGACGATCACGGTGTCGGCGGTGTCGAGCAGTTCCAGCCCGTGGTCCGGGACCACCTGGAAGCCGGCGGTGCTGCGGACGGGCTGGCCGCCCGGAGTGCATATCCGCACGTCGTAGAAGGACGTCCCGTCGGCGGCCCGGGCAGTGTTGAACACCTGGGACGGGGTGCCGAGGTCCAGGCCGACGACCTGGTCGAGGGCGAGTACGGCGATCCGGTGCGGGCGTACGGTCATGGCCCGATTATTGCGCATGATGGCTTTCCGGCCACTCGTCGGTGCCGGCGGCGCCGCCCAGACTGGTCCGCGTGAGAAAGAACCGCCGCCTGCATCCCGCCTGGCTGGTCGCCGCCGTCGCCTTCGTGGCGCTGGTCGGCGCGGCCGGCTTCCGCGCCACTCCCTCGGTGCTGCTGCACCCGCTGCACGAGGAGTTCGGCTGGCCGCTGGCCACCATCTCCGCGGCCGTCTCGGTCAACCTGCTGCTCTACGGGCTCACCGCGCCGTTCGCCGCCGCGCTGATGGACCGGTTCGGCATCCGCCGGGTGGTCTCGGTGGCGCTGCTGCTGGTCGCCGCGGGCAGCGGGCTGACGGTCTTCATGACCGCCTCCTGGCAGCTGCTGCTCTGCTGGGGCGTGCTGGTCGGGCTGGGCACCGGCTCGATGGCGCTGGCCTTCGTGGCCACCGTCACCGGGCGCTGGTTCGTCCGCCGACGGGGCCTGGTCACCGGGGTGTTGACCGCGGGCGGGGCGGCCGGGCAGCTGGTCTTCCTGCCGCTGATCGCGGTTCTGGTGCGCGACCACGGCTGGCGTACGGCGGCACTCGTCGTGGCCGGAGCCGCGCTGGCGGTCGTACCCCTGGTGGTGTGGCTGCTGCGCGAGCACCCGGCGGATCTCGACCTGCCCGCCTACGGCGCGACCGAGGTCGTCGCGGCGCCACCCGCGACCGGCGGCGCGGCGACCCGGGCGCTGGGCGCGCTCGCCACCGCGGCCCGGACCCGGCCGTTCTGGCTGCTGGCCGGCGGGTTCGCGATCTGCGGCGCGACCACCAACGGCCTCGTCGGTACGCACTTCGTGCCGGCCGCGCACGACCACGGCATGCCCGAGACCACCGCCGCCGGGCTGCTCGCCCTGGTCGGGCTCTTCGACATCGTCGGCACGATCGCCTCCGGCTGGCTGACCGACCGGGTGGACAGCCGACTGCTGCTCGGCGCCTACTACGCGCTGCGCGGGGCGTCCCTGCTGCTGCTGCCGACCCTGTTCGCCGGCACCGCCAAGCCCAGCATGCTGGTGTTCATCATCTTCTACGGCCTGGACTGGGTGGCCACCGTGCCGCCGACCGTGGCGCTGTGCCGGGAGTACTTCGGCACCGCCGGGGCGGTCGTGTTCGGCTGGGTGTTCGCCGCCCACCAGCTCGGCGCGGCGGTCGCGGCGACCGGCGCGGGGCTGGTCCGGGACCAGCTCGGCGACTACGCCATGGCCTGGTACGTGGCCGGCGGACTGTCGATCGGCGCGGCCGGGCTGTCGCTGCTGCTGCGCCGGCGGCCGGGTAAGCCGGTGGCCGAAGCCGTGCTGGTCGCCGCGACCGCGCCCCGGGCCTGGAGCTTCCGGGGCTGAGGCGCCACCCACCTCGGCGGGCCGATGCCAGCCCGACGTCAGTCGACGACCCGGACGTCCTTCCAGAACGCCACCCGGTCACGCACCATCTCGGCGTCGGGCTTCGGCTCCGGGTAGTACCAGACCGCGTCCTCGCTGGTGCTGCCCTCGTGCTCGAGGGTGTAGTAGGAGGCGGTGCCCTTCCACGGGCAGACGGTGTGCGTCGCGGACTCGCGGATCAGGTCGTCGCGCAGGGCGGAGCGGGGGAAGTAGTGGTTGCCCTCCACCAGCACGGTGTCGTCGCTCTCGGCGACGACCAGGTCGTTCCACACAGCTTTCGGCATACGACCCAGACTAGGCCGTGGCACCGACGGCGGCAGCGGTCGCGGCGGCTCAGCGGGTCGGTTGTGGATCGGTGACGTCGGCCACGGTGGCCGCGAGCGCGGCGATCGCGGTGTCGGCGTCGACCGCGACGGCGAGGCCGCGCTCGCCGGCGCCGAGGGTGATCTCCCGGCCGCGCAGCCGCTCGTCCGCGATCACCGGCCAGGCGGTGCTCGCGCCGAACGGGGTGATGGTGCCGCGCTCGTAGCCGGTGGCGGCGAGCGCGCCCGCCGCGTCCGGCATGGAGAGCCGGTGCACCCCGAGCAGGGTGCGCAACTTGGGCCAGGAGATGACCCGGTCGCCGGGGGTGAGCACGAACAGGTGGTCGTCCGCGCCGCGGCGGACCACGATCGTCTTGACCACGTCCGGGACGGCCACGCCCTGGACGGCGGCGGCCTCCGCCAGGCTGCCGACCGCGCCGTGCGAGATCAGACGGTAGGGCAGGCCGGCGGAGTCCAGGGCGGTGATCGCGGGCGACGGCATGCCCGCCACGGTAACCGTCGGGCCTGGCACCGGACGGGAAATGGCCACCGTCGACATCCCACGGTTTCCGGGGTACGGGCGTAAGGTGATCACATGCGCGCTGAGCGTGTGGATCACTCCTTTGACCATGATCAAGCGGTGGACACGCTGCGGCGGTCGTACGCCGCGGTGCCCACGGGCGAGCCTGTCCGGCTCGCCAAACGCACCTCCAACCTGTTCCGCCCCCGGTCCGCTCCCCGGACCCCGGGCCTCGACGTGAGCGGCCTCGGCCGGGTGCTGTCGGTCGACCCGACCGGGCGCACCGCCGACGTGCAGGGCATGTGCACGTACGAGGACCTGGTCGACGCGACGCTGCCGCACGGGCTGATGCCCCTGGTGGTGCCGCAGCTACGCACCATCACCCTGGGTGGGGCGGTCACCGGCCTCGGGATCGAGTCGACCTCCTTCCGCAACGGCCTGCCACACGAGTCGGTACGGGAGCTGGACGTGCTCACCGGCTCCGGCGAGATCATCACCGCCCGGCCGGAGGGCGAACACGCGGACCTGTTCACCGCGTTCCCCAACTCCCTGGGCAGCCTCGGCTACGCCACCCGGCTCCGCATCGAGCTGCAACCGATCGGCCGGTACGTGGCGTTGCGCAACATCCGGTTCACCCGGCTGGAGGCGCTCACCGACGCGATCGCCGAGGTGACCGCGACCCGGTCCTGGGCCGGCGAACCGGTCGACGCGATGGACGGGGTGATGTTCAGCCCCGGCGAGGCGTACCTGGTGCTGGCCACGTTCACCGACGCGGCCGAGCCGCCCAGCGACTACACCGGCCAGGCGATCTACTACCGGTCGCTGCGCCAACGCACCCGTGACGTGCTCACCGCGTACGACTATCTGTGGCGCTGGGACACCGACTGGTTCTGGTGCTCGGCGGCGTTCGGCGCCCAGCACCCGGTGATGCGGCGGCTCTGGCCGGCGCGCTACCGGCGCAGCGACGTCTACCACCGACTGGTCCGGCTCGAGCACCGGCACCAGGTGGCCGCCCGGATCGACCGGCTGCGCGGCCAGCCGGCCCGGGAGCGGGTGGTGCAGGACGTGGAGATCCCGCTCGAACGTACCGCCGACTTCCTGCGCTGGTTCGCCGGCGCGGTGGGGATGAACCCGGTGTGGCTCTGTCCGTTGCGGTTGCGCGAGCCGGCGGGTCCCGGTTCGGCGCGGTCGTGGCCGCTGTATCCCCTCCGGCCGGGGCAGGACTACGTCAACATCGGGTTCTGGGGGAGCGTGCCGATCGCGTCCGGCGCCGCCGACGGCGACGTCAACCGCACGATCGAACGCAGGGTGTCGGAGTCGGGCGGGCACAAGTCGCTCTACTCCGACGCGTACTACGACCGGGACGCCTTCGATCGCCTCTACGGCGGCGACACGTGGCGCGCGGTGAAGGACCGCTACGACCCGGACCACCGGCTGACGGGACTGTACGAAAAGGCGGTAGCACGAGCATGAGCCTGACCGACCGAGATCAGGGGGCGGCGAGCGTCCCCGCCACCCCGCCGGCGGGGGGCCGGCATACGGGTCCGACCGTGGCGGATGTCGTCCGCGCGGTCACCGCGGGGCCGCTGCCGGTGCGGATCACCGGGTACGACGGCAGCGCCGTCGGCCCGACCGATGCCGGCATCACCCTGTCGATCCGTACCGAGCGGGGGTTGTCGTACCTGCTCACGGCCCCCGGCGACCTGGGCATGGCCCGGGCCTACGTCAGTGGTGACCTGGCGTTGCAGGGGGTGCATCCGGGCGACCCGTACGAGGCGCTGCGGGTGCTCAAGGACGAGCTGCGGCTGCGCCCACCGTCGCTGGCCGATGGGCTGACGCTGGTCCGGGGGCTGGGCTGGGAGCGGCTGCTGCCGCCGCCGGCCCCGCCGCAGGAGGCGCAACCGCGCTGGAAGCGGGTGATGAACGGGCTGCGGCACTCGCGGGTGCGCGACAGCACGGCGATCTCGCACCACTACGACGTCTCCAACGCCTTCTACGAGAAGGTGCTCGGCCCGTCGATGACGTACACCTGCGCGGTGTTCCGGTCTCCGGAGGACACGCTGGAGCAGGCCCAGGCGGCGAAGTACGACCTGGTCGCCGGCAAGCTGGCGCTCAAGAAGGGGATGCGGCTGCTGGATGTGGGCTGCGGCTGGGGCGGCATGGTGCGGCACGCCGCGCGCGAGTACGGCGTCAAGGCGCTCGGGGTGACCCTGTCGAAGGCGCAGGCCCAGTGGGCGCAGGCCGCGATCGAGCGGGAGGGGTTGACCGAGCTGGCCGAGGTGCGGCACCTGGACTACCGGGACGCGCCCGCGGAGCAGTTCGACGCCATCTCCTCGATCGGGTTGACCGAGCACATCGGGGTGCGCAACTACCCGGCCTATTTCGGGGCTCTGCGCGACCGGCTGCGGCAGGGCGGCCGGCTGCTCAACCACTGCATCACGCGGGCGGACAATCGCGCGCCGCACCGCTCCGGCGCGTTCATCGACCGGTACGTCTTCCCCGACGGGGAGCTGGCCGGCCCGGGTCGGCTGATCAGCGAGGTGCACGACGCCGGACTGGAGGTGCACCACGACGAGAACCTGCGCCAGCACTACGCGCTGACGCTGGCCGCCTGGTGCCGCAACCTGGTCGAGCACTGGGACTTCTGCGTCTCGGAGGTGGGTGCGGGCACCGCCCGGGTGTGGGGGCTGTACATGGCCGGGTCGCGGATGGCGTTCGAGCGCAACGGCATCCAGCTGCACCAGGTGCTGGCCACCCACAACGGCCCGGAGGGCCGGAGCAGCTATCCGCTGCGGCCCGACTGGCTGCCCTGACCGTCGCCGCCTGAAGCCGCGCCGAAAAGTCGGCGCGGCTTCTCGCGAAGCGATTGACAAACAAGTTTTGTACGTACAAACTGATTTTGCCATGAGAGACGTCCTGTACCTGGAGCAGATCGAGCAGGCCGAGGTCCTGCTCAAGCCGCAGCGCGTCGAGGTGCTGCGGCAACTGGCCGAACCGCGCACCTGCACCGAGGTCGCGGCCCGACTCGACCAGACGCCGCAGCGCGTCTACTACCACGTCAAGCAGCTCGTCGCGGCCGGCCTGGTCGAGCTGGTCAACGAGCGCAAGGTCCGCGGCATCACCGAGGGCATCTACCAGGCCGTCGCCCGCTCCTACTGGCTCTCGCCCCGGCTGGTCGGCCGGATCGGGCTGCGCCGGGCCCGTGACGAGCTGAGCCTGGGCTACCTGCTGGACCTGATGGAAGAGGTCCAGGCCGACGTCGCCGCCCTGGACCGGGCGGCGCCCGAGCTGCCCTCGATCGGGGTCTCCGGCGAGATCCGGGTGCCGGCCGAGCAACGCCAGCAGTTCCTGCACGACCTGCAAACCGCACTTCAGGACCTGTTCACCCGCTACGGCGGCAGCGAAGGGGATGCCTTCAAGCTCGCCGTGGCCTGCTATCCGAAAGGGAACGACCATGAGTGAACCATTGAAGGTGCAGGCCCGCCTCTCGGCGCCCGTCGGACGCGTCCGCCAGGCCCTGACCGACCCGGCCGAGCTGCGCCTCTGGCTGGCCGAGCACGCCGAGGTCGAGCTGCCCGAGCGGTACGAGTTCTGGGGCCGGTACACCCCCGAGGGTGACGCCCCGCACCAGCGGCTGCTGCACGCCGACGACCACACGCTGCGCTTCACCTGGCTGCTGGACGGGGTGGAGACCACCACCGAGTTCCAGCTGACCGCCGAGGGCGCGGACAGCACCGTGCTGACGCTGACGCAGAGCCACTTCGACTTCGCTGAGGCGATGAGCGGCTCCAGCATCCGCGGTGTGTTCCAGACCTACTGGGCGCTGGCCGTCGCCAACCTGGCCGCCCACCTGGAGGGCCGGCCGCTGCTGCCGCGCACCGACTTCACGTCCGCCGACCTGCGCGGCGAGCTGGTCATCGCTGCCCCCGCCGACAAGGTGTGGCAGTCGCTGACCGACTCCGAGCAGGCCAGCGCCTGGTTCGGCTACCCGATCGGCATCGAGCCCTGGGTCGGCGGCCGGTACGCCATGGGCGGCTTCGACGCCGGGTACGCGGCCAAGGTGGTCGACCTGGAGCCGGGCCGGAAGATGTCCGTCGACTGGGGACCCACCGGCGTCACGACCTGGGAGCTGGCCGAGTCCGGTGGCCGGACCACGCTGACCTTCGTGCAGAGCGGCTTCGACGAGGGCAACCCCCCGTACGCGGCCTGGAGCGGGTCGGTGTCCGGCCTGGCGGAGCTGCGCCGCTTCCACGAGGTGCCGGACTGGCAGCCGATCTGGCTCGCCGCCGACGTGCCCGGCCTGGAGCCCGAGGCCACCGCAGCGGCCAGCTGACGCGGTAACCGCTCCCGCGAGCGCCGGCCCACCGCACCACGGGCCGGCGCTCGCCGCGCTTCCGGTGGCCGCACGGGTGATTTACCGGGCCGGATTGGGTACTGACGTGCGATGTTCTTCATCTTTGGTCTCCGTACCAAGGCCGACCGTTTGGGTGTCGCACAGCAGGTCTGCCGCAACTGCGGCAACCACGCCGCGCAGGTGATCACCCGCCGGTCGACCAGGTTCACCCTCTTCTTCATCCCCCTCATCCCGATCCGCACTCGGTACGCACAGCAGTGCACGTTCTGCGGGGCGCAGTACGAGATCTCCAGGTCCGACGCCGAGCGCCTACCGGTGGGCTGAACCGCCGATGGCCCGTTTCCTGTGTTGGCTGATCGGCCGTCAACCTCCGCCTGCCGGCGCTCCGGTCCACACCGTCCCGCGCGCGCCCTGCACGCCCGGGCGGCGGAAACGCCGCCGTGCCCGCCGCCCGCTGGCCGGCACCGCGCTGCCCCGCTCGCCCTGGAACCGCTCCGCCGGCCGCTGACCACCTCCGTCGCACACCCACCTCCACCGCCCATACCGGTGGCTGGCGGCTGATCGGCCGCCTGGATCGCGGCAACGACCTGTCTCAGTTGCTGGTAGTCGCCGCCGGCCGACCCGGGGCCCGGTCGGCCGGGAGGTCTCGAACCTCGCGGCGCACCACCGCAACGAAGCGCCTGACCGCTGGAATCAGCGGTCAGGCGCTTCGTCGTTGCCTTCCCTCGAACCACCCGTGCGGCCGAAGAGCGGACCATTCGGAGCAATCCCGATGAATCTCGCTGACAGTCGGATCAGGGAAGACAGCCTGAATTAGGGAAGACAGCTCCTGTATCGGGCAAACATGGAACAATTTCACCATAGGGCGCCAACCGCCCTCGCGTGCCTGCGCCCTTGACGGGTGGTCAAGTGCCCCTGCCGATACCGGGCCCAGGCCTCGTCTAGGAGGGAACAGCAGTGATGGTGGGACGTACTCGACTCTGGGCTTTGGCGGTAACGGCCAGCGCGGCGGTGGCCGCGACCACCGTGGGAACCGCGGCCATGGGCGACGGGCGAGCCGATTCGGGCGACAAGCGCGAATCGCACGACTCGTGGGACTGGAGTGGCTCGCGGGATGAGAAGGGGCGGGACAAGAAGGAGACCGTGCGGGCGAGACTCAGCGGCTACGAGGAGGACCCGCTCACGATCTCGACGCCCGGGAACGGGCGGTTCGAGGCGAAGATCGACGAGCGGAACAAAGAGATCACGTACCGGCTGAGCTACGACGACCTGAAGGACGTCCAGCAGGCGCACATCCACTTCGGTGGGCGGCACCAGAGCGGCGGCGTCGCGGTCTTCCTGTGCTCGAACATCAAGGACGGGAAGGGTGGCCCGTCGAAGGGCGTCCAGTCCTGCCCCGAGGCTCCGGCCACGATCAAGGGGACGATCAAGCCGGATGACGTGGTCGGCCCGGCCGACCAGGGCATCGAGCCCGGTGAGTTCGACGAAGTCGTCGACGCGATCGAGGCCGGTGTCACGTACGTCAACGTGCACACCAAGAAGTACCCGAACGGCGAGATCCGGGGCCAGATCAAGACCGACGAGGACCGGGAGAAGAAGGACGAGGACCGAGACTGGGACGCCGGCGACAGCCGGGCCTGGGACGAGAGCGGCTCTGACAAGGGTGACGAGTGGGGCTCTGACAAGAGCGACGAGTGGGGCTCCAACAAGGACGACGAGTGGGGCTCTGACAAGGACGACGACTGGAACTCGGACAAGGGTGAGGACCGGGAGTCGGACAAGGGCCACGACAAGGCCGACGACAAGGCCGACGACAAGGCCGACGACAAGGCCGACGACAAGGCCGACGACAAGGCCGACGACAAGGCCGACGACAAGAGCGACGACAAGAGCGACGAGAAGTGATCCATCGGCACTCGACCGACTGAACGCCCGACCCGCATGACGGGGGTCGGGCGTTCGGCCGTGCCGGGTCCCACTGCGGTGCCGCCGTGCCCGCCGGGACCGGGAAGGCCGGGCTGCCGGGGCCGCAGTGTCGGGGACGCGACCGCCAGGGGTGCCCGGAACTCGCCGGTCGGCCCTGGCGAGGGCACGCGGGCGCTGGCTAGGCTCTCCAGGTTTGCCGGGGACCGGACCGTCCGTCGAGGTGCCCGCATGAGAGGGAGCCGGAGCGATCGTGCCGCCGCAGGACGTGAAGCAGGCCGACTCAGCGCGCGCCGCCCCGCCCCCCAGCGGCCCCGTGTCGGCCGGGGCACCGCCGGTCGGCTCTCTGCCGGACGGACCCAAACCGACGACCGTCGTACCAACCCCGGCCGGTCGCGCCGGCCTGCTCGCCGCGGCCGGTGTCGTGGTGCTGGAGGCGCTCTGGCTGGTTGCCGCGCTACCCGGCGCTGCGCTGGTCAGCGACCTGGGCGCGCTGCTGGTCGCCGGTTGGGCCACCGGCGCCTGCGCCGGGGCGGCTCGCCGGCACCCGGCTCCACTGCGCCGGTTCTGGACGCTGCTCGCGGCCACCATGGCGCTCGCCGCGCTCGGCCGGGCGATCTGGACGGCGCAACGGGTCGGCGGCGGGGACCTGCCGCACACGCCGCTGGTCGGGGCGGTCTTCACCGCCGGCATCCTCACCGGCACCGCGGCGCTGCTCTGTTCACCCTCCGCGCCCCGGACCGCCGTCGGGCGAGCCCGGGCGCTGCTGGACGGGGTGATCGTCGCGCTGGCCCTGGTGCCGATTGGCTGGGTGCTGGTGTTCCGTGGCGTCGCCGCCGCCGAGCTGGCCGACCCGGCCCGCACGCTGGGACTGCTCTACCCGATGTTCGACCTGATGCAGCTCACCATCCTGGTCGCGGTCGCCGGCCCGGCCCGAACGCTGTGGCGGCCGATGAGCGTGCTCGCGGCCAGCCTCACCATGCGGGTGGTCGCCGATGCCGGGTACGTCTCGCTGGTCGCGCGCGGCGACTACGCCGCCGGTCATCTGATCGACCTGTGCTGGCCGCTGAGTTACCTGCTGATCGGCCTGGCCGCCGGGTACCCGCCGCCGCCGGACTGCGACGGCACCGACGAGACGGCCGAGTCGCCGCCGCCGTGGTGGCGGGTGGCGTTGCCGTACCTGCCGGCGGGTGGGGCGATCATCGCGGTGGTCCTGGCCCGCCGGCCCACCGGGCAGGCCCCGCAGCTGCTCTTCGTGACGATGATGGCGCTGGTTGCGGCCCTCGCGGTACGCCAGGGGCTGGCCGCCAACGAGAACCTGCGGCTGGTGGCCCGGCTGCGCCGGCTCGCGTACGGCGACCAGCTCACCGGTCTGCCCAACCGGCTGTTGTTCAACCGGCGGCTGCGCACAGCCCTGCGCGACGGCCGCCCGGTGGCCGTGCTGCTGCTTGACCTGGACGGGTTCAAGCAGGTCAACGACCGGTTCGGGCACGCCACCGGAGACACCCTGCTCACCGGGTTGGCGGCCCGGATGCGGACCGCGGTCAACGGTGACGGCACCATCGCCCGGCTCGGCGGCGACGAGTTCGCAGTGCTGGTCCACGGCGACCGGCCGGTGCCGCCGGAGCAACTCGCCGAACGGCTGCTGGACGCCCTGCGACCCTCTGACGGAGACGAGGACGTCGGCGTGCATCCGTCGGCGAGCATCGGCATCGCCGAGTACGGCCCGCAGCACGCCTCCCACACCGACCTGCTGCGCGACGCCGACATCGCCATGTACGCGGCCAAGGCGGCCGGGAAGTCCGCGTACCGGACGTGCACCCCGGCGCTGCGCGAGTCGGCCGTGTCCCGGGCCGAGCTGATCGCCGACCTGCGCCGGGCCGTCGACGAGGAGCAGTTGCACCTGGAGTTCCAACCCATCGTCGACCTGGCCACCGGCGCGGTGCGCAGCGCCGAGGCCCTGGTGCGCTGGCGGCACCCCCGGCTCGGGACGCTGCCGCCGGCCCGTTTCCTGCCGCTGGCGGAGGAGACCGGGCTGATCCTGCCGATCGACCGCTGGGTCATCTACGAGGCGTGCCGGGCCGCGGCGACCTGGCGGGACCGGGCACCGGAGGCGACCATCGCGGTGAACATCTCCGCGGCGCACCTGCGCCGGCCGGACCTGATCGCCACGGTCACCGAGGCCACCGCCGACGCCGGTCTGGCGCCGCGCGCCCTGACCCTGGAGCTGACCGAGTCGGCGCTGATCGAGGGGACCGAGGCGGTGCTGGAGCGGCTGCGCCAGCTCCGGGAACTGGGCATCGGCATCGCCATCGACGACTTCGGCACCGGCTACCCGTCGCTGAGCTACCTGCACCGCATCCCGGCCACCGAGCTGAAGATCGACCGTTCGTTCGTGGCCCGGCTGGGGGCGGACGAGCGGGCG
The DNA here is from genome assembly GCF_040608175.1 of Micromonospora sp. NPDC005206. Classification (NCBI taxonomy): domain Bacteria; kingdom Bacillati; phylum Actinomycetota; class Actinomycetes; order Micromonosporales; family Micromonosporaceae; genus Micromonospora; species Micromonospora sp. NPDC005206. The sequence goes on from NZ_JBEXHU010000002.1 coordinate 299,660, forward strand.
TACGCCACGGTGGAGATGGTCACCCGGCTGGCCGGCGCGTTCGACCTGGCGGTGGTCGCCGAGGGGGTGGAGACCGAGCGCCAGCACGCGGCGGTCACCGCGATCGGTTGCCCACGCGGTCAGGGCTATCTGTACGGGCGGCCGGACGGCCCCGGGACGGTGGGTCAGAATCGGCCTTGACCCTGACGTAGCGGCAGGCGGGAGCCTGGTTCCCGGAAGGGAGGGGAACCATGGCGCACACGGTGGGTCAGGTCGCGAAGGTCGCCGGCGTGACGGTACGGGCGCTGCACCACTACGACGAGATCGGGTTGCTCTCGCCGAGCGGGCGAACCGCGGCCGGCTACCGCCGCTACGACGACGCGGACCTGGAACGGTTGCAGCTCGTCCTGTACTACCGGGAGCTGGGTTTCCCGCTTGAGGAGATCGCCGCCATCATCGACGACCCGGCGGCCGACCCGGCCGCGCACCTGCGCCGCCAGCACGAGCTGCTGACGGTACGGATCAAGCGGTTGCAGGAGATGGTCACGGCGATCGAGTTCGCGATGGAGGCGAGCAAGTTGAACATCCAACTCACTCCGGAGGAGCGGTTCGCCGTCTTCGGCGACTTCAATCCCGAGGAGCACGAGGCCGAGGCCGAGCAGCGCTGGGGCGACACCGACGCGTACCGGGAGTCGAACCGGCGAGCGTCGCGCTACACCAAGGACGACTGGCTGCGGATCAAGGCGGAGAACGAGGACTGGGGCCGACGGATCGTCGCGGTGCTGGCCTCGGGCGCCCCGGCGGACGGCCCCGAGGCGATGGAACTGGCCGAGGAGCACCGGCAGATCATCGGCCGCTGGTTCTACGAGTGCTCGTACGAGATTCACACCGGGTTGGCCGACATGTACCTGGCCGACGAGCGGTTCACCCGGCACTACGAGGACATCGCCCCGGGGCTGGCGGCGTACCTGAACGAGGCGATCCACGCCAACGCGATCAGCCGCGCCTGATCGGCCGGGAGGCGACCGGAAACAGGGGTCGGTGCGGTCCGGCTACTCTGGCCGGACCGCACCGCGGTCAGCGTCGATCGGCCACCGGCCGGCGGGCGCGCCGCTCGGGGGAGATGACCGTGAACAAGCCGAAGCTGGTCGCCGCGGGCGCCGTCCTGGTCGTGGCGATCGCCGCCGGGGTGTGGGCCCTGGTCGCCGGGGGCGACGAGCCCGACGCGGGTCGCCCGGCGGCCGGCGCGTCACCCGCCCCGGCCGCGACCGACCCGGTCAGCGTGCTGGTCGCCGCCGCGACGAAGATCGACCAGCAGACCTACAAGCTGACCCTGGGCGCCGGCGCGGAGGCGGGCGGGGACGGCACGGTGGTGCTCTGGGATCCGAAGGCGCGGCGCGGCCTGGAGACCACCTCGCTCAAGGTGCCAACCGGCGAGGTGAAGATCGAGCGCCTGACCACCGGGCCGGACGTCTACGTGCGGGTGACCGCGCCGGACCGGCGGGTGCCGGTCTGGGACGGCCGCACCTGGTGGCACGTCGGTGCCCCCGGCGCGCCCGCCGCCAAGCAGGGCCTGGACAACACCCGGCTGGCCGGCACGTTGACCGCGCCGGCCCAGGTCCGACAGACCGGTGCCCGGGAGTACGCCGGCACGCTGGACCTGCGCGAGAGCGGCGCGGTGCTGGGCAGCGGGGTCGGGGCCGTGCTGGGCGACCGGGCGGCGGCGGTGCCGTTCACCGCCACCGTCGACGAGCAGGGGCGGCTGGTCCGCTACCGGATCGAGCTGGCCAGCGAGCAGTCGCAGACCGCGCAGCTGGACCTGACGTACTCGGACTTCGGTCTGCCGGTGACGGCGGAGCCGCCGGCGGCCGACCTGGTCGGCGAGGACCCGCCGGCGAACATCCCCGGCGCCTGAGCCCGGCTCATTCCTCATAGGCCCCGTCCGTCGGGGTGACGAGGTAGTCGTAGACGGTGCGGGCCATCCGGCGGACCGTCTCGTCGCCGGTGTCCATCGGCCCGGCGGTGAGGAACGCGACGGCGGTCTCCGAGCCGGGGATCAGGTAGTAGCCGACGTCGTGCGAGGCGTCCGGCAGGTCACCGGTCTTGTGCGCCACCGGCACCCCGGGCGGCAGCGCCGCGGGGATCTTGGTGTTGAGGGTCTGTTCTCGCATGAAGCCGATCATCAGGTCGCGGGAGGCGGGGGTGAGGATCTCGCCGTCCCAGACCGCGCCGAGCAACGACACCACGTCGTCGGGGCTGGTGTAGTTCTCCTCGCCGCGCTGGGCCGCCGCGCTGTCGAGCATTCGGCGGGCCAGGATGGTGGACCGCTGGTTCATCGAGTCGATCAGCGCGTTGACCGGGGCGAACCCGCCCAGGTAGGTGATCAGCACGTTCGCGGCGATGTTGTCGCTGTACTTGATCAGGTACTGGGCGAGCCGGTGCAGGGTGACCACCTGCGGGAACGTCTCGAACTGCAGCTGACCGGTGCCGCCGACCACGTCGGCTGGGGTGACCAGTACGCCGTCGTCGAGGGAGACCTGTCCACAGTCGACGCGGCGGAGCAGTTCGACCAGGATCCACAGTTTGATCACGCTGGCCGCCTTGGGGCGGAGCGAGCCGTTGACCGCGATCTGCTGATCGCCGTACTGGCCGGACAGGTCCCGGACGGTGACCCCGGCAGGGTTGAGGCTCGCGTCGGCGACCACCCGGGCGAGTTGCCCGCTGAGCGGGAACAGCCGGGCTCCCGCGACCGGATCGGTGTGCGGCTGTGGGCTGGTGACCACCACGCCGGTCAGCTCGGTCGGCGGGTGGTGGTGCCGGGTCACCGCAAGCGTGCCCTGACTCCGCCCGATCAGCGGCACCCGGTAGCGGTAGCTCCTGCCCTCGACGGTGACCTCGCCGGTGGCGACCCCGGCGGCGACGCGCATGTCCGGGTCGGCGACCCGGCCGGTGTCGCCGTCGCAGGCGCGGTACCGCACGGTGTGCCCGAGCGAGTCCACCGCGAACACCCCGCCGGGGAACGACAGCCAGGACACCTCGCTGGTCGGCGCCCGCTCGGGCGTCGGCTCCGCCCCGGGCTCGTCCCCCGGGTCGGCTCCGTCCGCTTGCCCGACCCCGTACCCCGGCTCGCCCTGGTGTTCCGGCCCTGGGCCGGGACCGTCCGCGGTGGCCGGCCCGGTCGTCGCGACCATGATCAGCGCGACCGCCGCGATCAGCCACTTCCGGGGTACGCGGGTGGAGGGGACCAGCCGAGAAGATGAGTGCTTCTTGTCGCTTTTTCTCACGTTTGCACGATATGGAGCGTGGGCGGCGGGTGGGGTCGTCGGGATCGGCGTCACCCGTCCGGGCGGTTGTCAGGTCGGTGGCGCCGTGGGGAAGCGCTCCGTGGGCAGGCTGGGCGCGAGCCGGCGCATGGAGAAGAACGTGGGCGCCAGCGCGTCGTACAGTTCGGCGAAGAGCGGCAGCAGCGCCGCGTACGTGGCGGCGGCGGCCGGGTCCGGGCGGACGGTCTCCTCGATCCGCGCCAGGTCGGTGGCCACGTCGATGCTGGGGATCAGGCCCAGCGCCTGCATGCCGAGCAGGGCCGCGCCGAAGCCCGACCCCTCGGGCCCGGCCGGGAAGCTCACCGGCAGGCCGAGCACGTCGGCGAGCATCTGCCGCCACAGGCCGCTGCGGGCGAAGCCACCGCCGGCCCGGATCTCGCGGACCTCGTTGCCGGCCGCGCGCACGGAGCTGAGCACCAGCGCGAGCTGCTGGCAGACCCCCTCGAGCGCGGCCCGTATCAGGTGCTCCCGGCGGTGCGCGTGGGTCAGCCCCACGTACGCGCCGCGCGGTAGCGCGCTCCAGTGCGGCGCGCGCTCGCTGTGCAGGTAGGGCAGCATGATGAGCCCGCCCGAGCCGACCGGCGCCCGGGCGGCCAGCGCCACGAGCTCCTTCTCGGAGCGCTCGCCCAGGTCCGGGGCGAGCGCCTCACCGGCCCAGCGGAGCACGATGCCGCCGTTGTTGATCGCGCCGCCGACGACCCAGCGGTCCTCGGTCAGCGCGTAGCAGAACACCCCGCCGAGCGGGTCCACGCCGGGCCGTTCGACCGTCGCCCGCATGGCGCCGCTGGTGCCGATCGTGCAGGCCACCATGCCGGGGCGCACCGCGCCGAGGCCCAGGTTGGCCAGCGGCCCGTCGCCGGCGCCGACCACCACCGGGGTGCGCTGCGGCAGGCCGGTCGCCGCGGCGGCCTGCGGGGTGAGTCCGGGCAGCACGGTGGTGGTGGAGACCAGTTGGGGCAGCTGGTCCTCGGTGATGCCGGCGATGGCCAGCGCCTCGCTGTCCCACTCCAGCCTGTGGATGTCCATCAGGCCGGTGGCTGAGGCGACGGAGTGGTCGGTGACCAGCGCGTCGCAGAGCCGCAGGAGCACCCAGTCCTTGATGCCGACCCAGTGGGCGACCCGTTCGAAGAGCTTCGGCTCCTGCTCGGCGAACCAGAGCAGCTTGGGCAGCGGCGACATCGGGTGCATCGGTGTCCCGGTCCGCCGGTGCAGGGCCAGGCCGGACGGCACCGCCCGCAGGCGCTCGGCCTGCCGGGTGGCTCGCGCGTCGGCCCAGGTCAACGACGGGGTGAGCGGGTTGCCGGCCGGGTCGAGCCCGATCAGGCTGTGCATCGCGGAGCCGAACGACAGCCCGACCACCGGTTCGTCCAGCTCAGCCACCACCACGCGGATCGACTCCAGCACCGCGTCGAGGATGAGGTGCGGGTCCTGCTCGGCGTACCCGGGCTGCGGACCGTCGAGCGGGTAGCCGACCGACTGGCTGGCGAGCTGTCGTCCGCCGGTGTCGTACGCGACGGTCTTGGTGCTGGTGGTGCCGACGTCGACGCCGATCACCACCCCGGGCCGGATGCTCTGCGGCACGATCGTCACCCCCTCCGCACGGCGGTGTCGCGGCGTCGCCACCCGGCTGCGGCTGACGTTACCGAGACAGCGGCCGGCGGCACGCCGGACCGCATGAACGTCGGCAGCACTATCGCCCTATCGTGCTGTTTGATCCGCCGATCGGCTACTTCGCCCCTTTCTGGCGTGTCCGGGTGGCGCGCCGCCGCTGTTAACACGTGTGACACCCCGGTTGGTGGCCTGCGCGGCGAAGGAGTCGGCGTGGCAAAGACTGATTCGACGGGTTCCACATGGCGGTACCGGTGGGCGCACCGGCAGAACGTTCGGCGGGTCAGCACGTTCCGCGGCGCGGAGGCGGCGTGGCGGCGACGCGACGACGAGTTGCGCCGGCTGCGCGCCCTGGCCGCTGACTTCCAGGGCTCCGCGGCGGCCGGCGCCGGCCTGCCGCTGGAGCTGGCGGGCGACGAGGTGGTGCTCTGGGCGCTGCCGGCCGCGCAACTGGTCGAGGTGCGGCACAGCACGGTGCTGCCCGCGCCGGATCTCACGGTCGCCCCGCCGTCCGGGCCGCTGCGCCCGCGCCGCCCGGACGGCGTCCGGTTCACCGACGCCGGCATGGCGGTGATCACCAGCCGTCGGCTGGTGCTGCTCGGTGGTCGCGGCCGGCGCGACTGGGCGTACGGCAGGATGACCGGCCTGGCCCACGACCCGGCGGCGCCGGTCACCCTGATCCAGGTGCTGGACCGGCGGCGTACCTCCGGGCTGATGCTGCCCACCGACGCGGCGGCGGACTTCCGGTTCAAGCTCACGCTGGCGTTCGCCGACGCGATCGAGCAGCGCCCCACGGTGCTCGCCCAGCTCGACGAGCTGATCGCCGAGCACGCCCAGCTCAAGCCGTTCCGGCCGGCCGCGGCCACGCCCGCGCAGGCCCGGCTCTCCGCGCTGGTGCCCGGTGGGCGGCGGACCGTCGCGGTGGCCGCGGCCGTCGCGCTCCTGGTGCCGGCGGCGCTGATCGAGTCGGACCCGTCGGACCCGACCGGTGGCGCCGAGGTCGCGGTCGCCGCCACCCACGCGCCCACCCCCAGCGTGGTCCCCGCGCTGGTCCGCCCGGCGGCCACACCGCCGGCGCCCCGCACATCGCCGAAGCCGGTCAAGGCACCGCGCCCGTCGCCAACCGCGACGCGCGACCCGCGCTGCGGGGCGCCGGTGAACCCCCTGGGGTACGACTTCTGCGGCGGCACCCGCATCCGCCGGCCGGCCGCCGAGGTGTGTGACTGGTTCGACTGTGTGCCGCAGTTCTGGGCCGGCCGGGGCTACCTGGTGCAGTGCCGTGACGGCTCGGTCAGCCTGACCGGCGGCCGGTCGAACGCGTGTGCCGAGCACCGAGGCGTGCGGCGAACTGTGACAAAGTGACCGTTTAATACCGATTTCGGTACTGCCGTCGCCTTCGGTCGGCCAGAATCATCGGGTGGAGATCCGGTCCGACGACGGCGCCCGGGTGCGGATCCGCCCGGTCGGCTACCAGCCCGGCATCGACCCGCCCGACGACACCGACCGGGCCGCGCCCGGTTGGCGCGACTGGCTGCTCATCGAGGTCGACGCCCGCACCGCCGACGGTCAGACCTGGTCGCACCACTACCCGAGCCTGATGGTCGAGGAGGCCCGCGCGCTGAGCGGCTGGCTGCGCGGGCAGGCGAAGGCGGCCGCCGGGTCGAGCCCGGCACCGGCGATGGTCCGTTTCACCGAACCCAACCTGGCCCTGCGGAGCCGGGTGATCCGCCGCCGCCGGCTGGAGCTGATCGTGGAGTTCTCCGCCGAGTCACTGCCGCCGTGGATGCGCCGGCCGTCCACCGCGATCTACCCGTTGATCCTCACCGTCTCCGCCGACGTTCTGGCCGTCGCCGCCGAGCAGTGGACCGAGCACTGCGAGGCGTACCCGCCGCGCGCGCCGTCCCGATTCCCGGCCCGAGGTCCGATGCCCGGCCCGCTCGGCTAGAGTGATCTTCGTCAGCCACGAGAGGAGGTGAGCCCGGTGATCGCCAACCGTCATTCCTGGGCGCTCTTCTCGGCCATCCCCCTCAGCTGACCTTCCGCGTCGGGGAGCGCCCTCCTGTTCGGAGGACCAATGACCTTCTCCCCGTTCCGTATCGACGTATCCGATGCGGTCCTCGACGACCTGCGGGCCCGGCTGGCCCGTACCCGCTTCACCGACCGCAGCGGCCACCAGCCGTGGCAGGGCGGCGCCGACCCCGACTACCTGCGGGACCTGGTGTCCTACTGGCGCGACGGGTTCGACTGGCGGGCCCGCGAAGCGGAGCTCAACGCGTACCCGCACCACCTGGCCGTCGTCGGCGGCCGGAAGCTGCACTTCCTGCACGTCCGCGCGGAACGTCCGGCCGGCGCGCCCGCGACGCTGCCGCTGATCCTCAGCCACGGCTGGCCCAGCAGCTTCGTCGAGATGCTGCCGCTGGTCGACCGGCTCACCGACCCCGCCGGGCATGGTGGCGCCTTCGACGTGGTGGTGCCGTCGCTGCCCGGCTTCGGCTTCTCGGAGGTACCCGACGAGCCGGTGACCCGGGCGATGCTCGCTCGGACGCTGCACGAGTTGATGACCGACGTGCTCGGCTACGAGCGTTACGGCGCCTTCGGCGGGGACGTCGGCGGGGTCGTCACCGGCTGGCTCGGTGCTCTGTACCCGGAGCAGGTGGCCGGCATCCACATGATCCATCCACCGTTCCCGGCCAGCTTCGACGCCCGACCGCTGTCGGCGGCCGAGCAGGCTTACCTGGACGCCGAAGCCGCGTACGACGAGACCGACGGCGGTTACAGCGCCATCATGGGCACCCGGCCGGACACTCTCGCGGCGGCGCTGGTCGACTCCCCGGTCGGGCTGGCCGCCTGGCTCGTCGACAAGTACCGGGACTGGAGCGACAACCACGGTGACCTGGCGAACAGCTTCGACCGGGACACCCTGCTCACCATCATCACGCTCTACTGGGCCACCGGCACGATCGGCTCGTCGTTCCGGCAGTACGTCGACTTCGACCACAACACCCCGCGGCCCGACATCACCGTGCCCGCCGCGTTCACGGTGAGCACCGAACCCTCGCAGGCCAACATGCCCCGCTCCATCGCCGAGCGGGCCTGCACCGACATCCGGCACTGGAGCGAACCCGGACGGGGCGGGCACTTCATGCCGCTGGAGGAGCCGGACCTGCTCGCCGGTGAGCTGAGGCAGTTCTTCACCTCACTGCGTCCGTAGTGACAGGTGGCGGAGCCGGGTCGGTCGTCGGCCCGGCTCCACTCTTGGTCTGTCACGCCCGCAAGCGTCGCCCCGTCAGGTCTGTATGAGAACAATCGTGCGGTCCGCCGCCGCCCTGCTGGGCCTGGCCAGCGCGGTCGTCGGGGTGTGGGCGCTGCTCGCGCCGGCCTCGTTCAGCGCCTGGGCCGACTTCCCGCCACACCGGCACTTCGTGCACGACATCGGCGCCTTCCAACTCGGCATCGGCGTGACCCTGCTGCTCGCCACCATCTGGGCGGACGCGCTCACCGTGGCGCTGGCCGGCTACGCGGTCGGCGGAACGGCCCACACGGTGGTGCACGTCGCCGACCGCAATCTCGGCGGCACCACCGGTCAGACCGTCGCGATCGCCGGCGCCGTGGTGGTGGCCGCGGTGGCGTTCGCGTACCGATGGCGGGAGCGGGGCTGGGTGCTCGGCACGGTCTCGCAGTCCAGCGCGCCGGAGCTGACCCCGTTCGGCGGGCAGAAGACGGTCCTGCTGACGACGTACCGCCGCGACGGCCGCCCGGTCGGGACGCCGGTGAGCATCGCCGTGGCCGGCGACCGGGCGTACGTGCGCAGCTTCGAACGAGCCTGGAAGACCCGGCGCATCGGCAACAACCCGACGGTCACGGTGGCCGCCTCGACCGCCCGCGGCGTGCCGACCGGACCGGCGGTCCAGGCCACCGCCCGCCGGCTGACCGGCCCGGAGTACGACGCCGCCGCCCGCACGCTGCGCCGCAAGTACCCGCTGCTGCATGGGGTGCTCGTGCCACTGATGCACCGCCTCGGACGGCGTAGGACCGGCCGGACCGTCCACTTCGCGATCGTCCCCGCTGACGCCACGGCACGGCTTGGGGTGCTCTAGCTCGTCAATTTTCTCCTTTCGGGAACAAAGGGAAGCATCGATCCCGTCCGCGTTGCCTGTCCCGTGGATGAGCGGTTGTACCGCGTGTGACCGTGACTTCACTGGCATGTTCCCCTTGGCGGATTGCCTGGGCCGAGCGCGAGAACCAGCGGCGACGGCGCGAGTACCGCAGCGAGACCGACGCCTGGCTGCGACGCAACGACCACCTGACTCGGCTGCGGGTCGAGGCCGCCGGGTTCCTCGGGTGCACCCAGCCGCGTACCGGCCTGCCGGTGGACCTCGACGACGACGAGCTCGTCTTCCGCGTACTTCCCATCGCGGAGCTGGTCGAAGCCGAGGCCCGGCACGTCGCCGGCCTGCCGACGCCGGGTCCCGCCACCTTCGCCGACACACCCGCCGGCCCCCTGCCGAACGGCCTGCGGGTCGTCGACGCCGGCATGGCCGTCGTGACCAGCCACCGGGTGGCGTTCGCCGGGGGCGAGCGCCGGCGCGAATGGCGGTACGCGGACCAAGCCGCCGCCGCCCACCACCCCGACGTCCCGCTCACTCTGCTGCACACCACCGACCGCAGCCCGCTCGCCGGGCTGCTGGTGCCGGCCACCGCAGCGGTAAACGCCCGCTTCTACCTCACCCTCGCCATCGCCGTTGCCGCCGGAGAACGCGCCGCCGTCACCGCGCAGCTCGACGCCCTGCTGGACGCCCACCAGCGCACCCGGCCAACGCCGCTGCCGTTTGCTGTGCCGGAGGAGGCGCCGTTGACGGCGCTGCGCCCCGGTCGCCGGGTGGTCGCCGTCGCCACCGTCGCGATGGTGGTGTTCGCGACACTGGGCCCCGGCGCACTCGGGCCCGGGCAGGCAGGCACCGTGCAGCGGGCAGAAGAGACCGCTGTCACCACCCCAGACGCTCCGACGGCTGTCGACGTCCTCGTCCCGGCCCTTCCCGTCGGCCCGGTGGCGCCGGAGCGGGGGAGGGCCGAGTCGGTCGCCCGTACGGTGCCGGCCCGAACCATCGGCGGCGCGCCGTACGCCCCACCGAGCACGACTTCCGCGCGGCCGGCGGCCCCGGTTGCGCCGGCACCGTCCACCGCTGTGGGCCCGCCGACCGCTGAGGGCCCGCCGACCGCTCCGGGCCCGTCCGCCAGTACGGCGCCGACGCCCGGGCCGGCTTCGACCACGGACCCGCCCCCGGTGAACCGCTCGATCATGCCCACCGCATCGCCCACACCGACCGCTCCGGCCTCGCCCAGTCCATCGCCGTCGCCGGACGCCGCCCTGCTCACGCTCTGCCTGGATCCCCTGCAGCTGCCGCTGCTGGACCGGCTGCTCTGCCCGCCGACCGAACCCTGACGCGTCGGTCTGTCGGCCATTGTGCGTGGCTCAGCCGGTGGCGTCTTCGTGCGTGGCTCGGCCGGTAGCGCCTTTGTGTGGGGCTCAGCCGGTGGTGCCGAAGTCGGGGACGGTGATGGTGCCGTCCTCGCCAAGGGGGAAGCCGGGGTTCCAGGCGATTTCCCACACGTGACCGTCCGGGTCGGTGAAGTAGCCGGCGTAGCCGCCATAGAAGGTCTCCCGGGCGGGCTTGGTCGCCTCCGCGCCGGCGGCCACCGCCGCGGCGATCACCTCGTCAACCTCTGCTTGTGAGCGGACGTTCTGCGCCAGGGTCACCCCACCGAAGCCGTCGGTGCCCTGATCGTCGATGCCCGCGTCGGCGGCCAACTTGTCGCGGCCCCACAGCACGACCGCCAGGCCGCCGGCCTGGAAGAACACCGTCTCCTCGACCTCCTGGCCGCGCCAGCCGAGGTGTTCGTAGAACGCTCGTGCCCGTGCCACGTCGGTGACGCCGAGGGTGACCAAACTGATCCGTTGTTCCATGTCGGTAGGTCCAATCACTCCGGGGTGTGGCAGACGGCTTCGACGTTGTTGCCGTCCGGGTCGCGGACGAACGCGGCGAAGTAGGTCGGGTGGTACTCCGGCCAGACCCGGGGCGCGTGCAGCACCTCCGCGCCGGCCTTCACGGCGGCGTCGTGGAACGCCTGGACGGCGGCTCGGTCGTCGGCCGTGAAGGCGAGGTGTAGTTCGCGGGCCTCGTCGGGGGTTTCGGTCGGGCCCAGCCAGAAGTCGGGACGGTCCCGGCCGTAGCCGATGACGTTCGGGAACTCCAGGAGGCGGCGGCCGGCGAGCGGGGCGAGCACGGCGTCGTAGAAAGCGGCGCTGGTCGGCACGTCGCGGACCTGGATGGACATGTGGTCGATCATCGCGGGCTCCTCCAAGCGTCTCCGAGTGGGCTGACGCCACGCTAGCGGCGGGGTACGACGTGTGGTCCGTGTTCGCCGTGGGTCGCCACCAGGCACCACCCCGCTCGTCGCACGGGTGCTCGGACCGGCCTATCCAGGGCTGCCGACTCCCGGGGGATTCCTACGACGCCGCCGTTGCCTGCTCGGTCGGCGGCGCCGCGACCGGCCGGATCCTTGGCCGCGCCAGGGCGCTCGGCCACCAGGTGCGGGGACCGATGTGCAGCGCCAGCGCCGGGACGAGCAGGCTGCGGACCAGGAACGTGTCGAGCAGCACCCCGACGCCGATGATGACCGCCGTCTGCACGGACGGCACCAGCGGCAGCACGCTGAGCGCGCCGAACGTGGCGGCCAGCACCACGCCCGCGCTGGTGATCACCCCGCCGGTCACGGTCAGCGCATGCAGCACGCCCTGCCGGTGCCCGAGCCGCGCCGTCTCCTCCCGAGCCCGGGTGGCGAGGAAGATGGTGTAGTCCACGCCGAGGGCGACGAGGAACAGGAACGTCTGCAGCGGAATCCCGACGAAGAGTTTCGGGTAGCCCATCGCGTCGAGGATCAGCCCGGCCGCGCCCATCGCCGCGGCATAGGACAGGACCACGCTCGCGAGCAACAGCAGCGGCGCGACCAGCGCGCGCAACAGCAGCACCAGGATGACGAAGACGACCGCCAGTACCAGCGGCACCACGACCCGGTTGTCCCGGCCGACCGTCCGCTCCTCGTCGAGCAGGTACGCGGTGTCCCCGCCGACCAGCGCCTGCGCACCCGGCACGGCGTGCACCGCGGCGCGGAGCCGGCCGACCGTGTCCAGCGACGCGTCGCTGTCCGGCGTGTCGGCCAAGACCGCCGCGATGCGCACCCAACGCCCGTCCGGCGAGCGCTCCGGCTCGCCCACCGCGGCAACCCCCGGCACGGTACGGGCGGCGGCCACCACCTGGTCGGTCGGGCCGGCGGCGGCCAGGATCTCGGCGGGTGCGACGGCTCCCCTCGGGTAGTGCGCCTCGATCATCCGCTGTCCGGTGACCGAGCCGACCTCCTTGGTGAAGGACTCGTCATGCGGCATGCCGATGCTGAGGTTGCCGATACCGAAGCTCAGGGCGACCAGCGCCGCCGCCGTGCCCAGCCACACCGCGCGGGGCCGCCGACCGACGAAACCGGCGATCCGGCGCCACACTCCGTGCTCGGTCGCCACGTCGAGCCCGACCGCGTCCGGTGCGAAGCGCGGCACGAACGGCCAGAACAGCCACCGCCCGAAGATGACCAGCACGGCCGGCAGCAGGGTGGTCATGGCGAGGAATGCCGCGACGATCCCGATCGCGCCGACCGGTCCGAGCCCCCGGGTGGACGGCAGTTGCGCGGCGAGCAGGCACAGTAGGCCGATCGCGACGGTCGCCGCCGAGGCGGCGATCGCGCCGATCGACCGTCGCAGCGCGACGGCCATCGCCGCGTGCCGGTCGGCGTGCCGGCGCAGTTCCTCCCGGTAGCGGGCGATGAGCAGCAGGGCGTAGTCCACGCCGACACCGAAGACCAGCACGGTCAGGATGCTCTGGCTCTGGAAGTCCACGGCCAGCCCTGCGTGCCGGGCCAGCAGGTACACCACGGCGCTGGCGAGTTGGTTGGCGACCGCGACCGTGATGAGCGGGATCAACCACAGGACCGGGCTGCGGTACGTGATGAGCAGCAGCAACGCGACGGCGGCCGCGGTCGCCAGCAGCAGCGTGCTGTCCATGCCGGCGAACGCGTCGAAGACGTCGTCCTCGCCGCCGGCCGGGCCGGTGAGCGCGGTCCGCAGGCCGGCCGGCGCGTCCGTACCCAACTGCTCCTTGACCTCAGCCACCGCGTCGGCCCGCTGGTCGGCGTCCCCGCTGACCGGGAAGGAGACCAGCAGCGCCTGCCCGTCCTCGCTGACCACCGGCGGGGGCACCTGGCCGCCGTCGGCGTACCGGTCGAACGCCGTGCGGTCGGCGTCGACCTTGGCGCGGTCGGCGTCGGTGAGCCCGCTCTCGCGGACGTAGACGGCGACGGCCAGGGGCTTCTGCGAGTCCGGGAAGGCCTCCTCGGCCCGCTGCGCCGCCCGGCTGGCTTCGGCGGTGGCGGGCAACGCGCCGAGGGTGTCGTTGTCCTGCACCTCGGTCAGCTTGATCGCCAGCGGCCCGGCCGCCGCGACGAGGACGAGCCAGAAGACGAGCATCACGTACTTGCTGCGTCGGCCGGACGGCATTGCGGCCAGTCGGTGCCGCGCGGTTTCCTTTTGCCTGGTCATGCCTTCGATCCTTCGGCCGTCGCAGGTGGAAGGCAGGGGTGGCAGGTCCCGAAGGCAGGTGGTGGTAGCACCACCGATTCCGGTGGCGCATCGGGCGGAGAATGACGCCGTGGACCGCTCCGTACGCTCGACCGTCTGGCAGCAGATCCGGCCCGGCGCGCTCGCCGCCGTGCAGGGCCTGGCTGTGGCCCTGTTCAGCCTGACCACCAACGTGCTGCTGTTCGCGCTGTCGGTGGTCTCCCTCGCGCTCATCCCCGCCCTCGGCATCGGGTTCGCCCTCTTCCCCGCAGTGACCGTGCTCGTACGGCTGTCGCTGACGCTGCAACGGCGCCTGAGCCGGTCCGCCGGCGTGCCGATCGCTTCGCCGTACGCGCCGGTGCCCGCCGGCGCGCGGCTCGGCACCTGGCAGCGGTTCCGGTGGGTGGTCTCGGACCCGGCGACCTGGCGGGACCTCGCCTGGCTGATCCCCGGCGCGGTCACCGGCGGCGCCTGCCTGCTCGCCTTCGCGCTGGCCACGTACGGGCTGGAGGGCGCCCTCTTCGTGCCGCTGGTGCTCTACCTGAGCATCGACTGGTACGGCTACGGTGTGTTCTGGCCGATGGACAACCTCGCGAAGGCGTGGCTGGCCGCGCCGCAGGGCTGGCTGATCCTCACCGGCGGGCTGGCCGTCGCACCGGGGCTGCTGTGGCTGCACTTCCGCTTCGCCGGTTTCTTCCTCGCCCCCACCCGGGCGCAGGAGCTGGCCCTGCGGGTCCGGCACCTCGCCGCCACCCGCGCCGACACCATCGACACGCAGGCCGCCGAGCTGCGCCGCATCGAACGCGACCTGCACGACGGTGCGCAGGCCCGGCTGGTCGCACTGCGGATGAGCATCGGCCTGGCCGAGCAGCTCATGGCCAACGACCCGGCACGGGCGGCGCGACTGCTCAGCGAGGCGCAGGAGACCAGCGGCCACGCCCTCGCCGAACTCCGCCACCTCGTCCGCGGCATCTACCCGCCCGCACTCGCCGAACGCGGCCTCAACGGGGCGGTGCGGGCACTCGCCCTCACCGTCGCGCCGCCCATGGACGTGGACGTCGACCTGGACCTGCCCGGCAGCCCGCCCGCGGCGGTCGAGTCCGCGGCGTACTTCGCGGTGGCCGAGCTGCTCACCAACGTGGCCAAGCACAGTGGCGCCCGGCGCGCCTGGGTCTCTCTGGTGCACCGGGACGGTGTGCTGCGCACGGAGGTCGGCGACGACGGGCGCGGCGGCGCCACGCCGGACGCAGGGACCGGCCTGGCGGGCGTACGACGCCGTCTGGCAGCCTTCGATGGCACGATGACCGTGACCAGTCCGCCCGGCGGACCCACCGTCGTGACCATGGAGCTGCCGTGCGAGTTGTCATCGCGGAGGACCTTGCCCTCCTCCGGGACGGGCTGACGCACATCCTCCACGCGAACGGACACCAGGTCGTCGAGGCCGTCGCCGACGGACCGTCCGTGCTGCCGGCGCTCACCCGGCACCGCCCCGACATCGCCGTCGTCGACGTGCGCCTCCCACCCACCTTCACCGACGAAGGCCTGCAAGCCGCCCTCGCGGCCCGGATGCAGCTGCCCGGGCTACCGATCCTCGTGCTGTCCCAACACGTCGAGCAGCTGTACGCCCGGGAACTCCTCGCCGACCGCAACGGGGGAGTCGGCTACCTACTCAAGGACCGGGTGTCCAACGTCGGCCAATTCATCGACGCGCTACGCCGAGTGGCCGGCGGCGGGATGGTGATGGACCCGGAGGTGGTCACCCAACTGCTGGCCCGTACCTCCGGCATGCAGCCACTGCGCGACCTCACCGCCCGGGAGCGGGAGGTGCTGGGTCTGATGGCCGAGGGGCGGTCGAACGCGGCGATCGCGGGACGGCTCTTCGTCACCGAGAAGGCCGTCAGCAAGCACATCAACAACATCTTCAGCAAGCTCGGGATGCCACCGTCGGACGACGACAACCGGCGGGTGCTGGCGGTGCTCGCGTACCTCAACGGCTGACGCAGCTACACCTCTTTCGCGGCCGGACCGGTCGACGCCCGGGCGCGGGCGTTGCTCGCCCACCTCGCCGCGCGCAGGTCGGCTGACCAGGGAACGCGGAGGGCCGGCCGCTCTCGACCGGCCCTCACAGAAATCGCATGAGGATTGGCGGTGCTGTTTGTCCCCGGCAGTAGCCCTTGCGAAGGCCCGCTACTTGAGATGGAACCGTTCATCGACGGCGAGGGCCGCCAGCTGCGGCACGGAGAACGGCAGCGTGGTCAGCGCCGGCGGGTCGTCGCCGAGCTTCGCGCGCTGTGCAACGTAGACCACTACACCGTCCGGGTGCCGGTACGCCGCCCACTGGTCGAACCGGTCGTCGCGGCCTGGCCGGATCACCACCCCGACCTGTGCCGCACCGACGCCACCAGCTGGCAGTCGCCCTGCATGCCCCAGAACTGCTGGGCCAGCGCGCACGGCTCGGCCGGTAGCCGGTTGCCCACGGTGTGCACCTCGACCAGCAGGCGCCCCATCCGTTCGCCTCTAGCCAGGGCGGCCGAGGCCATGTAACTCCACCCGTCCACGCCGTTCACCTTGGCGTCGAACTGCGCCTGGTGGGCCCGCAACAGCATCTCGTCAGCGGGCTGGTTCGCCGGGTTTTCCGGCGCGGTGTAGCCGCGGGCGGGTAGTTGACCAAGCTGGGTATGCCGCCGTCCGATGACAACAATCGACGGGTGTTCCCCGTGCTCGCGTACCTGAACAGCTGAAACTCGCCGAGCCCCCGGAGCCCAAGCATCCGAAAAGGAGTGCCACGCGACGGTAGGCTGCACAGTGGGTAGCGAAGCCTGCCCGGCAGAGTGACGGGCGGGTGCCCTGGGCGCTCCAGGCCCCCGACGTCGGTGGTGCCGAACACTCGGGGGAAACCATGTTCGAGCGGCTGGGCAGATTCGTTGTGGGCAGAGCGTGGTGGGTGATCGCCGGGTGGGTGCTCGCGGCAGCCGCCATCATCGCCACCACACCGTCGCTGAGCGATATCACCTCCGCCGATCAGGAAAGCTTTCTGCCCCGCTCGTACGAGTCCGTGCAGGCCACCGAGCTTGGGCAGAAGGCGTTTCCGCAGCAGGCCACCGCGACGGCGATCATCGTGGTCAAGCGCGCCGACGGGCAGAAGCTCAGGCCGGCGGACGAGGCGAGGGTGGGCCAGCTCGCTCAGTCGCTCAAGGTCAAGAACATCCCGCACACGTCCGGCTACCTGACAGGTCCGCTCGCGGTCGCGCCGGACAAGTCGGTGCAGATCATCAATGTCGGGCTCGATGCCCCCACCCCCGACGATCCGGCGCTGCTCGACGCCGTACGCGATCTGCGGTCGGACATCGGCCCGGAGCTGGCGAACAGTGGGCTGACCGCGGGCGTGGCCGGCGACGTGGCGAGCTTCGTCGACAACGAGGACACCTTCAACAGTGCCTTCGCCGTGGTCGGTGTCGCGACGATCATCCTGATCATCGGACTGATCCTGATCATCTTCCGCAGCCCCATCGCCGCGCTGCTGCCCGTGGTGGTCGTCGGCGTCGTCCTGAGCATCACGACGGGTCTCGTCGCCGCCGCGGGCAAGGCATTCGATCTCAGTGTCAGTCAGGATTTGCAGACGATCCTGCTGATCGTGCTGTTCGGCATCGGCACCGACTACATCCTGTTCCTGCTCTTCCGCTACCGGGAGCGGCTGCGCGCCGGTGACGACAAGCGCACCGCGATGATCGTCTCCGTCCAGCGGGTCGGCGAGGTCATCACGTCGGCCGCCGGGGCGGTCATCGTCGCGTTCCTCGTGCTGCTCCTGGCCTCCCTGGGCTTCTTCGGCTCGCTCGGCCCGGCGCTCGCGATCGCGGTCGGCGTCATGCTGGTCACCTCGCTCACTCTCGTCCCGGCGGTCGTCTCGCTGCTCGGTCGTTACGTCTTCTGGCCGTCGAAGGCGTGGCAGCGTGCGCCCAAGGCCACCTTGTCGCACCGGCTCGGCGCCGTCGTCGGGCGCCGGCCGGCGCTCGTCGCGGCGGCGTCCGGCGTCGTCCTGGTCGCGCTCGCCGCGGGCGTGCTGGGCTACAAGGCCGACTACGACTTCAGCGCCGGCTTCCCGCAGGACACCGAGTCGGCGAAGGCCGCGAAGGACCTGCAGCGCGGGTTCGCCGCCGGTGCGCTCGCCCCTACCGAGGTCTACCTGACCACCAGTAACGGGTCGCAGCTGACCGAGCAGCAGGTCAACGACTTCGCGGCGGCTGTGGCGAAAGCCCCGGGTGTGGGCCAGGCGCAGCCCCCGGAGCGCAGCACCGACCCGAGTGTGGCCCGGGTCAACCTGCTGCTCGACGAGAACCCGGTCTCCAACGAGGCGATCACCCTCGTCCGCGAGGACCTGCGCGGTGCCGTGCACGCGGCGGCCCCGCCCGGCACCCGGGCGCTGGTCGGCGGGACCACCGCGATCTTCGCGGACATCAACTCGGCGAACAACCGCGACCTGTCGGTGATCCTGCCGGTCGCGGCCGGCCTGATCGCGCTCATCCTCGCGCTGCTGCTGCGCAGCCTGGTCGCGCCGATCTACCTCGTGATCGCGGTGCTGCTCAACTTCGCCGCCACGCTGGGCGCCACGGTCTACCTCTTCCAAGGGCTGCAGGGCGAGCCCGGTGTCACCTTCCAGCTGCCGATCATCCTCTACCTCTTCGTGGTGGCGATCGGGACGGACTACAACATCCTGATGATCGCCCGACTACGCGAGGAGGCGCGGGAAGGCAACGAGCCGCACGAGGCCGCCGCCATCGGCGTGGAACACGCTGGCCCGACCGTCGCGGCAGCCGGGCTGATCCTGGCCGGGACGTTCGCGGTGCTGCTGCTCGCGCCGATCTCGTTCCTGCAGCAGATGGGCTTCGCGGTGGCGATCGGCATCGTGCTGTCGGCGTTCGTCATGTCGATGTTCTTCGTTCCGGCGTTGACCGCGCTGATCGGGCACAAGGCGTGGTGGCCGGGGCACGGCGACGAGCGGCGGGTCAGCGGGCCGCGCACGCCGCCGGAGCCGGCGACCGTTGCGAAGGAGTAGCGCGAGTCGTCAACGCGCAGGGTCTCGACGCGGTGCGCGCCGAGTGGCGGGCGGCGGCATGCGGACCCCGGCGAGGCGGTGTGGCCGGTGTGTTCACCGCCGTCAGGTGTACCGGTGACCGGGAGGGGTATCCGCGCCCAACTGCTGCCTCGCGGCGTGCTGGCTCGGATGCCGGGGGCCGGACGCCCCAGCCTGCGTCCGCCCCGGACCCGACGGGTTGGCATCACCACGATGCCGGCCCGTTGACCGTGCCCAGTGCCGATGGAGGAATCGTGACCGGGCTGCGTACCGACCTGTACGAGCTGCGGATGGCGGCCAGCTACCTGCGCCGGGACATGGTGGAGCGTGCGACGTTCAGCCTGTTCGTCCGCCGCCTACCGCCGCAGCGTGGCTTTCTGGTGGCCGCCGGGCTGGCCGAGGCGCTGGCGTTCCTGGAGGGCTTCGCGTTCGACGAGGGTGAACTCGGCTACCTGCGCGACACCGTCGGGCTCGACGAAGCGACGCTGGCAGCGCTCGCGGGGCTGCGGTTCACCGGTGATGTCTGGGCCGTGCCGGAGGGCCGCGTGGTGTTCGCCGACGAACCCCTGCTGGAGATCACCGCGCCGATCGCCGAGGCGCAGCTGGTGGAGACCGGCGTGCTGAACCTCATCACCTTCCACACCACGATCGCCAGCAAGGCCGCCCGATGCCGCCTCGCGGCCGGCGACGCGCAGCTGGTCGACTACGCGTTCCGCCGCACCCAAGGCATCGAGGCCGGCGCGGCCGTGGCCCGGGCGTCCGCGATCGCCGGCTTCGCCGCGACCAGCGACGTCGAGGCCGCTCGACGGTACGGACTGCCGCCGTCCGGGACCATGGCCCACTCGTACGTCGAGGCGTTCCCCGACGAGCGCGCCGCGTTCCGCGCGTTCGCGACCGACTTCCCGACGAACCCGGTGTTCCTCGTCGACACCTACGACACGCCCGCCGGAGTGCGAGCCGCCGTCGAGGTCATCGCGGAGTTGGGACTGACCGGCCCGGTGGGCGTGCGGCTCGACTCCGGAGATCTCGCCGCGCTCGCCGTGCAGACCCGCGCGATCCTCGACGACGCCGGGCTGACTCAGGCCCAGATCCTGGCCAGCGGCAGCCTCGACGAGGATGTCATCGCGGCGCTCGTCGCCGCGGGCGCACCGATCGACGCGTACGGCGTCGGCACCCGCATGGGCAGCTTGTAGGCGCCGTCCCTGGACAGCGCCTACAAGCTGGTGGCCGTCGGCGACCGGCCGGTGCTCAAGCTGTCGCCCGGCAAGGCCACCCTGCCCGGTCCCAAGCAGGTCTTCCGCGATGCCACCGGTGCCAGCGGCGACGTGGTGGGGCTGCGCGACGAACCGCCGCCGGGCGACCGCGAGCCGCTGCTCGTGCCGGTCATGCGCGGCGGCCGTCGCCTGGCCGTCGCCGACCCGGCCGGTGAGGTACGCGCCGCGCGGGGCCGGTTCGACGCGGACCTCGCCTGGCTACCGGACCCGGCACGTCGGCTGGCGGACCCGGCGCCGCTCACCGCCTCCGTCAGCCCGGCCCTCGCCGCGCTGCACGAACGGGTGGCCCCGCAGGTGGCGCGCGGCGGGACCTACTGACAGCCAGGCCGGGCGGACGCGTCGGGGCGGTCATCGCGGCGGGCCCGTGGCAGCCCCGGGCTGGCGCGTCGGCGCCAGCCCGGAGCAGCGTTCGCGCTACCGCAAGGCCAGCACGGCCAGGTAGCCGAGGTGGTCCGATGCCCACCGGCCGTCGGGGGTCTGCCGCTCGGTGCCGAAGATGAGGCTCGAGACGGGAACGACCGCCCCCCGGAACAGGACCATGTCGATGCGGTGTTCGACGGCGTCGGCGGGTTGGTTCAGGTCGTCGCCCAGACCCGCGGTGTAGCCGGGTTCGTCAGGGTGCAGGATCTGCCACGTGTCCCGCATCCCGCCGGCCACCAGCGCGGCGTAGGCGAGCCGGTTCTCGGCGACGGGCAGGTCGGGGCCTGTGTTGAGGTCCCCGGCGAGGAGGACGTCACCCGGTGCCGTGGCGAGGGGGCCGGCCAGCAGCTCGCGCGCCTGCAGTACCCGGACACCGGCGTGGAAGGCCTCCAGGTGGGTGTTCACGAACCGGAACGGGCGTTGCCCGTGCACCACGTCCACCGCGGTCCAACCGCGGGTGCTGGTCACGGTCCCGTTCGTTGCCGCGAGCGTGAAGGTGAGGTTGTTGGTGAAGGTGCCGGACGAGGAGTCGGTCACCTTCACCCGCCCGCCGTGACGCACCAGGATCACGTCGCGCATCGTGAGCCGTACGTCGAGGAAGTGCGGCGCGCCCGCCGGCGCCTCCAGATCGGCCTCGGTCTGTACGACCGCGACGTCGTACGCGTGACCGGAGCGGCTCAGCTCGCCCATGAGCAGCGCCAGGTAGTCGTAACGGATTTCGGTGGCAGGTGCGGGGTCAGCGAACGTGCCGGTGCGCCACAGCGCGACCTCCTGCAGTCCTACCAGGTCCGGCTTGTTCTCGGTGATCTCCCGGGCGAGCAGCTTCGCCCGGGCGGGAAAGTCGACCAGGTCGACGTGGCCCAACAGCGCGGAGTTCGCGGCCAGGAACGCCCCTGGGGTCGGCGCGCCGATGGATGGCGTCAGATCGCCGCCCAGATAAAGGTTCCGGGTCATCACGGTGACCTTGGACTGTCCTTCGGCGTGGACGGGTGCGCCGAAAACGCCGAGGCTGACCAGGGCGATGGCGACTGCGAGGGTGACCCTCGCCGTTCGCCAGGAGGTGGTGTGTGTCGGGAGCATCCTCTTCGATCCTCTCTCCCGGCGACTACGCCGGCGTCGGACGTGAGATCGATCCGGTGGTGCGGATGGGGACGCGTGAGGCGGCGTCGCGACCTGTCGGCGGGGCGCGGCCCGAGGCGGTGCGTGCACCGTATCGCCGCGCGGCGATCGGAGACAGCCGCGGACATCGGCGGTTCGGCCCCACCCGCCAACCGGTACGGGTACTCGACGGTATCCACGGAACCAGCCGAACCGGTCGTCGGCTACGGCGTGTCCTGCGCCGCCGAGCGCCGTTGTACCGGGTGGACCCGGAATCCCTTCGCGATGAGAGGCGACCCGGTGGCGACGGACGGGACGGCGGTGGGCTGGCGGGCCCGGTGGGTCAACCGAGAGAACGAGCGGCGGCGCACGGCGTACGAGACCGCCGTCGAGGCGTGGCGGCGACGCGACATCGAGCTACGGCAGTTCTGCGCGCGGGCCGAGGAACCGGAGCCGCGGGCGGAGACGCCGGTGGGGCTGCCGGTGGCCCTCGACCACGACGAGGAAGTGGCCACCGTGCAGTCCGGCGCGGAACTCCTCGAGGTGACGGCTCGGCACACCGCCGGCTTGCCCGCACCGGAGCTGGCCGTCGTTCCCCTCGGGGACTCGGTCCGGTTACGCGGGTTGACGAAGGGCGTCGCGGTGGTCGACGCCGGCATGGCGGTGGTCACCGACCGGCGGCTGATCCTCATCGGGCGCCTCGGGGTCCGGGAGTGGCCGTACCGGCAGCTGACCGGGGTGGCACACCATCCGGCGGAGCCGTTGACCCTGCTGCACGAGCACGGGCCGGGCAGGATCCGGGGAGTACGGGTACCGCCGACGGCGGCGTCCGACTTCCGGCTGCGACTCACCGTCGCGTACGCCGAGGCCGTCGGGGAGCGGGACGCGCTCCTGGACCGGCTCGACGAGGCGGTGGTGGCGCACTGGCGTACCCGGCCGGCGGCACCGACACCGGCCACGCCCGTCGAGGCCCCGGCCGCCGCCCGCCTCGCCCGTCCGGCGCTGGTCGCCGCCGTCGCGGTCCTGGTCGCCCTGGCGGGGGTCGTGGGCGCGGTCCGCTGGTCCGCGACGGACCGCCCGGTGGTCGGAATGGACTTCGACGGCCGCACCGGCGCGGCCTCGACCGACCCGGATGACCCCTCGCCGACCACCGCCGTCGGCGCGCCGCTGAGCTCCACCGCTCCCACCGCTGGTCCGCAGCGGGACGCCACCACCGCGCCCGGCACGTCCGGTCCCGTTACGGCGCCGGGGCCCGGTTCCGGGCCGGTCACCTCTCCTGGACCGGGCCCGACCGATGGTGCCTCACCGACCAGACCCTCCGGGTGGCCGTCGGCCAGCAGCACCGGTGTCGGTAGCCCGAGTCCGTCCACCGGCTCGCCGAGCCCGACCCCGGTGGACCTCTGCGGCGCACCGCAGAACCCGTACGGCTACAACTACTGCGGCGGCTCCTACATCAACGACCCGGCCGCGGACGTCTGCGACTGGTTCGACTGCGTGCCCACCTTCTGGAACGGCAAGGGCTACGTGGTGCAGTGCGACGACGGCCTGGTCAGCATGACCGGCGTACGAGGCGGGCCGTGCGCTGACCACGGTGGCACCCGACACCCCGTGTACGCCTGACCCGTCCATGCCCTCACCCTGTCCCGGCGTCCCAGTAGACGTGCCGCAGCCCCGTTCGGCGTACTTCCACGCGGTTCGCCAAGGTAGGCCGGTGACGACGAGGGCGAGCGGGGTGGCCCGACGTCCGGGTCGGTGGTGGCGTCGGCCAGCGCCGGGCGGTGGTCCCCGGCCGCGAGTGCCTCCAGGCCGAACACTTCCGTCGCGAAGTGGTATAGCCCGGCGTCGAGCCCGGCGACCTCGCTGGCCACCGCGTACATCTCGAGGGGGTGGAGATTGCCGGCCGAGGGGGCGGCGCGGAACCAGAGGTTGTCTCCGGCGGTTCGGGTGACGCCGGCTGAGTAGAACAGCAGGCGGGCGAGGAGTTCGCGGTCGATGGTCGGGTTGCTCGGCGGTACCCGTCCGGACAGGGTCACCGCGGCCGGCGCCCCGGTCGGCGGTAGGTCGCGGGGCAGGGGGTGCACCGGCGTCCCGAGGTGGCGTTTGAGCGGCTGGGGACGGTTGCTCGGGTCCATTGGGACGAACCGCGGGACACCCGGCGGCCGGCCGCCGCGACACTGGTTCGTCTGGTGGTGGTAGAGCCGGGTCACCTCGCCGGCGCGCATCCGCCGCGCATACCCGCCGGCGCATGGCGTATGCCCGAACGAGCGCGGTGCCGGGCGCGGCAGCCGTCAGCAGTCCGCACCCGCAGCGCAGCCGCCTAAGTTTGGTGGCAGTGGATCACTTGGCCGTTGTGCCGCCGTGTGGCGATCCGAACAACGACGGCGGCTGAGGCTGAGCGAGGACTGAGACCCACCACCCACGCCCGCGATGGCGACAGATCCACTCGTCCCCGACTCACGCTCGTCCATTCGATGAGATCCCCGTCCCGCCAGGTGGCCAGATCTAGGTTTTTCGCCCATGACTGGGCGGACCAGGCGGACTGCGAGCAATAGGAACGGACTGGCTAACACTCCACCGGACTGACGTCAAGGCTCCGTGGCCGATCCGCGTGAAATTGGGGGTTGACTCGACGGTGTTCGCGGGGCGTACTGGATACACGTTCCCGCACTGCCGGCTGGCGCGGTCGGCCAGAAAGAGGCGGGCAGGCACTCCCAGAGTCGGGTTGCCTGCTCTTGTTCGCGCCGACGGTGCTGGGACCGTCGAGAGAAGGAGGCCCCACATGAAGGATCGTTCGTCGGCGAGTTGAGCCGCCGCACCACCATGGCGCTTGTCGAGCGCTGCCGGTGGCGAGAGTCCTGACCCCTTGTGGCTCGGCTTGGCCGTCCGCCCCCCGTGTCCGCCTGTTGACCGCAGCCTGCTGTGCCGGTTGTGGCGACGCCTGCTGCCCTGGTGCCTGCCCCTGCGTATGACAGGAGGGGTTCCGCCCGGACGGGCGTCAGTCGGCAGGTCGCGCCGGCCCAAGCCCTGATCCGAGCGGGCCTGGACTGCACCCCACATCGCCCGCACCTTGAACATCATTCAACTGGAGCACGAACATGACATCAACCCACATCAATCACACGAAGCCGACTGCCAGGTCGGTCCGCCCCTGTACGACGACGGTAGTCAAGATTGCACACGTGCTACCTCACCATGGGAGGTGGGCCGTTGGCGACAACTGAACAGCGATCCCACGACGTCCCCACCGATCAGCGGTCGGGGCGGGAGCGGCTGGAAAACCGCATCCAGGTGCTGATCATGTTGTTGATCGGCGGCGCGGCCGGCGCGGCCTCCTTCCGGCACGTGCATGACGTCGCGGCGGCACACGGCCAGCCGGGCTGGCTCGCCTGGGCCGATGCGGTCGTGCTGGAGTTGACCTCGATCGCCGCCGGTCTGGAACTGCGCCGCAACCGGCGCGTGGGCACCAGCGTCGCCTTCCCGGCGACCGTCCTGACAGTGGCGGTGTTCCTGTCCCTCGCCGCCCAGGTGGTGGAGGCGGAGGCGTCGGCGATCGGCTGGATCGCCGCCGCGCTGCCGGCGCTCGGCTTCCTGACGATGGTGAAGATCGCCCTCGGCCGCGCCGACCCTGCCCCACCCGACCGCACCGCCCGCCCCACGCGGGTCGCCCCAGGACCGCCGCTGGTCGCGGACGCCGCGGTCCCGGACACCCGCGAGCCGGTCCCCGCACCGCCACTGCCGGTCCCCGCGAGCACTGAAGCGGTCCGGGACTGCACCGCCGCGGTCCCCGCGCCGGCGGACCAGGACCCGGCGGTCCCGGACCGACGGGCCGAGGACACGCCGGTCCGGGACCGAGGCCCGGGGACCGCCGCGCTGGTCCCGGCCGCCCGCACCGCCGCCCGCACCCTCGACGCCCACGGAACACCCCTGTCCCGCAAGGCCCTCGCCGGACAGCTGCGCGCGGACGGGCACCAACTGTCCAACGCCACCGCCTCAGCACTCGTGCGCGTCCTGCGCGGCGAGAGCACCGCACCCGCGCCGGACCTGTCACACCGGGAGGCCGCGTGACAGAACCACAATCTGCGACCTCTGTCAGCCATAGCCGTCGCCGTGAGACCAGCACACGGGTCTGTCAGGAAGCCCGTCTCCTGACAAAACCTGACCCGACCTGGCAGAGCGAACACCGGCCCGCCCGTCACGGTAGGGCGACCAGTGCACATCTTGCTCTCCATCGCCCTGTTCGGATCCTCGAAGGAGCAACAAGCATGCTGACCCAGCTCAGCGACCCTCACCCGCGCCACCAGAGTCGTCACCGACCTGCGGCGTACTCGCTTTCAAGCCACTGTCAAGGCGGAACCGGTGTGGCCGGCCGTGTCGACGTCGGTGTCGGTCTCCGTTGCACCGTCCGCCTTGATCCTGACCCCCAAACCGACCCGCCGATCCCGCCTACAGCCCAGGTCAGGCCCCCTTTCAGGAGTGCGGGCCGGCTCCAGACACACCCTCATGTGTGGGGTGTCCCCCCAGGGGCAGCGCATGCGTAAACCGCTACTGGCTCCGGACCCGCTGCTGCGTCTACAGGCCAGCATCACCGCCCGCGACGACCGCCTCCTCGGCTGGCTCTACGACCACGGCGTGCTCACCACCGATCAGATCGGGGCCGCGCTGTTCCCGTCCGTGGACTTCGCTCAACGCCGGCTACGTCGCCTCACCGTCCTGTGTGCGACAGACCGGTTTCGACCCAACCGGGCCTACGGCGGCTCCTACCCGTACCACTACGTCCTGGACCAGCTCGGCTACGACCACGTCCACGCCCAACGCGGGCTTGGACGACCACGCCGGGACCAGGCCCGCCGCCGGAAGCAGTCCCTGACCGCCCGGCCGGACCTGCCGCACCTGCTCGGCGGCAACCAGGTCTTCATCGACCTCGCCGCCCATGCCCGCTCCCACCCCGACACGGCCCTGGACCGGTGGCAGCCCGCGTCCGCCTTCCACGAGCCCGGCGTGTTCTACCGCCGAGGCGGCAACCCGCAGATGATGGTCCACGGTCCGAGCGGACTGCCCCGCCCGGACGGCGCCGGGGTGTGGACCGAGCACGGACGGTCCGTGCCGTTCTTTCTCGAGTACGACACCGGCCGCGAACGCCTCGACATCCTCACCGAGAAAATCGCCAAGTACGAACGGCTGGTCTGCCTCAGCAACTGGGCGTGGCCGGTGCTGTTCCATCTACCCTCGGCCCGCCGCGAGGCGAACCTGCACCACCGCGTCGCCGGCATCAACCTGAAGACGGTCATCGCCACCACCACCACCGAGCTGCGTGCCGCACTCGATGCCAGCCCCGCTGACCAGGTCTGGCAACGGGCCGACAGTAGCGGCCGTCACCGCCTCATCGACCTGCCCTACACCGACACCGACCACGACGACGAGTTCCCCACCCACGCCGTGTCCGATCAAGAAGGTAGGACCGCCTGATCAGCGGGCGGATCAGGCGGCGCGTGCGGTGGCCTGGTGGCCCCACACGCCGCCGAACCCGCCCACACCCGCGCAACCCCCGGGGCGACGGCCCCCGCCCGCCGTGCGGCCCGCACTGAGGCGACGGTCCGGACCGCGCGGCGGAGGCGAGGCAGACGCCTCGCCGCCGGTCCAGGTCTGCCGGCGGCGGTCGCCAACGACAGACAGACCCCGAGACCGACCGCGCACTCACATCTAGCAACTCGCGCTGTGAGTCCCTGTGACCGGCGCACGTCTTCTCCTCCGCGGCCACCGAAGTTACAGTCCGCGGCCCTCCACCGCCGCCGACCCGCCGCCGTCTCCGGACGGAGCAGTCCAGCGATCTTCAGCTGGTACGCGCAGCGCACCGCCGGCACGTTCGGTGATCTGATGACGGCCGTGCGTCCGTACGACACGCGAGTCTTCCTCGGCAACCGGCAGGCGGTCGAGTCGCCGTAGCGGCGCACGGCATACTTCTCACCGGGCGTCGCCTGGCAGCCGATGGTGATGATCGGAACTGCCCAGTGCTCGCGTACCTCAACAGCTGAGGCGCGGCAGCGAATGCCGACTGGTTAACAGTGGTCTTTTTGGGCTTGAGCAGCGATGGCCCTAGCCTCCTTCAGGAGCTTGGCGACCTCGTCTTGATAGCTGGCCCCCTTCTTTTTCCAAGCCGCAGTCTTCACCGATACCTGATTCAGGAGATCCTTAACCTGGTCGGCATCTGGTGCGTTAGGCGGTGTGTACCCGGGCAGCGCAACTGCGGCCTGCTGAAATGCGGATAGATCATGGCCGAGCCGCGTAGCAGCGTCCTTAAGCGCTTGGATGTCGCTGGTCAGGCTGCTCAAGTCGCTGTCGATGCTGTAGGAGTCGCTCTCGACGCTGTAGGCATCGCTCTCGGCACTGTAGGCGTCGCTGCACGCCGACGACTCGTCCTGCTCCCTAGTAGCCTTCGCGGCGTTGGTCTTCGCGCTCGCCAGGTCCTGCTTTGCGGCGGTCAAGTCCCTTTCAAAATCTGAGAAGGAGGGCGGCTTCGCAAGTCCATCCCGTACGGCCGCGGCGTCCTGCGCCACAGCTTCAGCTGCCTTTGCGATCTGCTGCCGGCTTTCTTGCAGAGAAGCTGCTGCGGCTGCACTCGCCGCAACCGCCTGTCGATCTGCCAGGTTGGCATCAGCCTTCGCTTGCACCTCCGCAACCTTGCGGTTGTAGGCGTCGGTGGACGCCGGTGCGAGCGTAAGTGGGGCGGTCGAGCCGTCGTCTTGCGGCACCTGCAGCGTCAACTCCGAGCCGGACACCGTGCCGGAAAGGTTGGTGACGAATCCGAGCCCCTGGGGAAAGCTGAGGGTCATTGCCTCGCCGTCCATCGTGCCCGTGAAGGCCGCGTGCGTCGACTTCGTCGTGGTCGGGTCGGCGCTGTCCAGGCTGCTCTGGTCCAGCGTTCCCGAGAGGGTGCCTGCCTGCCGGGTAATTTGAATCATGACCGCGCTCGTGGTGTCCGCACCTACCCAAGTGTGTGGGAAGTCCCCGACTCGGTTGGTGATGCTCGAACACGATGTCGCGGCTATACCGGGCACGAGTAGCAGGGCGGCAACCAGGAGTTGGGCAGGCCCCAGACGCATTTGCACCAGCGGAACCTAGCGATCTTTCAGGCACAGGGGTAGGCCCATTCGGGCGACGAAAGTGCCAGTTTGCAGGAGAGCCTATGGACTCGCGTCACGAATCGTGCATCTCCCGCTGTCGGAGGTCATGCGGCGATGGCCCGGGCGGCGGCGTACGTGTTGGCGGGGAGCGGGTGGTGCAGCCGCCAGAGAATCCGCATAGGCCGTTCGCCGGTGTGCTCCTGGTACGTCATTGGTCCGGCGTACAGGTACGGCGGCGCGCCCAGGTCGCGGTCGGCGAGCTTGGTCTCTCTGACGAACAGGTGCACCGTCGACCCGCGCTCGGCGTGCTGGATGTAGCGCTGCCCGGTCCCCGACGCAGACGACGTGGTGCTCTGCGACTCCCACTGGAACAGGCTGTCGGTGATGGCCCGGTCGGCGTACATCGTGGTGGGGGAGTAGTGCTCCTCGGACTTGACCAGGGTGACGAAGAAGAGGTCCGCCTGCTCCGACTCAAGCCACTTCACTCCCTCGCGCAGCGACCCCGGGTTCGCCATTCCGAAGGCCGCGCACGCCTCGTTGCGGCTGTAGCGGGCGTGCACCCGCAGCGGTACCCGGCCCGGCTGCGGCGTGACCGTCACCCGGTGGATTCGGTCCCGCAGTACCTCGGCGACCTGGCGTAGCTCCGCGCAGCGCGCCGGCTCCCCCCAGAGCCGCTTCAGCCGGGCATCGCGCTCGGTCAGCGACACCGACGGCCCCCAGAGACTGAAGTGCAGCATGTCCAGCAGCCGTCCGCGGCCAGGGTGCTCGCCGCCCGCGACCCGCGCCAGCAGGGACAGCCGGTCCACGTCGTCGATGTGCAACATTCGCCCGATAGCCCGGCCGAGCTCGCGGTCGTCCGGCCCGGCGGTCGAGGTCTCGATGCCGGCGAGCCGCCGCAGCCCGGCCCACCCGCCGATGCTCGCCGACCGGTAGACGTCCTCGACTTCCAGGCCGGTCTCCCGCAGGAACTCGGCCAGGCTCACGTCACCGAGCTGCCGCAGCTCCGCCACCAGGCCGTTCTTCGAGGTCGGCAGGGCCGACTTCAGGTTGGCGAGCACGACCTCTTTCGCCACTCGGTCCAGCTCGACGTGGCAGCCGCTCGGCAGCGACGGGAAGCCGTCCCGGACGGCCGCCTCGACGGCCCGACGGCTGACCCCGGTCAGTGCCCGCCACCGCAGGTCGAAGCGGAAGTTGGCGTGCTGGCCGCCGATGAAGTCGAGCACCGTCAGACAGGGTTTGTCGTCGTCGAGCCGCAGCCCACGGCCGAGCTGCTGAAGGAAGATCGTCGCGCTTTCGGTGGGCCGCAGCATCAGGATCGTGTCGACCATCGGCAGGTCGACACCCTCGTTGAACAGGTCGACGGTGAACAGCACGCGGAGTTTGCCGGCCTTGAACTCCCGCAGCAGGCCGTCCCGCGTCGTGCGGTCCGCCCGCGAGGTCACCGCCGCCGAGGGTACGCCGTGCCGGGTAAACCAGTCCGCCATGAACTCGGCGTGCCCGATGC
Organism: Micromonospora sp. NPDC005206; assembly: GCF_040608175.1. NCBI lineage: Bacteria > Bacillati > Actinomycetota > Actinomycetes > Micromonosporales > Micromonosporaceae > Micromonospora > Micromonospora sp. NPDC005206. Next base: position 329,720 of record NZ_JBEXHU010000002.1, read on the forward strand.
TTACGCAGAACCCGAGCGCCCGCATCCGACCCACGTCGGCCGTGTCCTGTACCGCCTTCAGCACCATTCGTGCCCGCGCGTGGTTGCCGGTGTAGAGGCCGTCCAGCTCCGCCGGGTCGTACCCTTGCCCGCGCTTCCACCGCAGGTGCGACAGATCTACGTCGTCGTGCACTCCGAAGTACTGAAACGGCGCCAGCAACTGCCGCTCCAGCGCGTCCCACAGGTGCAGCTCCACCGCCGCGTGGCCGTCGAACCACCGACGCACATCACCGCCGTCGGCCCGGTCGGGGGTCGCCGTCAGTCCCAGCAGTACGCGCGGCCGCAGCCGCTCCAACAACCGGGCGTACGTCGGCGCTTCCGCGTGGTGGAACTCGTCAACGATCACCATGTCGTACGCGTCGGGGTTGATCTCCCGGCGGTGCAGCGACTGGATTGAGGCGAAGACGTGCGTCCAGTGGGTCGGCTCCTTGCCCCCGACCAGCATCTCGCCGAAGCTGCCGTCACCCATGACCTGGCGGAACGTCGACATGCTCTGCTTGAGGATTTGCTCCTGGTGCGCGACGAAGAGCAGCGAGTCGACTTGGCCTGCCCGATGTAGCCGCCGGTAATCCAGCGCTGCCACCACCGTCTTGCCGGTGCCCGTCGCCATCACGACCAGGTTGCGGTGCCGGCCGTGCACCTGCCGCTCCGCATCCAGGTCGGCCAGGATCTCCGCCTGATACGGGTACGGCCGCACATCCAGGTTCGCGATCTGCGTCGGCACGTCGTCAGCGCGCTCACCGCTGAGCGCCTGCCGGAGCCGCTCAGCGTCCTTGGCGGCGTCGTACTCCTCGAACGCCGGGTCGTTCCAGTAGTCCTCGAACGTCGCGGTGAAGGTGTCGATGACGTGCGGCTGCTCGATGTTCGAGATCCGGACGTTCCACTCCACCCCGTCGACCAGCGCCGACTTCGAGAGATTTGAGGAGCCCACGTACGCGGTGGTGGTGCCGTTGGTTCGACGGAACAGCCACGCCTTGGCGTGCAGTCGGGTCGTCCGGGTCTCGTAGGAGACCTTGATATCGGCGCCCAGCTCGGCGAGTCGGTCGAGGGCTCGTTGGTCGGTCGCGCCCATGTAGGTCGTGGTGATGACACGGAGTCGGCCGCCGCGTCGGATCAGGTCGCGGATGGCGGGCTCGACGATGCGCAGGCCGTGCCACTTGATGAAGGCGCAGAGCAGGTCGACGTGCTCTGCGGAGGCCATCTCGTGGGTGACCTCGTGGCCGATGCGGGGCTGGTGCTTGCCGTTCACCAGGAGAGCGCCGGTGGAGATCGGGGTGGTCGGGCGCTGCGGAAAGGTCGGTTGCGCCGGCGGGGTGGGCGGGGCGGCGATGGCGTGTAGGAGGTTTTTGGCGTCGGCTACCTGGTCGTTGTGATTTGTTGCGGCCGGGCTGAGGACGGCGATGGCTTCGGCGATGCGGTTGGTCAGCTCGACCTGGTGGTGCAGCTTGTCGCCGCCGCCAGGGACGGCTTGGAGAGCGCGGCTGATCAGGGCGGCGAGGTGACGGGTGAGGGGGCCGTGTGAGTCAGCAGCGTCTAGGGCGCGGTGCTGGATCAGGGCGGGATCGACGCGGTGGAGCTGGTCGGCGAGCTGCTGGGTGATCAGGTGCTCGTAGATGCCCCGCTCAAGATCCGTCATCCCGGCAACCTAACCTTCTCGCAGGCGTCCCCGGTGCCCCGACACGAGGCGCGAACGCTAACCCGATGACTGTTCTGGCAGACGGACCCGCCCACCATCTCCGCGCGTCTCTCCTGACTCCTAGCGAGGCGTCCCACTGTTGCGCGCGTCCTGGATCGCGAGCCGAATGGCGGCGTTGATGCGCTGACCCCGGCGGCGGAAGCCCAATTCCTGCATCGCCTCCGTGATGATCTGCTCCTCTGTACGCAGACGCCCGTCGCTATTGATCCACGCCACCAAGCCGGCGAGCTGCCTTCGGCTGTACTCGGTGATGGGGGCGCCCGGGTAGAGCTGGGGCTTCGGCATGTTTCGGATTGGTTCGGTGGGAGACGGCGGGGCACTCTCCGACCGTGGCCGCACGACCGGCCGCTTGACCGACGCCGGTCGGCTCGCCTCGGCGACGGCTGCGTCGTAGGCCGCCTTCACCCGCGCGACTTCCTGGTCCCGATTCCGGAACCAGGCGGTGGACCAGATGCGATGGAAGCGCCAACCGAGCCGCTCCAGGTGCTCCTGTCGCAGCCGGTCGCGGTCGCGGGCGGTCGGCGACGAGTGGTAGGTGGCCCCGTCTGCCTCGATCGCCAGCACCATTTCGCCCGGCCGGTCGGGATGCTGGGCGGCGAAGTCGATCCGGTAGCCACTGGCGCCGTACTGAGCGACGAGTGGAATCCCGGCCGCCGTCAGCCGGTCGCGCACGTCCGCCTCGAACGGATTGAGTGTGGGCGCGGTGCCGACGGCGGACAGCCGCTCGCCCTGGCTCTCGGCGTACTCCAGGTAGCTGCGCAGCAGCTTGGCGCCATGGGCGTTGAGCTTGTTCGGGTCCAGGTCGCGGGCGCTGAACGAGCTGACCACCGTGGCACGCTGCCGCGCCCGAGTCACCGCAACGTTGAGGCGTCGGTGGCCGCCGTTGTTGTTGATCGGCCCGAACCGATACAGCATCCGGCCGTCCGGCCCTTTGCCGTAGCCGACCGACAGAATGATCGCGTCTCGCTCGTCGCCCTGCACCCGTTCGATGCTCTTAACGAAGAAGGGCTCCTTGCCCCGCTCCTGAAAGAATTCGTCGAAGCCGCCGCGGTCGATCAACGAACGACGCAGGGCCGCTTCGATCCGCTCGGCGTGCTTGATGCCCATGGTGATGACGCCCAGCGACTCGTCCGGGCGCTTTTCCGCGTGCTCCAGGATCAGTTCGACGACCCGGTCCACCTCGGCGCTCACCCGGTCGCCCGGCCCGTAGCCGAGCGGGTTGTTGTCGACCAGGACGTGGGTCAGGCAGCCCTCCGTGGCGGCGCCCGGGAAGGTGACCAGCTCGTTGCCGTTCGGCGCGTAGATGTGCAGGTTGGAGAAGGCGATTAGTCGCTCGTCCCGGCTTCGGTAGTGCCAGGCGAGGTGCTTGTTCTGTGACAGCGGGAGCGCGGTGGCGAAGGCCTGGAGCAGTGACTCCACGTCGTCGGTCAGCGCCGTCTCGCCGTCTTCGTCAGCGACGGAGTCGTCGTCGCCACTGTCGAAAAACCGGGTCGGCGGCAGCTGGTGTTCGTCGCCAGCAACCACAATCTGCCGGCCCCGCATGATCGAGGTGATGCCGTCGACGGGCTCGACCTGGCTTGCCTCGTCGAAGATGACGACGTCGAAGAGGCGCTGCGCCGGTAGTACCTGGCTCACCAGTAGCGGGCTCATCGCCCAGCAGGGCTTGACGGCCAGCAGCACCTCGGGCGCTGCCCGGAACAGCTCCCGCACGGGCAGGTGCCGGGCCTTCTTGGCGGCCTCCTTGCGGACGAGCTGTTGCTGCTCCGGGTTGGCGTCGAGCGTCGCGACCAGGTGAGCCGCCGCAGCGCGGCGGATTCGACCGGGGGTCGCTTCGATGTGCTGATGATCGGCCCGCTGGAAGTCGCTCACGGCGGCCGTGAGCAGCTCGGCGTTTAGACCCGCATAACGGGCATCGGTGAGGGCGATGTGATCAAGGATGGAGTGCAGCCAGGCGTACTCCAGCACACGCTCGGCCTCGGTGGCGCCGGGCCGGCGCTCCGCCAGCTCGGACAGTAGCGCGTGCAGATTCCACCCCAGCAACGCCGCCCGTAACTCGTTGTGCCGGGCCACCCGCTGCAACCCCAACTGGTCGCCGGCCAGGGCGGAGAGCTGTTGCTGAAGCCGCTCTGGAGCATCGGTGAACGTGGCGGGCAAAACCGCTTCCAGCACTGCCAGGGACCGGTCCAGGTGATCCGCGTTGGCGAGCGCCGCCGGCAGGCAGTTGGCCCCGCGGGGCTGGCTGCCGTTCTGGCAGCATCGCTGCCAACGGTCGCGCTGGTCGGCCACGGCGAGCAGACCGGTGTGTAGTTCTTTGCGGGCAGGCTTGTCTGGGCCGGTCCAGAGGGCGCGGACCTCCTTCAATGCCGCCCGCCGCTCCAGCCAACCGAGCGACACCATGGTCGACTTCCGGCCGCGCCGGTCGGCCGTGGCGGCGATCCAGCGGTCGAGGTCGCCGGCGAACACCTCCGGCGTGAAGCGGTCCAGCGACCCGGTGACGTCGTGGACGAGGGCGAGCAGGTCCCGCCAAGCCGTCCGAGTCTGCGGCGGTCGCAGCCCACAGTCACCGGTCAGCGTGCGCAGCAACTGTTGCGTTTCGGGGAGGATCTCGTAGGCGGTCTGCCCGGCCGCCGCCATGACCTCTGGGACCGCCGCTGTCGCCGCGACGGTCGCGGCCTGCCACGGGCTGGATGGCATGGACCGGTCAAAGGCGCCAAGACGCGCCAGCTCGCCCACGGCCCGCCAGAGCTGCTCGGCCATGGCCGGGTCCAACCGCTGAAGCATCGGCGCCCGCCAACGGAATGCCGTGCGGGCGCCGGCCCCAAGCGCGATCAGTCGCTCCTGGATTTCGTACGCCGACATGTCCCACGGCGCGTGCCGCCGGTGCAGCATGTGGCCGTGGGCGACGAGCTGCTCCCGCCGGGCGAGTAGTTGCCGGCCGAGGTCCTGCAGTTGCGGCTGCCGCTCCTGTGCGATGCGCTGCAAGCGGCTGCCCAGCGCCTGGGCCAGCTCGCGGCGGCTGGTTCCGCCGCCGTGCAGGTTGATGACGAGGTCGTCCAGGTCGACGGAGGTAAGGCGGTTGAGCACCGCGTCGATGGCGGCCCGCTTCTCGGCGACGAAGAGCGTGGTACTGCCGCGCGCGGCGAGCGCGGCGATGATGTTCGCGATCGTCTGACTCTTGCCGGTGCCCGGGGGACCCTTGATGACGAGATGCTGGCCGGCGACGACCGCGTTGATCGCGTAGCTCTGCGAGGAGTCGGCGTCCAGCACCAGGAACTCGTTACCGAGCGGGACGGTGTCCGGAGTCGCGGGAGTGACCGAGACCGGTGAGGCCAGCGAGGTGCCGGCCGCGACGTCGCCGGCGAGCGCGGCGATCACATCGCTCTCGGCCAGCAGCTCGCCGTTCTTCTCGATGTCCTGCACCATCGGCAGCTTCTCGTAGAGGAACGTGCCGATGACCTGCGTCGAGGCGGCGACGAACTCCGGCACCCGCGATGCCGCACGATTGAGTCGGGTGAGCAGCTCGCTTGGCGCGAAACCAGCTTCGGGCAGCTCGGCCAGTAGCTCGTCCTCGGTGATGGTCACGCCGTAGTCACGGGCCAGCTTGAACAGCAGCACCGGGTTGACGATGGGCGAGGCTTCGACCCGTAGCCGGAAGTCGGTCTCGGTAGCGGTCGTCGCGTCGATCTGCAGCGGGTGCATGATCACCGGTGCGCGGGGTGTGCGGTCCGGCTCACGCCAGCTCGCCATGCCGGTGACGACGTAGCCGGCGTCGAGACCGCGCTCCTCGGACAGCTCGCGCATCTTGGCCCGGATGTTCCGAAGGCGGCGCTGCGCGTCCGCACGCGATTCCTGAAACGGGAAGAGCTGGCCGAGGGTCTGCGGCTTGCCGGAGAGCAGCCGGATGACCGCCGTCGGGTCGGCGGCGGCCAGGGCTAGCGTGCCGGCCTTCAGATCGCGGTAGTACAGCAGCCGGTTGTTGCCGGAGGTGTCGATCAGCGACTTGGCCCAGCGGTCCGCGGCCGCTGCCACTCGCCGCAGGCGCTCCACGTCAAGCATCCTCATCGACTCCCCGTTGCCGCACGACCTGCTCCGCGGCGAGGTCGCTGATGATTGTCGCCACCATCTCCCGCAGCCGGCGCAGTTCCCCTGCGGTGAGACCCAGTTCGTAGCAGTGGTGGTGCCCGGCGCGGGACAGCGCCGACCAGGTGTATCCGGCCCGCAGCCGGCGTACCGCCTCGGGCAGCCGGTTGTCGTGGGTGAAAACCACGACTTGGCGGGTCTCCGCCAGGCTGGCGAGCACCTGGGCCAGGCCGTCGACCTTCGACGGGTCCATGCTCTGCACCGGGTCGTCGATAATGAGGAACCGGAACGGGCTGTCGTCGGCGCAGGCGCGAGGCAGGAACACGGACAGGCCGAGGGCTTGGAGCTCGCCCTGGCTCATGACGGCCATCGCGGAGGTGGTGGTGCCGTCGACCCGGGCGGGGAAGGAGATTTTGCGGTGTGTGTTGGTGCCGTCGAGCCGCATCCCGCTCAGTTCGACGTTGCTCTCCTGACGGAGCTCGTCCCAGATCTCCTGCGAGCGCTGGGCGAAGGGTTCGAACCGTTGGTCTCGCAGCTCCGCGATGGCAGTTTTCAGCCAGTCCCGTGCGGCGTTGACCCGCTTGAGCTTTGCGTCGTTCTGCACGCCGACTCGCGCCCGATTCAGCCAGTCCTGCAGCGAGACGGCATGCTCACGCCAGGCGTCGTGGCGCTGTCGCAGCCAGGCGCTCGTCTCATCCTGCAGTTCGGTGAACGCCTCGAGCATCGGCGGATAGGCGGCCCGGAGGTGCGCGGCGAGCTGGTCGGAGGAGAGCTGGGCTGCGGCCGAGCGCAGCTCGTCCGCTTTCGCGCGGAACCGCTTCACCACATCAGGCTGGTCGAGCGCGCTGGCCAACGACTCGAGGTCGTCGCTGCTGATTCGCCGGTCCAGGTCGAGCAGCCGCGCGGCCCGAGCCTGCGCCTCCTGGAGCCGCCGGTACCCTTCCTCGACAGCGACGGTTTCGCGCTGGATCTGATGGATGGTGTCGCCGGCGCGAGTGCGCCAGGCGGCGTCCAGGGCGCCAATTCCGCAGACGGGGCACGGGCGGTCGCCGTGTTCGTCGTGGAAGGTGACCGCCATCCGGAGCAGCTGTGCTGCCTGCTCGGCCGTGCCGGCGCGGGTAGCGGAAAGGTCGGCGACGTGCGCCGCCGCTGCGGTGAGCTCATCGGCCACCTCGGTGGCGTATGCCGCGTCGGGCAGCGCGACTGCGACCAGGCGGCGGGCCGCGACGGCGACCGGATCGTTGGTGTCGCTACCGGCGTCGGCGAGCAACTGGTCGAGTGCCTCGAGGTCGGGAGCACGCTTCGCGAGGAGCGCGACTGCCGCCTGCGCCCGCTGGTCGTCGACGCCAACGAGCGCGGTACGCAGCGCCTCCCGCGCCGTCTTGACGGCCGAGACCTGATCACTCAGATCCTTGCGCATTCGCATCAGCCGCTTGTCGGCGTCGACGATCGGGTCCATGCCAAGAATCGGGGCCATGGCGTCGAAGAGCCCACTGGCGTGGAGGTGACGAGCCGAGCGAGGTCGCTCGCGGTGAGGAACGGACGGTAGGCATCGAGGGGCTGCTGCCACCCCAGTTCCGCGGTGTTCGCGTAGCGGTTCCCGTCATCTGCCAGGACCTGGCCGACCCCCTGGTGCGCCCCGGTGTGGTCATCGCGCCAGGAGCGGCGTACTCGAATGGGTTTCGCGGCTCCTTCGGCCCGCAGCATGACCTCGATCTCGCAGGGCGAGCCGCAGTGCAGGTTGCGCCAGCCCTCTTTGAAGACGCTGTTGCGATCGGCCCAGCGCGCGCTTTCACCGGTGAGGGCGAGCTCCACGGCCTCCGCATAGCTCGACTTGCCAGAGCCGTTTCGGCCGACAACGAGGGTGAGGCCGGCGTGCGGCCGCAGCCGGAGGCTCTGCTGTGGACCGACGCCCCGGAAACCGGCGACGGTGATGGACTCCAGGTAGAGCGGCTGGGGACGGGGCCGAGTGGAGGGATCCCGCTCCGGCAGGTCGACGGGCTCTCCGGCGAGGACTGCGGCGAGTTGGTCGTCCCCGACGTATGCGGCGAGCACAAGATCTACGACATCGTCGGCGACGTTGTCCTCAGCTAATCGGCCGAAAACCTGGTCAAGTAGGGACTGGTCCGGGGCCATACGGGTCTCCCTTCCAGGCACGACGCTAAGTATTGTTGCGTCAGCAAACAACCCGCTCGCGGGGGATTGCTGGAAAACACTGGAACTTGTACCATGCCTTTCGTGGCCGAGTCCATAGAGAACCTCGAACGCCGGATCGAAGAGCTGCGAGCAGCGGTCCGCCGCGCGGTGATGACCCGCGACCCTGCACGAGCCAAGGCGATGCGGGCTGAGCTGCGAAGTGCTGAACGGGACTGGGAGCAGGCACTGACGGACCTGACCGACGAGGCAGAGCCGAACACCGAGTCGTCGAAGCCGGAAATGCCGCTGGTGCCGGTACGCGAGCAGGTGCACCACGCGCTCACCCTGCTGTCGGTGCCGGCCGCGCCGAAGCTGATCGCCGAGGTCCACGCCGCGTTCTATGGCGCGAGTGCCACCGGGATCGCGGCGAGCAAGCTCACCCACCTGCGTCGGGACGAGGAGCGGTCCTTCCGGACCACACGGCACTCCCGGCCGTACTACCTCTGCTCGGCGCTCACCGCCGAGCACCTGGCCCCGGCCCGGGGCCTGCTCGCCATCTCCACCTGGCCACTCGAGCGGCGCATCATCGGGCCGCTGAGCCTCCGTGTCGACTTTCTGACAGCCGCCATCAACGTGACGGAACGAGCGGCCAGGATGCCTGAGCAGGAGCCGGGCGTTACCCGGCTGCTCTGGCGGTTCGCGAGCACCATCCCGGGAGCAGCCGAACCACACGGGGCGGTAGACGCGGCCACTGTGGTCAAGGCCGCCCAGGCCGAACTCGACGTCCACGTGGTGGCCGACCAGTCGCAGCGGGAAGCGGCGGCCGAGCGTGCCCGCCGACAGATGGATGAGGCCGAGCAGCTCTTCGGCAGCAAGCTGCGGGTAGTCAGGGAGACGGCATGACCAACGTTGGCCAACGACTCGCCGCGATTCGGGGCGGGGGCGTCGCGAGCCGGCACAACGCCCGGACCATCGCCGCCCTGACCACGAACCCGGGCTGCGCTCGTCGGGCGGTGCTCGACTGCGCCGGCGTGGACAAGCAACGACTGGCCGCCTACGTCGACTACCCGGCCCGCTTCGGCCAGTCACAGTTCGCGATCACCCGCGGCAACGCCTTCGAGGCGCAGGTCAAGGCGAACGGCTGCGCCGAGCTGCTGCGGCTGCTGCGGGAGCGGCTCGACCTCGACATCCCGGAGGTTTCGTACGACGACTTGGAGTCGGTTGCCGGCCGCGAAAGCCAGGACGTTCGATACGCCCGGTCGCGCGCCCTGCTCACCCGGGCCGCCGCGCAGGCCGATGGAGCCGGCACGCTCTTCGATCACCCGCTGCTGCGGCTGGAGGTCGCCGGCCAGCAGGCCTACCTGGAGCCGGACCTGATCGCGTTCCAGCACGACGGGCAGTTCCACGTCGTGGAGATCAAGTCGTTCGCGGTCATCGACGGACAGGCCGACTCGGGCAAGGTGGCCGGGGCGGCGATCCAGGCGGCCGTCTACGTGCTGGCCATGCGTGAGCTGCTCGGCGAGGTCGGGTTCGACCCGGCGATCGTTTCGCATGATGTCGTGCTGGTCTGCCCGCGAGACTTCTCCAACCAGCCGATGGCAGTCCGGGTCGACGTCCGCAAGCAGCTCGCCGTACTGCGCCGGCAGCTGTCCCGGATGACCCGGATCGACACGCTGCTGGCCGACCTGCCAGCCACCATCAGCTTCGACTTCGCGCCCGACGACCACGGGGTGCCCACCCGCTCGCCGGACGCGCTGGTCGCCGCCCTCGAAGCCGTCGAGGCCCGGTACTCCCCGGAGTGCCTGGCCAGCTGCGAGCTGGCGTACTTCTGCCGGCACGAGGCCCGCGGCTGTACTGCGGCGCTGGGCAAGTCCGCGCGGGACGAGGTGGGCGGCATCGAGCGGGTGGAAACGGCTCTGGCCATCGCGCGCAATCAGCTCGCGCCGTCGGAGGACCAGCAGGAGGCGGCCGAGCTGCTGCGGGCCGCAGCGCGACTGCGGGCTGAGCTGATGAGTGGGGTGGCCGGATGAGCACCCTGACCACGTTGGCGCGGGCCGAGGCAGTGGTGGAGGGCATTGCCCAGCGGATCACCACCGTCCGCCACGTACACGTCGCCGACCGACCCCTGGTGTTCATCCCGCTCACCATGGCGGGCGAGGCCAACGCGCCGCTCGCCGCGATGGTGGGCGACGACCGGGACGATCCGACATTGCTGATCGTGCCGCAGCCCCGGAACCGGGACCAGCGGTTCGCGTTCGCCGCCGAGCTGGCGGGCGTCGTCGTCCCCTACGTCGACAGCTTCCGCAGTGACGTCGAAGCGGTGCCGACGAACAAAGGCAGGGACGTCCGCCACCGGTACGCCGATGCGCCACAGCTGCTCGTACCCAATCCCGGCGGCGTCGGCTTCACCCGGCTCTTCGGCCGGTCCACCCGGTTCCGCCGCACCGACGGCGACTATCCGGTGGACCCGTCGGTGCCGCTGCTTGGGCGGTGGCTGACGTACTTCTTCGAGCGCGCCGAGCACCCCGGGTCCTCGGCTCTGGTGGCGATGACGCAGGCGCTCTCGATGCACTGGGCCACCGGACAGAGCCCCCTCGAGGACGCGCAGCTGGCCGCACTCCTGGCCTGGATCACGCCCCCGCCGGGCATGACCGGTGCCGACGCGGCCGCCGCGGCCGAGGATCCCGTGACCTGGCCGCCGGCCGGTCTGGCCACCGACCCGACCTTCGACAACGAGGTGCTGGCCCCGGCCATGGCCGCGTACGACCGGGCGGTGGCCACCGACTCGCAGGTGGCTCGGCGTCGCGACGAGCTGGAGGACATCCTGTGCTCGCAGCTCGAGCCGACCTGGCGACAGATGTGGCAGGCCATCTCGCTACTGCGGGCCCTGCCCGCCGGAGCGCACGTGCCCAAACGCTGGGCGGAAGACCGGGACGCCTTCACCAGCTTCACCGCATACCTTGACGAGGGCGGGTTCCCGCAGCCGCGCCGCGACGGAGCGGTCGTCGCGGCCAGGAAGCTGCACCGCATGGAGCGAGCGCTGACCTCGTACGACGTGCAGCGCGCCTACGACGACCCCATGGTGATGGCCGACTACCGGCTCACCGGGGAGGCGTTTGTGGGTGAGGTGACTGCCGCCCACCCGACGCGGATTGACGACAGCGGGAAGCGGCGCGCGCTGCGGCCGTGGATCGCGGTGACCACCGCCGACCCGGTGCTGGTCACGCCGGGCACGACGCTGTTCTCGCCCGAGCAACCCAGTGGGCAGAAGGCGCGGGTGATGTCGGTGGCGCAGAAGGACGACGGGACGGCCGCGGTCGTGTTGGAGTTGACCGGCGGGATGGGTCGCTCGCTCACTCCGGCCCCGGGCACTGTGCCGGAGGCGGGGAAGCGGATCTGCTACACAACGCTCAGTGACTCCTTCATGCCGCCGGGCGCCTTCCCGTCTCGGGAGGAGACGCCGTGGACCCACGGCGGCCCGCCGGCACCGTACGAAGACAGCGCACCAACCACAGAGGACGCCCACGAAGAGTGGTCGTGACGTTTCGGCCCGCAGCACCGCTAGTCAACGACCAACCAATCAGATCCGTGGGGGAGCTGAGTTGAGCAAGTTGGGCACCATCCTCGACCAGATTGACTCTGGCACCGTGCTGCTGCCCGAGTTCCAGCGCGGCTACGTATGGAACCGGGATCAGGTACGCGGCCTGATGCGCTCGCTCTACCTCGGCTTCCCCGTCGGCGGGCTGCTGGTGTGGGAGACGGAAGCCGACCACGGCTCGGTACGGGGCAGCGACCACGTAGGCGGTGGGGTGAAGCAGCTGCTCCTCGACGGGCAGCAGCGGATCACCTCTCTCTACGGGGTGGTCCGCGGCAAGCCGCCGGCGTTCTTCGAGGGGGACCCGGCCGCCTTCACCGGCCTGCGGTTCAACGTCGAGGAAGAGACGTTCGAGTTCTACGCGCCGGCGAAGATGAGGGACGACCCCACCTGGGTCGACGTCACCGAGCTCTTCGTCGACGGCATCGAACCGCAGATCGGGAACCTCACGGCGCACCCGGACACCATGCCGCACTTCGCGACGTACATGGGTCGGCTCATCCGGCTGCGGAACATCCTCGAACGCGAGTTCCACCAGGAGAAAATTACCGGCGCGGACAAGGGCGTCGACGTGGTCGTCGACATCTTCAACCGGGTCAACTCGGGCGGCACGAAGCTCTCCAAGGGCGACCTGGCGCTGGCGAAGATCTGCGCCGACTGGCCCGAGGCCCGCTCGACGATGCGCAAGCACCTGGGCACCTGGTCGACCGCCGGGTTCGAGTTCAACCTCGACTGGCTGCTGCGCAACGTCAACGCGGTAGCGACGGGCCGGGCCCAGTTCGAGTCCCTGGAGGGGGTCGGCTCGGCCGACTTCGCGCAGGCGCTTACCTCCAGCGAGCGCTACCTTAGCGGCTTCCTCGACGTGATCTCCGGGCGGCTCGGCCTGGACCACGACCGGGTGCTGATGGGTCGCTACGCCTTCCCGGTGGTCTCCCGCTTCCTGCACCTCAACGGCGGCACGTTCGCCGACGCCACCGAACGCGACCGGGTCCTCTTCTGGTACATCCACGCCGCGCTGTGGGGACGCTTCGCCGGCTCCACCGAGACGATCCTGACCCAGGACTACGACACGGTCGCCCGCAGCGGCATCGACGGCCTGATCACCAGCCTGGCCCGTTGGCGCGGCGGAAACCTGGTGATCGACGGGCAGGACTTCGAGGGCTTCGGCCGCGGCTCCCGCTTCTATCCGCTGCTCTACCTGCTCACCCGGGTGCTCGGCGCCCGCGACTTCAACTCCGGCCTGGAGCTCAAGAGCGAGATGCTGGGCTACCTCACCTCGCTGCAGGTCCACCACATCTTCCCCAAGGCGCTGCTCTACAAGCACGGCTACGGCCGCTCCGAGGTCAACGCCGTCGCCAACTTCTCCTTCCTGACCCAGCAGACCAATCTCGCGATCGGCAAGCGGCCGCCGGAGGACTACTTCGCCGAGACCGAGCAGAAGCACCCGGGCGCGCTCGAATCCCAGTGGATCCCGACGGACCCGCAGCTGTGGCGTCCCGACCGGTACCTGGACTTCCTCGCCGCCCGCCGGGAGCTGCTGGCCAACGCCGCCAACGGATTCCTCGCCGGTCTCCGGGACGGCACGAGGCAGGCCGCCGAGCCACTGCGGCCGGTGGTCGTGGTCGCCGAGGAGGAGGTTAGCGACGTCCGCGCTGGGCAGGTGAAGGCCCTCGTCGAGGAGCTGGTGGCGGCGGGCTGCGCCGAGCCCGCCCTCGACAGCGAGATCGCCGACCCCGCCACCGGTCGGCTGCTGGGCGTGGCGGAGGCGTACTGGCCGGACGGCCTGCAGCCGGGGCTGGGCAATCCGGTGGTGCTGGAGCTGGACGCCAACCCGGAGCTCGCCCGGATGGAGGAGCTCGGCTACGAGGTCTTCACCTCGGTAGACGCCCTGCGCGGTTACGTGGCCCGGCGCAACGAGCAGGCGGCGGGACTCGCTGACACCGACGGTGAGCCGCTCGGCGAGGAGACGGATGCCGACGGCGAGGCGGCCAGCGGCTCGCAGAGTGCGGTAGTACCGGCCCAGTCCGGCGGCGATCAGGTGACGGTCGCGGACTTCGAGCGGGCGATGCGCGGGGTGTACGAGACGGCGCGGCGCGAGGCCGGCTACAACGCCACCTACTTCATCGGCATGGTCGCCGCGCACGGTGGGCTCGCCACCGCCAAGAAGCTGCTCGCCAGCCCGGTCGTGTCCGACGGGTTCGCGGCGCTGTGGGAGCGCGGGCGACTCGACCTCACGGTGGAGGCCCTGGTGGCCAAGGACGAGTACGAGTCGCTCTTCACGCCCCACGAGCTCGACATCGCCCGGCACCGACTGCGGCAGTTTGACTTCGACACCACGGCACGGCGGTGAGCACCATGACCACCCTGCTTCTGCCGCACGCGCCGGCGGACCCGCCGTCGGTCCAGGCCGAGCGCGTCATCGCCGAGGTGCTGGCCGACCTGCGTTCCGGCCTGCACCATGGCGTCGTGGTCGACTCCCCTCCCGGGGCCGGCAAGTCGACCCTCGTCGTCCGCGCCGCCGCCGAACTGGCCCGCGCCGGCGAGCCGCTGATCGTGATCGCCCAGACCAACGAACAGGTCGACGACCTGATCGACCGCCTGGCGCAGAAGGCGCCGGAGCTGCACATCGGACGGCTCTCGGCGACCGACTACACGGCCTCCGACCGGATCAAGCAGTACGCCACCGTCCGGGTCGCCGCCAAGGTCGCCGACCTCGGTGGTCCCTCCGTCATCATCGGTACGGCCGCCAAGTGGGCCATGGTGTCCGACGGCTGCTGGCCGTGGGCGATCGTCGACGAGGCGTACCAGATGCGGTCGGACGCCCTGCTGCGCGTCGCGGGCCGGTTCGAGCGGGCGCTGTTCGTCGGCGACCCCGGCCAGCTCGACCCGTTCTCCACCGTCGAGACCGAGCGGTGGATTGGGCTGACCTGGGACCCGATGCAGTCGGCGGTAGCGGCGCTGCTGCGGCACAACCCCGACCTGCCGGTGCACCGGCTCCCGGTGTCGTGGCGACTGCCTCCCTCGGCCGCGCCGGTGGTGGCCCAGGCGTTCTACCCCTTTACCGGGTTCCAGGCCGGCACAACCGCTGGCGAACGGTCGCTGTCCTTCACCACTGCCGTGTTTGGGCATGGGCCGGTCGACGCTGCCGTGGAGACGGCGGCGGCGACCGGGTGGGCGCTGTATGGGCTGCCGGCCCGGCACACGCTGCGGACCGATTCGGAGGCGGCCGCAGCGTGCGCGGCGCTGGCGCGGCGGGTGTTGGAGCGGGGAGCGGTCGCGGTCTCGGAGCGCGAACCGGGCGGCGCGTCGGTCACCGGGGACCGGATCGCCATCGGGGCCGCGCACCGCGACCAGGTCGCGGCCATCCGCGCGCAGCTCGGCGCGGCTGGAGCGGACATCACGGTCGACACGGCCAACCGGCTCCAGGGCCGGGAGTACGACGTGACGATCGTGCTTCATCCGCTGTCTGGGCGGCGGGACGCCACCGCTTTCCACCTGGAGTCGGGGCGGCTCTGCGTGCTGACGTCGCGGCATCGGCAGGCCTGCATCGTGGTGGCGCGGGCGGGGATCGCCGAGCTGCTCGACGCCCACCCGTCGGCCGAGCCGGTGCACCTCAACGTCCCCGTCAAGTTCCCCGACGGCTGGGAGGCGAACCAATCGATGATGGGCCACCTCGTGAGACGCCGGTATTGACGATCTTCGTTGGCATTTGTTGACCACGGCGGGCGCGACATCGCAGGATGGAGCACTCGCACAGACCTTGGGGGGAGGTGGCTGCGATCAGAGATGATTCGCCGCGCTGGAGAGAGATCAACGCCAGCGCCTGGCTGCACGAGCGGGCGGGCCTGCGCCACATCAAGACCCTGCTGCCCGACGGTGAGCCGTACAATGCCTGGGCCAATGTCGAATTCGTCGGCACCGACGGCTCGATCAATGAGGTTGACCTGCTCGTTCTCACTCCGAGCGGTCTGCAACTGGTGGAGCTCAAGCACTGGCAGGGGGAAATTAGTGGGAACGGCACGCAGTGGCGGGTGAAGTCACTTAACGGCCGAGTCCGGCGCGAGGACAATCCGCTGATCTTGGCCAACCGGAAGGCGAAGCGGCTCGCCAGTCTTCTTCACCACTACGGTGGTCAGTCGGGCAAGGATGTCAAGGTTCCGTACGTACGCGCCGCGATTTTCCTTCATGCCGCCAATATGAGCGCGCGCCTCGACGAGGTCGGCAAGCAGCGGGTCTACGGCCTGCACACGGACCAACGGAGTGGCCTGCCCACCATCTACGACCTCCTCACCCAGCCTCCGACGGATCAGCGGGACGCCGTCGACCGCACCCGGGCCCGAGAGATCGTCTCTTTGATCGATGGCTGCGGCATCCGTCCCTCGATTGCCGATCGCACCGTGCAAGGTCTCCTGCTCCAACCGAAGCCCTTCTCGGAGGGGCCCGGCTGGCAGGACTACCTAGCTGGTCACAAGGTTGAGACCGACATCGTGCGCCGCGTCCGGTTCTACCTCACCTCAAAGGCCAGCGCGGACGACCGAGACCTGATCCGCCGCGCCGCCGAGCGGGAGTTCCGACTGCTGCAGGGCATCTATCACCCCGGGATCGGCCACGCGATCGACTTGGTCGACCACGAATTTGGCCCGGCGGTGATCTTTGAGCACGTTGAAGACGCGGTGCGGCTCGACCACTGGCTGACCGAGCACGGCGATCAGCTAGCCCTGGAGCACCGGCTGGACCTGGTCCGTGACCTGGCTGAGGTGCTCCGGTACGCGCACTCGCGTCACCTGGTCCACCGGGCACTCAGTCCTCGCGCGATCTTCGTGTACGACCCGGACAAGCCACGACCGCGCCTGGTCGTCACCGACTGGCAAGCCGGCGGTCGGGTGGCGGCGACGACGACCCAGGCCACCCTGCTCGCCGGCACCACCCACGTCGACCAGCTGACCGACGAGAGCGTGCGGCTCTATCAGGCGCCCGAGCTGGCGACTAATCCGGACGCCCCGGGCCGACTGTTGGACATGTTCTCTCTTGGCGCGATCACTTACCTGATCTTCGCGGGCCGTCCGCCCGCCACCAGTCCGGAGGCTCTCAAAGCCACCGTGGCGGTGCAGGGAGGCCTGGAGCTGTCGGCCGCCGCCGACGCCGTGCCCGAGACGCTGAGCTACCTCGTGTACGACGCGACGATGGGTGACACCTCGAAGCGAACCCCAAGCATCGCCGAGTTCCTAACCCACCTCGACGCGGTCGAGGAGGAGCTGACCGCCCCGGAGCCGGCTCCCGTCCTCGACCCGCTAGACGCCGGCCCCGGAGACGTGCTCGACGGGGGCCTGACCGTGGAGCGGCGGCTCGGCTCTGGCGCGACTTCTATTGCCCTGCTCGTACGGCGCGAGGGTAACCATGTTCCGTTGGTCCTGAAAGTGGCCCGGGACGAGGAAAAACGTCAGCGGCTGCATGACGAGGCCGACCAGCTGCGCAGCCTCAAGCACTGGCAGGTAGCCCAGCTCATTGAAGGCCCGGTCACCGCTGGAGGACGTACGGGCCTGCTGCTGGAGTTCGCCGGCCAGGTGACCCTCGCAGAGGAGTTGAGCACGTACGGGCGGCTCAGCCTCGACCTGCTGGAGCGCTACGGCAAGGACCTGCTCGACATCCTCGAATACCTCGACGGGCAGGGGGTCATCCACCGTGACATCAAGCCCGCTAACCTCGCGGCCCGTCCTCGGCCGAAGGACAAGCAGCCGCACCTGTGCGTCTTCGACTTCTCGCTGTCCGGATCGCCTGCCGATCAGATCGGCGCGGGTACCCCGCCCTACCTCGATCCGTTCCTCGCACCGCCGCGACGGCCGCGTTACGACCTGGCGGCCGAACGCTTCGCTGCGGCGGTGACGCTGTTCGAGATGGCTACCGGAACGCTTCCCCGGTGGGGCGATGGCGTGGCCAACCCGGTGGCGATTGCCGATGAAGTGAGCCTGCCGACCGAGCTGTTCGATTCGGCGATCGCCGACCGACTGGTCTCGTTCTTCCAGCGCGCGCTGGCCCGGGACGCCCGGCAGCGCTTCGACACGACCGAGGAGATGGCCGACGCCTGGCGGTCAATCTTCAAGGACATCCCGAAGGCCGCTGCGACGCCGACAACACACTTGGCACCGGGACCGGCGGTCACCCGCGACACGCCCCTCGACCTGGTCAGCCTGACGGAGCGGGCCCGCTCGGCGCTGGAGCGCTTCGGCGTACGTACGGTCGGCGAGCTGGTCGACTACGACCCGATGGCCCTCTCGCGACTCGACGGGGTGCCACAGGCCACCAAGACCGAGATCCGGCGCCGAGCCAAGGAGCTTCGCACTCTCTTTGCGCCCTCGCCCGAGCCAGCACCGGTCGAGACCACCGCTGAACGATCCTCGGTACGCGGCGTCGACAGCCTGGTCGAAGGCCTGTTGCCAAAGCGCACTAGCCGCAACGAGACGGAGATGCGGGCGCTGGAGGTGATGCTCGGCCTGCGCGCCCCAGCTGGCCAGATTGAACCGTTGCGCTGGCCAACGCAGCGGGAGGTG
This sequence comes from Micromonospora sp. NPDC005206, assembly GCF_040608175.1. Taxonomy (NCBI): domain Bacteria; kingdom Bacillati; phylum Actinomycetota; class Actinomycetes; order Micromonosporales; family Micromonosporaceae; genus Micromonospora; species Micromonospora sp. NPDC005206. The sequence goes on from NZ_JBEXHU010000002.1 coordinate 347,814, forward strand.
GCGAGCGCACTCGTCCTGGCGCAGCCACAGCTGAGCCGAGTCGTGCAGAAGGGCGTGCAACGTTGGACCGCCAGCGACGACCTGGCCGCGGTCCGCGCCGAGATGGTGGAGCTGCTCGACGCCCGGGGTGGGGTTATGTCCGCCGCCGAGCTGGCCGAGGCGTTGATCGCCTCCCGGGGTTCGTTCGCCATCGAGCCGCGCCGTACCACGCAGGCGATCGGTCTGGTCCGGGCCGCTGTGGAGGTCGAGCTGTCCACCGGAGGTGACTCCCGGGTGGGCTTCCGCCGCTTCGGCCAGACCGTGCTCGTGGGCCGCGAGCCCGACGACCCGACCGCTACCCACACCTCGCTGGACCTACTGCTCTACGCGGTCGCGCTCGGGAAGACCGCGCAGAAGCTGGTGGACGCCGACCCGCTGCCGACACCGTCACGGGCGGTGGAGCGGCTGCGACACACCACGCCGCCCGCGGTCATGCCGGCGCTGGCGGATGCCCGGCTGGTCCAGCTCGCCGCGGCCGCCGCCGGCACGGTCGCGGTCAATTCGCAGCTCCAGCTCTACCCCATGGACATGCTAGCGGAAAGGGCGATCCGACTCGCCGCCGGAAGCCTGGTGCTGACCGCCAACCAAATGCTCGACGTGCACAGCCTGCACAACCGGGTACGGGCGCGCTTCCCGCAGGCGGCACCGCTCCCGGAGCGGCCCGCGCTCGACGACCTCCTGGCGCGCTGTGGTATCGCGCTGGAGTGGGATCCGGTCGCCAAGGCCTACCGGCCGCAGTCGGCCCCCTCACACGGGATTCTCGGCAGCACCACCCGCTGGGCCACCTCGGTCGGTCCGCTCACTTTCGTCGGTGTCGACGCGGTGTCCGACGTGGAGGCGCGTATCGCCGGTGCGCTGGAAAGGCGGGCGTTCCTCGCCCTGCTCGTCGCACCACCCCGGCTGACGCAGGCTCGGCGCGCACTGCTAACCCGGTACCCGCTGACCGAGGTCGACGTGACCCGGACGCTGATCGAGACGCTGCGCTCGATCGGGGTGCCGTGGGAGCTGGTGGCCACCTCCGACGCCAAGGACCGCAGCGACCCCGATCGGCGCAGCCTGGAGATCGCCGTGCGGCAGGAGGTGCTGCCCCGGGTGGCGGCGGCGATGGAGGCGGCCGAGGGTGCGGTGCTGCTGACCGAGGCCGGCCCGCTCGCCCGGTACGGCTGCATGGACCTGCTCGCCCAGCTGGCCGACACCGCCGCGCCACGGCCGACGGCCCGCCTGCTGCTGGCGGCGGCCCGGCGCAACCAGCCAGTGCTCGACCACGAGCCGATCCCCGTAACGTCCTCCGGTCAGTGGCTGTGGTTGCCTGACCGGTGGCTCGACTTCTCTACAGAAGTGAAAGGACAACAGTGACGACGTCTGGTCCGGTTCCGGTGAAGGTCCTGCAGCGTCAGGTGAAGGCGTTGCGGGCGGATCTGCTCGTGCAGAGCCGGGCCGTGCCTGAGTTGGCGGACTGGCTGCTCAGCCAGTACAAGGCTGCCTACGCCGGGAAGCGGACCGGGGCGACGTTTGAGTCGTGGCGGGACGAGCAGCTCGACCAGGCGGCGGTGGCCTGGGTGCTGGGTATGGTGTTCGTGCGGTTTTGCGAGGACAACAGCCTGGTCGACCAGGTGTGGATCGGCGGTCCGGAGACGGTGGATGCGGCGGTGCAGGCGCGCACGGCGTACTTCATGGGGCAGCCGACCCACAATGACCGGCACTGGATCCTGGAGGCGTTCGCGCACCTGCTCGGGTTCCGGGCCACTAGTGCGCTGTTCGACGAGCACAACCCGGTGTGGCGTTTTCACGTTTCCGCGGACGCGGCGGAGAAGTTGCTGGAGTTCTGGCAGCGCAATGAGGGGCTGGCGTCGTTCGCGTCGCTGGACACCCGGTTCCTCGGCGACCTCTACCAGGACCTCTCTGAGGACGCGCGAAAGCGGTACGCCCTGTTGCAGACGCCGGAGTTCGTGGAGGAGTTCATCCTCGACCTGACGCTGACGCCGTCGCTGCAGGAGTACGGTCTGGCCGAGACGTCGGTAATCGACCCCACGTGCGGCTCCGGGCACTTCCTGCTCGGGGCGTTTTATCGGCTGCACAAGCGGTGGCTGCGTGAGGCGCCCGCGATGGACCCGCGGGAGCGGGTGCAGAAGGCGCTCGACCAGGTAACCGGCGTCGACATCAACCCGATTGCGGTCGCGATCGCCCGTTTTCGCCTGCTGATCGCCGCCATGCAAGCGTGCGGAGAGACCCGGCTCGCCTCGGCGCCCGGCTTCCGCATCCGCCTCGCCGCCGGCGACTCTTTGCTGAAGTGGGGCGGTGGCCAGTCGTCGCATCAGGGCGACATGCTGTCGATGCTGCAGACGGGCAAGAGCTTCGCGTACTTCACCGAAGACGGCGAGCTGCTCGCCGACTACCTCCGGCCGGGGCAGTACACGGTGGCGGTGGGCAACCCGCCGTATATCGCCGTCAAGGACAAGGTGCTCAACGAGGAGTACCGCAAGGAGTACAAAGACGTCTGCTCTGGCAAGTACGCCCTGTCGGTCCCGTTCGTGCAGCGGTTCTTCCAGCTCGTGCGCATCCGTGAGGAGTCGGGGCGGGCCGGGTTCGTCGGCCAGATCACCGCGAACTCCTTCATGAAGCGCGAGTTCGGCAAAAAGCTCATCGAACAGTATCTCGCCATGCACGTCGAGCTGTCCCACGTCATCGACACGTCTGGCGCCTACATCCCCGGTCACGGCACGCCGACAGTGATCTTGGCCGGGCGGCGACGGTATCCCAAGGCTTTGACGGTGCGCGCGGTGCTCGGCATCCTCGGCGAACCCCCTGGGTTGGAAGACGCGGCGGAAGGACTGGTGTGGAGGGCCATAGTTGACAATGTTGACCAGCCGGGCGCTCCCAATCCTTACGTCACCGTTTCCGAGGCGCCTCGAGAGACATTGGCCCGACATCCATGGAGCCTCTCTGGGGGTGGCGCTGGCGGTCTCAAGGAAGCGATTGAGAGCAGGGCGGCACAGCGAATTGGGGAGCGGGCTGCCCGCATCGGCATCTTTGGCATGACGAATGCAGACGATGTTGTCTTCACGCCTCGCCAGGTCGTCGAACGGTGTGGACTAGAAAGCATCGCGTTCAGGCGGCTAGTGGTAGGGGATGAGATCCGTGACTACCAATTGGCCGACGGTGAATACGCCTTTTTCCCCTACGCGACCGACTTTGCGCTCCAGCCGCTCGACTCATTTCCTTGCGCCGCGAAACGCCTCTGGCCTACTCGGACAGTCCTTGGGAACCGAGCAACCTTCGCTAAACTGACCTACTTTCAGGAGGGTCGACCTTGGTATGAGTGGCATCAGGTAACGGTAGACCGCGGAGTGTCGCCATTGACTATTACGTACGCGTTTGTGGCAACGCATAACCACTTCATGCTGGACCGGGGTGGGAAGGTGTTCAACCGTTCCGCGCCCGTGATCAAGTTGCCGGCGGGAGCGAGCGAGGATGACCACCTGGTGCTGCTGGGGCTGCTGAACTCCTCGACCGCCTGCTTCTGGCTACAACAGGTTTCTCACAACAAGGGTGGGCCCGGTGGTGGGTACAGCAAGGACGAGAAGTGGCATGACTTCTACGAGTTCACCGGGACAAAGTTGCAAGACTTCCCCTTGCCAAAAGATTTGCCGCTTTCCCGGGCTCGGCGGCTTGACCGGTTAGCGCAGGAGCTTGCTGCGGTACGACCGAGTGCTATCAGCGCCGCTGGCGTGCCGACCCGCGACTCACTGAACAAAGCACATGCCGAATACGAAATTATCCGTGGTGACATGATCGCGGTCCAGGAAGAATTGGACTGGGAGGTCTATCGGCTCTACGGGCTGATCGACGAGAATCAAACGGCAGCTGAGACGTCGGTGCCGCGCTTGAACAACGGGGAACGGGCGTTCGAAATCGCACTTGCGCGCAAGGTTGCAGACGGCCAGTTGCGAACCTCGTGGTTTGACTACAACGATTTCAAGTTCGAGCCCGTCACGGAAATTCCGGCGCACTGGCCGGAGGCATACAAGGCGGTGGTTGAGCGGCGCATCCAAATCATCGAAGAGCGCCCGGACATGGCATTGATCGAGCGGCCGGAGTGCAAGCGGCGCTGGGCATTGAAGTCGTGGGAGAAGCAAGAGCGCGAGGCGCTGCGGGACTGGTTGCTCTACCGGCTGGAAGCCGAGAGCCTGTGGCGGGAGGCCGGCCGGGCGCGGGTGCTGTCGGTGGCGCAGCTCGCCGACCGGGTACTTACTGACGCCGACTTCCGCAGCGTCGTCGCGCTCTACTGCGGGCGCGACGACTACGACCTCGCGGCTGAGCTGACCAAGCTGGTCGTTGATGAGGTCGTGCCGTACATGGCGATGTACCGCTACAAGGCGAGTGGTTTGGCCAAGCGGGCGCAGTGGGAGCGTACCTGGGAGCTGCAGCGCAGGGAGGACGCGGGGGAGACGCTCGACAAGCCGATCCCGGTCCCGCCGAAGTACATAAGTGCTGACTTCGCCAAGATCTCCTACTGGCGCAATCGGGGCAAACTCGACGTGTCGAAGGAACGGTTTGTGGCGTACCCGAAGGCGGGCCGCGACGCCGACAAGACGCCCGTGATCGGCTGGGCCGGCTGGGACCACGTCGACCAGGCGCAGGCGCTCGCCACGCTCTACCTGGAGCGCAAGACCCAGGACGCCTGGCCGGTTGAGCGGTTGTTGCCGCTGCTTGCCGGCCTAGTTGAGCTGGAGCCGTGGCTGCGTCAGTGGTATGCCGACCCAGCCCCCAGCTATCCAATGGGCGTCGCCGCCTTCTACACCACCCTGATCGACTCGGAGCTGGCCGCGCTCGGGCGCGGCCGGGCCGACCTTGCCCCGGAGAAGCTGTCATGACCCTGCTGCGGGACGTCATCACCATCCCGGAGCGGGTCTCCGACTCCGACTTCGTGATGCGCCTGTCCGAAGGCGTGGCCCATGCGCACACCACGCTGCAGGAATACGTCGTCACCGAGAGCCTGAAGCGCAACTTCGGGCAGGCGCTCGGGCTGGTTGGGCAGGCGGTGCAGACGGGCAAGTCGCAAGCGGCGTTCCTGCACGGCTCGTTCGGCGCCGGTAAGAGCCACTTCATGGCGGTGCTCCACGAGATCCTGCGCCGCAACCCGGAGGCACGGTCGATCCCGGAGTTGGCGGACGAGATCTCCGACGGCGACCGATGGCTCACCGGGCGGAAGATCCTGCCGCTGACCTACCACATGCTCGGGGCCCGTTCGATCGAAGAGGCGGTGCTCGGCGGCTATCGGGCGCAGATCACTGCCCTGCACCCGGACGAGCCGTCGCCCGCCGTACACAAGTCGGACCGGATGCTCGACGACGCCGCGAAGCAGCGGACGCTGCTCGGTGACGAGAAGTTCTTCCATGCCCTCTCCGGAGGAGGCACCGCCTCCGCCGGCTGGGGCGCCTACCGCGGCGGCTGGGACGCCCAGTCCTACGCGGCGGCGGCTGCCGCCGCCCCCGGCACCGCCGACCGGGACCGGCTGGTCAGCGACCTTACCTCGGCGTTCTTCTCCGGCGCCGTGCACAGCGGCGAGTACCTCGACATCGACACCGGCCTGGCCGTGCTCAGCCAGCACGCCAAGTCGCTCGGCTACGACGCGGTGGTGCTCTTCCTCGACGAGCTGGTGCTCTGGCTCTCCCAGCATCTGTCCAATCTGGAGTTCGTTAACCAGGAAGGCGGCAAGCTCGCCAAGTTCGTCGAGTCGGCGGATGCGCACCGGCCCGTCCCGCTGGTGTCGTTCGTCGCCCGACAGCGCGACCTCGCCGACTTCCTCGGCCCGCACGTCCCCGGCGCCGAACGGCAAGCCTTCGCCGACGTGTTTCGGCACGGGCGGGGACGGTTCGCTCAGATCCCCCTTGAAGAGCGCAACCTGCCGCTCATCGCCGAGCGACGGCTCCTTTCGCCCAAGGATGCCACGGCGAAGAAGGTGATCGACGACGCCTTCGCCTCGCTTACTCGCCGCCCCGACGTGTGGGACACCCTGCGCCTCGGCGCCCAGTTCGACGACGCCGGAATCGGCTCCGACGAGGCCGTCTTTCGCCGGCTCTACCCGTTCAGCCCGGCGCTAGTTGCCACCCTGGTCGCGCTCTCCCAGGCACTGCAGCGGGAGCGCACCGCGCTCAAGACCATGCTGCGGCTGCTGGTCGACCGCCGGGACACCCTCGAGGTCAACGACCTGCTCGGTGTCGCCGAACTCTTCGACGAGCTGATCGGCAAGGGCGAGCTGCCCGACGAGCCGACGCTACGCCGCCACTTCGAAACCGCCCGTGCCCTCTACCGCAGCCGCCTCCGGCCGGCACTACTGCGCCGCAACCACCTCGACGAGGCCGGCGCCGCGACAGTGCCCGCGAGTCACCAGTTCCGTATCGACGACAAGTTGGTCAAGACGCTGCTGCTCGCGGCGCTCGTGCCTGACGTGCCGGCGCTGTCCAACCTCACCGCCGCGAAGCTGCACGCGCTCAACTACGGATCCATCGAAAGTCCACTGCCCGGCATGGAGCCTCAACTCGTGCTGGGTCGGCTGCGGGAAATCTCCACCGACGTACCGCAGATCCGGGTCGCTGAAGGCCCGGACCCGGTCGTCAGCGCCGAGCTTTCCGATATCGACCCCACGCAAGTCCTGGAGCGGGTCCCCGCCACCGAGGACACCCCCGGCGCCCGGCGCCGGCTGCTGCGTGAACTGATCTGCAGCGAGCTGGGTGTCAAGGCGATCGAAGGCGTCTACAGCGAGCTGCCCCACCAGCGTGACTGGCGCGGCCGACGCCACCAGATCGACGTTGTTTTCGGCAACGTCCGCAACCGCGACGAGCTGCCCGACTCGGCCCTCGTCACCGCCGGGGAGATCTGGCGGGTCGTGGTCGACTACCCGTTCGACGACGAGCAGCACACCCGTCGCGACGACTTCGCCCGGGTGGAAAGCCTCATCCACAACGGCGCCGAAGGGCGCACGATCTTCTGGCTCCCCCTCTACCTGACCGCCGACCGGCTTGGAAGCGTGGGAACGCTCGTCAAGGTCAACTACGTGCTGGCCGGCGGTGGCGACGACCGGCTCCGCACCCTCGCGCCGGATCTGCTGCCCGCCGACCGACTCCAGACCAAGCTGATGCTCGAACAGCAGCAGAAGACCCTCACCACGCGACTCCTGGAATGTCTCAAGCAGGCGTACGGGGCGGCCCGACCGCAACCCGGTGACGTCGAGCCCGATACCGATACGGTCTTCGTAACGCTCACACCTGGGCTTCGGCCGGAGAACCCGGTCGGCGGCACCCTCAAGGCGGCCTTCGACCACCTCGCCGGGCAGATGCTTGGCTGGAGCTACCCTGGCATGCCGAACTTGCCTGAAGATGAGCCGGCCCTGCGCCCGGCCGAGCTGCGCAAGGTGCTCGAGTACGCACGCAGGGCCGTGGCCGACGAGGCTCGGCGTACCACGGTCGAACAGGCCGACCGGCAGAGCGTCCGCCGGATCGTCAACCACCTGAAGCTCGGTGAGCTGGTCGAAAATCAGTATGTTCTCAACCTGACCACGTCTTGGTGGAGTCGGCACCTCCTCCAAGGCGCCCGTGCTCAGGGGTACGCCGACCGCTTCCCGGTGCGGGTGTTGCGGGAACTGCTCGACCGGCCGCAGCCACGCGGTTTCGACAAGCAGGTCCAGAACCTCATCATCGCGGTGTTCGCGCTGGAGCAGGATTTTGCCTGGTACCGCTACGAGGCACTCGTCACCGTCGCCGACCTCCAAGGCGTCACGGACGACCTGGAGCTGCGACAGCCGCGGTTGCCTGACGAGCAGACCTGGTCGACGGCGATCCGCCGGGCCTCGGCGCTGTTCGGCGGGGCGTACTCGCCGCTACGGTCTGCGACCAACCTGGCCGACTTGGCTAGGGCGGTCCGCACCGGCGCCCGGCAGTACAGCGTGGCGGCCCAGGAGCTCGTCAAGCTGCTCGAAGGGCACGCCGGCCAGCTCGGCATCGACATGACCGCCACCGAGGGGCGGCTCGCGACCGGCCGGCGGGCCGCCCAGCTGCTACACCAACTCGCGCACGAGTCCGACGACCTCGTGCTGACTGAGGTCCTAGCTGCCGCCGAGCTCGGCGTGCCCGATAAGACGACCGCGCGCGCCATCACCTCTGGGCCGAAGCTCGTCGGCGCACTCTCAACGACGCACTGGAAGACGCTGGACACCGTCGCGGCCATTGCCGATGACCGTGCCGAACGAGTGCGGGCGATCCTCGACCAGCTCGCGATCAGCGCACGCACCAATCAAATGGGTGCAGACCTGGCCGAGGCGCTGAACGACGCGGTCCGGCAGGCTCAGGACGTCCTCGTCATCGCACCGCCGCCACCCCCTCCGCCGCCCCCGCCGCCGATCGTGAATCCGCCCAAGCCTCCCACGCCTCCGCCCGCCGGGAAGGGGGGCGAGCGGACTGTGCGTGCCGGGGCCGACCTGCAGACCGCCCTCGGTGAGATCCAGAAGATGCTCAGCGAGAACCCCGGTCGTTCAATCCGTATCACCTGGCTCCTCGAATGACCGGCGCCGTACCCATTGCCACCGAAGCGCAGATCCGACGCCTGGCGGCGGAGTGGCTCGGCCGGAAGGGCAACGGCGAGGTCCTCGCGGTCAAGGCTCGCCCGCAGTGGAGCGGCAATCCCGTGGTTCCCGTCGCTGGCGGAAACATCCGGGTCGTACCCTGCCCGTCGCCGCTCGCCGTGCGGGCCGCGCTCGTCGACCGTGCCCCCGACGATCATCTCGTCATTCTCACCGACTGCGACGAGGAAGCGCTGGGCGTTGGTCTCCTGGCGCACTGCGCCAAGCTGCGATTGGTCAGCATCGAGCCGTGGGAGCTGGTACGCACCCAGTTCGCCGCATCGGCGCTCGACCCGGCGCTGGTGAAGGAAGGTCGCTGGCTGGCGGACGCGCTGGTCGAACAAGCGCCGGCCGAGGGATGGCCACCGGTGTCCGGTGCGGTCTTGACCCGCGACCATGCGATGCGGAGCCTTGCCGCCCGGCTCCTCGCCGTCGACCTCAAGGATCTCGACAGCGCCGGGATCCTCCAGTGGACGACTCGCAGTGTGGACGTGGTCCGGTACACGAGTCTTCCGGTCCAGATTCGTCGAGCCGTCCGTGACTGGCTGGCATCCGTTGCGGGCGCGCCGGCGCGATGGGCGATGGCTGCTGTGGACGCTGGGCACGGCACAGACGCCATCCCGCTCGGGATCCTCGCCGGGCTGCTCTGGCACGCCGATACGCCAGTGTCGACCGCCGTTACGGAAGCTCGCGTCCGGCTCGAGTCCCTGATCGGCGGGATCCAGCCGGGTCGCGGCGACGCGCTTGCCTGGAGCGAGGCTGCCCAGGCATGGCTTGAACGCGCCGTCGACGCCGGAGACAACCAGCAAGTCGTGACCCGCATTCTCGGCCGTACCGAGGAGATCGCCAAAGAAATCCACGCCACGGGCCTCGTCCAGCGGTCGGATCTGCTGCCTGGAGCGTTGACGGCCCGGATACGCGCCCTCGCCGCCCGGCTTCGGACCGCGCTTCCGCGGCCGACCAGCAGTACGGTAGCCGCCGTCGAGGCAGCGCTTCGCGTGGTCAAGAAGCATCAACTCGCGTCGGTGAGCGGCGACGTGATCGTCGCCGAGTCAGCCTTACGGCTGCTGCGCTGGCTGGCGACCCCGGAGCTGTCTGCTCCGTCCACGCTCGCTGACGCGGTCGCCCGCCATGCACTGGACGACGGTTGGGTTGACCGGGCCCGACATGACGTGTGGTCCGGAGTCAACGATCTTGAGGTCGCTGCCGCATACCAGGAGCTGCTCGCACAGGTGAACGCGCGCCGGAACCGGCACGACGAGCAGTTTGCTCGTCTATTGGCAGGGGCGACGCATGCCAACGCCGCGCCCGGGTCGATGCTGCGGGTCGAAGACATACTCGGCCGCGTGGTGAAACCGATCCTCGACTCTGGCCAGCGCGTCCTTCTCCTGGTCGTGGACGGCATGAGCGTGGCCGCGAGCGTGGAGCTTGTCGAGTCCATTACCGCGAATACCTGGCTGGAACTGTCTCCGAGAGGTGGTCCACGTATCGGCGTTCTCGCCGGGCTGCCGACCGTCACCGAGGTCAGCAGGACCAGCCTCTTCAGCGGCCGCTGTGCCCGGGGCGGCCAGACCGAGGAGAAGTCAGGACTTGCTGCGGTTTTTGGAAGCAATGTCCGGCTACTGCACAAGGCGGACCTGAGGACGGGTGGGGGCGCGAGCATCGATCCGACGGTCGTGGCCGCCTTGCAGGACAGATCCGCGAAGTTGGTCGCCGCCGTCGTCAACACCATCGACGATGCGCTCGATCGCAGTGATCCTGGCGCGATCGACTGGACCACCGACACCATCCGCGCGGTACGCGATCTGCTCGAACATGCCCGGGACCGGGTCGTCGTGCTGTTGTCCGACCACGGCCATGTGATTGACCGAGGTACAGAGGCGGAGCTGCGGTCACAGCTCGGCGCAACCTCGGCACGCTGGCGTCCCGCTGACAAACCGGGGGGCGACGGCGAGGTGCTGATATCCGGGTCGCGCGTGATGCTTGGCAATGGTCAGGTCGTGCTGCCGTGGCGGGAGACGCTGCGCTACACCGCACGAAAAGCCGGTTATCACGGGGGAGCCAGCCCGGCCGAGGCCGTAATCCCACTTACGGTGCTCAGCGCCGGTAACGAAGACGCCGTCTCCGGCTGGGCAGGCGCTCCGGTCGCCGCACCCGCCTGGTGGCGTGGCGCCGAGCTCACCAGCTCGGTCGAGGTTCCGCCTCCGACAGTAGTTACCAAGGAAAGCCAAGACGCACTCTTCGAGATCGTGCCGGCGGCGCCTCAGCCGATCACGCCCGCCGCTACCGCGGGGCAACCGCTCGTCTCGGCCCTGCTTGCGAGCAATATCTACCGTGCCAGGCAAAAGGCCAGCCGCTCTTCGCTGCCCGACGAACGCGTGGCCGCACTACTCACCGTGCTCCTGCGCGCTCCAGGTGGCCGGATACGCGTTGAATCGCTCGGTGCGGAGGCGGGTATTCCCGCCCACCGGATCGGACCGACGCTGACGATGCTCCGCCGTCTCTTCCAGGTCGAGGGGTACCCCGTCCTTGACGTCGACCCCGATGGCAAGACGGCGGTGTTGAACGAGCGGCTGCTCCGCGACCAGTTCCAACTATCGTCGGGATCATGACCGTGGAGATCAGCGCCCGCCGGCGGCGCGAGGTTGTCGACGCACTGCGCCGCGGAACCGTGCCGCGCAGCGGGCTCGACGTCCTCGCCGTGGGCCTGGACCGCTTGACGGCTGCCGTCGACGCCGAACGGACGGCCGCCATCGACGGCGGCGCCGTCTTCAAGGCCGTCCGCGGTGAATATGGCGCCGGCAAGACGTTCTTCACCCGTTGGCTGGCAGAGCGAGCAAAGCGCCAGGGTATGGCCGCAGCCGAGGTGCAGATTTCCGAGACGGAGACACCGTTGCACCGGCTGGAAACGGTGTACCGTCGCGTGGTCGAGAACCTCACGACCGAGGAGTTTGCACCCTCGGCCCTGCGCCCCGTGCTCGATTCGTGGATCTTCACTCTTGAAGAAGACGTCCTGGCCGGCGGCGAGATAGCAGAAGAGGATGCAGACGCGCTCGACGCCGCGGTGGGGGTGCTCATGGAGCGGCGGCTCGGCGACATCGGACGCAATGCCCCAACCTTCGCCGCCGCCATACGCGGCTACCGAGCAGCGTCGGCTGCCAGTGACTCTGTAACGGCCGAAGGTCTGGCCGCATGGCTCGGCGGCCAACCGAATGTTGCGGCTGGTGTACGTCGAGCCGCAGGCGTCAAAGGGGAGCTGGACCACTACACCGCGCTCGGGTTTCTACAGGGGCTCCTCACGGTGCTGCGCGACTGCGGCCACCCGGGACTGCTTGTAGTCCTCGACGAGGTCGAGACGCTACAGCGGATGCGCTCGGACGTGCGAGACAAGGCCCTCAACGCGTTGCGGCAGCTCATCGACGAAATCGACAGCGGCCGGTTCCCCGGCCTATACCTGGTGATCACCGCCACGCCGGCCTTCTTCGATGGAGTGCAGGGCGCTCAGCGGTTGCCCCCACTCGCCCAGCGTCTCGCCACCGACTTCACGACCGACCCGCGCTTCGACAACCCTCGAGCGGTCCAGCTGCGGCTGCCCGGATTCACCGCCGCAGGCTTACGTGAGCTGGGCGGCCGTGTGCGCGACCTCTTCGTTGCCGACCTTCCCGAGCGCGACCGCATTGTCAAGGTCGTCGACGATGCGTACATCGGCCTGCTCGCCGACTCAGTCACCGGCCAGCTCGGCGGGAAGGTCGGCATCGCGCCGCGGGTCTTTCTAAAGAAGTTCGTTGCCGACGTGCTCGACCGGGTCGAGCTGCACCCGGCTTTCGATCCGCGCCGGGATTACAAGCTCACCCTCCGGGCGGCAGAACTCACGGACGTCGAGCGGAACGCGGCTGGCCTGGCCGCAAACAGCGTCGACGACATCGAGCTCGATTTGCCGTGACCGCAATCGACCGGCTGCATCCCGGACTCGCTCATCACATCGTCAACACACTCGGCTGGTCGTCCTTGCGGCCGCTCCAGGAAGCTGCGGCGCAGCCGCTGCTCGTGGGTAGCGATGCGCTGCTGCTGGCACCGACTGCTGGCGGCAAGACGGAAGCCGCAGTGTTTCCGATGCTCACGTCAATGATCGAGTACGGATGGCGCGGGCTTTCCGTGCTATACGTCTGCCCGTTGCGAGCACTTCTCAACAATCTGCAGCCACGCATCGACGGATACGCCCGGTGGGTCGGTCGCACCGCAGGTGTATGGCACGGCGATACGAAAGCGTCCCAGCGACGGGCGATGCGTGTTGAACGACCAGACATCCTGCTCACCACGCCCGAGTCGCTCGAGTCGCTCCTGGTCTCGCCGTCCGTCAACCCCAGGGAGTTCTTCGGCGACGTGCAGGCAGTCATCGTCGACGAGGTTCACGCCTTCGCCGGTGACGACAGGGGATGGCATCTTCTGGCTGTGCTGGAACGGATCTCCCATCTCGCCAACCGTCCCATCCAGCGGATCGGGTTGTCTGCGACCGTTGGAAACCCAGGTGACCTTGTGAGGTGGCTGCAGGGGACAGGATCTGCGGCCCGTGCCGGCGTCGTCGTGGCACCTGAAGCCGACGGTTCGTCATCCTCGGCTGAAATCGAGGTTGACTATGTCGGGAACGTGCAGAACGCAGCTACGGTGATATCCGCGCTTCACCGCGGAGAGAAGCGGCTGGTGTTCTGCGAGACCCGCCGAAGGGCAGAAGAGCTCGCATTAGCGTTGCGGTCCCGCACCGTGACGACGTTCGTTTCCCACTCGTCGTTGTCACGCGATGAACGGCGTCGCGCCGAACAAGCCTTTGCAGAGGAGCGCGATTGCGTGATCGTCGCGACGTCCACGCTGGAACTCGGCATCGACGTTGGCGACCTGGACCGAGTCATCCAGCTGGATGCCCCTCGCTCGGTGGCGTCATTCCTTCAACGACTGGGTCGAACCGGACGCCGTGCGGGCAGTGAGCGGAACATGTTGTTCCTCGCATCGTCGGCGAGCAAATTGTTGCATGCGACCGGCCTGCTTCGGCTCTGGAACGAGGGCTTCGTCGAGCCAATCACTCCACCGGTGGCGCCTCGTCATATAGCGGCGCAGCAGCTCCTGGCCCTCTGCCTTCAGGAAGGGCGCACCGGCGAGTCGATTTGGCGGGAGTGGTGGGGTGACCTCCCGATCTTCGACGAATCTACTCGCGAGATCGTCGAGTGGCTGGTGGCAAGCGGTCACCTTGAACGTGACTCGTCGGGCATGCTCTTCATCGGGCCGGAGGCCGAACGTCGCTACGGGCGACGTAACTTCATGGAACTCCTCGCCGTCTTCACCGCCGCACCTGAGTTCACGGTCCTGCACGGCCGCCAAGAGGTCGGCGGAGCCGATCCGCTCATGCTGATGCGGAAGGTGAACGGCCCGCGCGTCCTGTCTCTCGCGGGTCGTCCTTGGCGTGTGACGCACATTGACTGGACCCGCCGACGATGCTTCGTGGAGCCGACGGACATACCTGGACGCAGCCTCTGGCAGGGGATGACGCCGCCCCAGTCGTTCGAGCTCAGCCGCGCGCAGCGTGATGTGCTGCTCGGCGCGACACCTGACGCCGGGCTGTCGAAGCGGGCGACCACAGCGCTCGCCAAGCTTCGTGAGGAGGCCGGCCACCGAGCCTGGAAGGCCGGCACGGTCGTCGAATCAGGGAGCGAGGTGCCCGTGTGGTGGACCTGGGCAGGCGAGCGCGCCAACGCCACGCTCGCTGCCGCCCTTCCCGACGTTGTGGACCCCGAGGGTGACCTTGACGACCATTCGCTCCGGCTTCGGGAAGACATCTCACCAGATCGTCTGCGCGCGGCGCTCAACCGCGTCGCGGGTGATGAGCTGCCACAACCCGTGGTAGCGGACGAAGCGCTGCACCAGTTGAAGTTCGCCGAGATGCTTCCTCCCGAGCTGGCTCGGACCACACTCGGCCTCCGTCTTGCCGATACGGCGCGAGCGCAGTCTGTGCTAACAGAGCATGTCCGCTGGTACCACTCGCCGGGCAGCTAAACGCCTTCACACGCCCTTCGCGGGTGTCCGCTCGCCTCGGAACCGACCCCGCATCAGAACGGCCCCCAGCTGGACCGGCTACATGTCTTCCGTGTCGTCGTCGGGCTCCAGTGTCTCGCCGTAGTCGGCCGCGTCCTCGTCGATGGCCTTGCCCATGGCGCCGGCAATTCTTTCCAGCAGCGCCTTCTTGCGCGCGGCGTAGAACCCCTCGAAGTCGTCCTCGCGCATGAGCGCCGGCTCGCACATGTGGGTTGAGACAAGAGTATCCAGCGCCTCAGTCCCGATCTGAGCACTGTTGCTCAACCGCGACAGGTAGTCCGAAGGGGCTCGCCCCCCGATCACCCGATTGGTCCGGGCAGTCAAGGGCGTCTTGTTGATGATGGAGTTGTAGACCCTCGCCCCGATTCCCTGCTGGTCACACCAGTGTTTCGGGAAAATATGGTGAATGTCAACGGCGTCGTCGAAGTAATTGGCGACCGTGGCAGCCGCCCCCGTCCGCCAATCGCGCGCTCCCTCTTTGAGCTGGAGGGCATAGATACCCTTGTACGCCGCGCTGCCGCGGGTCCGCAACGTGTGCAGGCGCGACGGGGCGAACTGCGCTTCGAAGACGGTGCGAGGCTGCTCTGCGCCACGGCGGACCCAGGCGACGACCTCCGGTAGATCCCGGCTGAATCGGGTTTCGGTGGTGCCGCCGTAAAGTTCGCCGAAGACTCCGCACCAGTACCACCGCCCGATCTTTTGCTGAACGCTGGCGTTCTCCGCCTCTGCGCCAAGTACAGCGAAGATTGCCGACAGCGGGATTAGCTGTGTTCCGTAGGGAAGGAACCGCGTGTCGAAGAGGTACTGCTGGTGCAGGAAGCGCGCCGTCGCCTCCAGCCCCTTGACGATCAGCGGAGCGAAGCGTCGATACTCATCGAGCGTCAGTCCGAGCATGTCGGTGCGCTTGCAACCCACCCGAGGAAGGCGCTCCTCCTCGGCTCCACTCGCTGCGGCCGCCTCGCGCCGTGCTCTCGTAGCCAAAAGGGCGATGGCCTGCAGGAAGTCCGTGTTTGATACTTCCCAAAGGATCCGGTACTCCGGTGCTGACCAGCTGGCCTCGCACTCCTCCCAGTGCCGCCGCAGGTCGAACTCGTCGGCGGCGAAGGTGGCAGTGAGCAGCTCGAAGACGGTCAGCGTGACTCCGCCCGTGTTCACCTTTTCGAAGACCTGGCAGACGGCCTCACGCGGCGTAGCCTTGCCAAGCTCGATAATGGGCAGTTGGTACGTCGAGAAGTGGTTGACGACCTCCCTGCGGAAGGCGTTCCAGAGCTTAATTTTCTCCCTGTCGTAGTCCCAATACTCCTGAAAGCCCATGGACCAGTTGTCCGGGTCGAAGACCTGGTGGAGCGGGAAGAAGTGCGCGTCGTACTCTTTGTCTGGCGTTGAGTAGTCCCGGATTGGTTCCTTGCGGAAGTTGCGCACGACCCGGTCCTCGGGGACGAAGTAAATCGCCTCTTCTCGGTCGCCATCCGGGTCCAAGGCCGCCCTCATGTCGATGTAGAACCACCCGGAAACTGGCCGCTTACGGACATCCTGCGTTCGTACGGGCTTGCCGAGCTTGAGCGACTGGAAGAGCGAGGTGAGCCGTTGCTGGCCGTCGAGGATCAACCGCTCGGGCCGTTGGTTGACCGGTGGGGTGGCACCCTCGACCGGACGTTCCTTGAACCGGACCGGGCCCCCAGTGCGCAGCATCATGACAGTTCCTACCGGGTAACCCAGCGAGATTGATGCGAGAAGGCTGGCGATGTTGCGATCGGGCCACACCCAGCCCCGCTGGAACTCCGGTAGCTGAGCCCCGCCCTCCTCGACGTCCCGCAGCAGATCCTTTAAGAACTCCTTCTCGATGCCGAACGCGTCGACTGCCATGCGCTTCCTTCACTGTTCTTGAGAGGGAGAGACTGTCCACCATCTTGCTGCGAGCCCTTGGTAAGCAGATAGACCTCATGACCGTACGGCCCACACCTTGTCTCGCGCGACCCCTACCTACGGAGTCGGAGACGACCGATAACCTGCATCGGCCGCGGGGTGCACGCAAGTTCGACGTGCCGAAGATGGGCAGTAGCAGGGCAGAGCTTCGCGTCATGCCGAATATTAGGTTCCGCCGTCGACGGCAGTACAGCCGCAACCGGTCCAACCGGCGAGCAGACCGCCGGCTGGCCCGCGTGCCCGCCCAGCGGAGTGCAGGCGAGGGCGCGATCGCAGACGCCCTTCTGTGGTACGGGCGCGACCATGCCAACGAGCGTGCCGGCTTACACCCCTGTTCGTGGCGCATGCCGAGGCCAATCGGCTCGTCATCGAGGATCCTCTCGCGTTCCTGCTCGCAGTGGTCTCGGCCAGGGGATCCCCGCTGAGCGCGCCTGCGGCTGCCCAGCCGTGCACCATGGAAGCCGTCGCCGACGCTCCCCGCGCCCCCGGTGTGCACGTGGTTCTCCGCAGCGGCGTGGTCATCTACGTCGGCCTGACCGGGAGAATGCTGCGGAGCGCATGCGGCAGCACCTGACCGGCAACCGCGGGTCGTCGGTACTGCACGAGCAGGTCGGCCAGGAACTCGACAAGCTCGGCGGCGTGGCATCAGCCACGGACATCGCCGGCTGGCTGGACCGGTGCGAGGTCCGCTGGCAGGAGACCGACAACCCGGAGAGTACGAAGGAAGCCCTTGTCCTTGCCCTCTAACCGCGCTTCAACCGGCAGGTGCCGAAACCGCGGCGCCCCACCGGCGGGGGAGGATAGCGGCAGTCGTCGCCCTCAGCGCCGCAAAGGTCAGGATGCCTCGGCGTGGATCGAGCGGTTCAGCGGGAGCTCTTGGAGGAAGCGGGTCCGGGCCTCGCCGTTGGCAGGAGGCAGCGGACATGTCGGCAGGGGCTACACGGGCACTTGGAGTTGGTCCGCGACCATCCGCCAGTTCAGCTCGGCGGGCAGTGGCGACACGATGACATTGGCCCCCTGAAGTAGCCGCAGGTGCCGGTCATAACTCGGGTGGGCACCAAGCTGTGCCTTGACGTTCGGAAACGCGTACACCGGGATGTCAGCACCGAGCGCCTCGTTGAGGATGCCGAGCGCGAGTGTGTCGTTGATCCCCTGAGCCCACTTGTTGATGACGTTAAACGTGGCCGGTACGACGGCAACTGCGGTCGCCGGAGGGTGAGGTTCCGGGTCACCGGGCATCCGCCACTCGACCCGGACCGGATACCTGGTCTGCCGCGCGAGCGCTTTACTGTCGATCCAGGTGGCGGCGGTCGGCGTAGCGGTGAGGCAGATAGTCCAGCCGTCCTTCTGTAGCAACTCGATCAGCTCACCGATGCGCAGCACGGGAGGAGCGGCGCAGGCGACCAGAGACAGCACGCCCCGCTCTATCATGCGAGCAGTCCAGCCCGTTCAGCCAGCGGCCGCAGCCCCGGTGTCGCCGCTCGTCGCTCCTTCGTCAGCAGGTCCAGCAGGAGCGTGCGGGCCTGAACGTTGGCGTGGACCATCTCGGCGGCTATCCGCTCGGCTTCGAGCAGGTGCAGCACCGATGCCGATTTGTCGCCGGCCGACCTCATCGTCGCTGCCGCCAGGTCGACGTGCACCTGTGCCCTTCGGCCAACCAACGCCGTCGGTAGCCGCGAGGTGTCGAGCCGCGTTCCGATCTCCAGTGCCCGGTCCGCGTTGCCCGTCCGAACTGCAGCGGAGACTGCGTGGATAACGACGTTCGTCGGGCCAAATCCAGTCCACAATCGGTTGCTATCAGAGCCCAGCGTCGTTGCCAGCCCTTCAGCCTGCGTCAGGAGCTGACGTGCTTCCTTCGGATTGCCCTGTCCGGCCGTCATGACGGCAGCCAGAAGCAGCAATGCCCCCTGAGCGGAGAGCAGGTCGGGATCGCTCGGAGGGGCAGTGGTTGTCAGCCGAGCGATGCTGCTCCGCACGACCTGCTCGGCCACGGTTGCCCGTCCAGGCAGCCGCATGAGACCGCAGGCCGCCTGGTACGCCGCAACGGCCGCAAGCGCCTGGTCGTCGGCGAGCCGCGCCGCCGTGGAAGCCCGGTCGGCGGTCAGTAAGGCGGTCTCGCCGTCGCCCACCTTGGCCGCCAGCTTTGATGCCGCGATGTACGCGGCGGCGAGCAGCCGGAAAGCGCTGCTGCGATGCATCCCGGTGGACCTGCTCGACAGCTCCGTCGCCTGGCTGAGCACGTCCGGTAGCAGGCGGACAGTGGATGTGTAGCTTGCCCGCTGGTAGAGGTTGTGCACTCGGCCGACGCTTCGCCGCACCTCGACGACCGACTGAGCTGGCCCAGCGGGTGCTGTCAGGTAGTTGGTCAGGAAGGTTCGGAGGCCGTTCAGCAGCTCCGGCCGGGCAGCGCCGGAAGCGGGATTGCGAGTCTCATCTCCCATGGCCTGCCCTCGATGCACTGCCAACGATACGTCGACGAGCATGTCGTCGAGCTGTTCGAGCGTAACTCCCAACGCGGAGGCGATGCGGGCTCGATGCCAGGGCTGAGGATCCGTCTCGGCGTTCTCCCAGCGCACCACGGTCGACCGCTCCACGCCCAGAATCTCGGCCAGGCGCTCCTGGCTGTACCCGAGGGCTTTGCGCCGCTGGCAGAGCAGGTGTCGCTTCAAGGCCACGACCCGATCTCCCTCCGTCTGCCGCCACTGTAGTAACAGTTCGTCGATCAGGCGGGTACGGAGATGCCTCATTTCTGCGTCACCGAGGCCTCTCGGACGCTGTAGTTCCTGGTCAGCTTCTTGCCGAAGCTTGGGGGCATGGCCCGGGGCGGGTGCTGGGCTCCGGTATCCCGTCGTACCCCGAACGGCGAGCCGCCGTCCCCGCCCGCCTCGGCGCCGAACGCGACAACCAGGGAGAACCATGGATTCCATCGACAAGGTTCTCGGCAAGCTGCCCCACCGACCTTCGTCACCGCTGAAGACGTCGGTCTCGCCGTCAAGGCGGTCACCGTGCACGCCGCGGAGCTGCGGCTCGATGGCCTGGGATGCCGCAACGACCGCGCTCCGCGCCCGTGCCGCCTGCACCGCTCGTTCCCGGCGGATCCTCGACCAGCGCGGCCTCACCGACCGGCAGATCCACGCCGAGCAGGAGGCGCCGCAGCGATGATCTACGTGACCGGGGAAAGCCTGCACCCGCACCACGCCCGCATCGCCTCCTTCGACACCCGCTGGCGCGGCCTCGACCCCGCCCAGGTGCACGATTACCTCAACCGGGTAGCCGACGAACTCGAACGCCTGCACCGCGAGCTGACCACGGCAAACACCGAGGCCGAACGCATCCGCCAGGCGCTGAGGCAGTGGCAGTCCCGGCACACCGGCTGCCGCCACACAGATCAGGGTTCACGCAACAGCCGGTGGCAGCGATGACCTCACCCCGTTGGATCATCCACCTGCCCACCACCCTGACTAGCCTCGACGAGGCCATCACCCTCGCCGTGGCCCTGCGCGACTCGCTCGGCCACGTCACCGCCATCGACTTCGGCGAGACCACCCTCAGCGAAGAGGATCAGCAGTTCCTGCGTACCCGAATCCGGTGTGACGCCAAGCTCGACGGCGCCGGCCGCTGCCGACGCCGCAACGACCACGACGGCCCGTGCGGGGCCACGGAGGAGGGCCCACGCCGGTAGCGTCCCGGAAATGCCAGACACCCAGCACGACGACCTGCTGGCCGGCTTCACGGCACCCCAGCCGTACACCATGGAGGCTGTCGCGGACGCTCCCCACGCCCCAGGCGTGCACGTGGTCCTCGACGGCGGGGTGGTCATCTACGTCGGCCGGACGAGGCGGGGTCTGCGGGAACGCCTCCGGCAGCACCTGACCGGCAACCGCGACTCGTCGGTGCTGCACGACCAGGTCGGACAGCTCCTCGACGCCCCGGACAACGCGGCGTCGGCCGCCGACACTGCCGACTGGCTGGGCCGGCGCGAGGTCCGCTGGCACGAAACCGACAACCCGGAGGGTACGAAGGAAGCGCTGGTCGTCGCCCTCAAGCCGCGCTTCAACCGGCAGGTGCCGAAGCCACGTCACGCGGACGGTGGCGAATAGCGGAGCGGCGCGTGAGCGACTGCCCCAAGCCGGAACGGCTCCGTCCTCCGACCTTCGGCGCAGATCGACCTCCACCCGGCTGAACGGCGCCGTCGACAATGTCGAAGCGTGCCTATGCTCTCAGCAATCGGGCGAGGCGGCGATCGAGGGCCAGTCGCCTTGTGCGAGTTCGAGGGGCGAGCATGGGATTCAACATCGGTGACATCGTTGCCATTCACGCCGACCCCAGTCGAGTCGGACCGGTCATCCAGATTCTTCAGAGCGTCGATGGGTTCGGCCGCTATCGCGTGCTCCACGAGGCGGGAAGCATGCGCGAGTACGCCGAGGACCAACCCGACCGGACCACCGCCGTCGAGTTGCCCCGCGCGCCGCTCCGCCGAAGTGGCTACCGGCTGACGCGCCTGAAATCTTGCGGTCTACGGTCGGCGAGGTTGAGCAACAGCCTGACGTCGGCCAGCAGCCTCGTCACAGATCGCCGGCGAGACGACCGTTTGCCGATCCATCTCCGTGGATCAGCCCTCTGCGCCGAGGACCTCGCCCGCTCTGGCTAGTACGGACTTCCACAGATTCGGCGCGACGGTTTCCCGGAGGAGCGTGACTACCTCCTCCGCCGCCAGGTCGACGAACCGCTGGGAGACGTGTCCTCGTGGTGGCGGCGAGTGGGAGGGCTTTACCGCCGCGCGGGGATCAACGTGTGGGCCGTCCTCAATCTCGGCCGCATCTGACTCATCGGCTGCGCCCGGGTTCAAGCCAGCCGCCTTTTCGAGGAGTTCTGCCCATGGGACGGGTTCGAACTCCGACACTTCCTCTGCATCGACCGCATCTCCGGTCCCCGCATCAAGGAGTTCGTCGGCGCCGCCCGTCGTCGGTTCGCCCGATCCGCGGTCGTCGTCGTTCATAGCGAGCGGGTCTCCGACGCAGACGATGTCGAGGTACCGCGTGGTTCTGGTCAGCGCGACATACAGCAAGCGGTGGCCCCGGTCGTCCTCGGCGACGATGTCTTCCGGCTCCATGACGACGACCGCGTCGAACTCGAGGCCCTTGGCTTCCTGAGGACCGACCAGGTTGATTCCTGGGCCGAGTTCACCGGCGGACGCGGCACGCCAGGCCACGTCTTTGGCCGTCAGCTCTCGTTCCGTGTCCGGGCGGCAGGAAGCGGGGCAGATGATCGCTACGGATCGACCGTGGGCGGCGTGCCCCATCGCGACGCGGACGGCCTCAGCCGCACGCTCGTCCCCGTCGACCCGGTGGATGAGAGGCTCGGCCGGACCGTCCCGCACGATTTGCGGTGCCTGCACCGTGGGAGCGGCGAGAGGCAGGAGTTGGGCCGCAAGCTCGAAGACCTGTCGGGGTACCCGGTAGCCGTAACGCAGCTCTTCCCGGACGTGGGGAAGATCGGCAGGCAGGTGATCGAGAACCTCGTCCCAGTCGTCACGCGCCCAGTGGCCGGTCGACTGAGCGATATCCCCGACGATGGTCATGGATCCGTTGGCAGACCTGCGGGCGATGGTTCGCAGTTGCATGGGCGAGAGATCCTGCGCCTCGTCGACGACGACGTGCGTAAAACGGATCTCCACGCTGTTGATGAGGTGCTCGGCCTCGTCGAGTACCGCAAGGTCGGCGTCGCTCCACGTCTCTTCAGAGAGCCGATCGGCGGGCCGCCGATGCAGCAGTGAAACTTCCCGAGCCGTGAATTCGTCGCCCGCCGCCCCCATCAGCCGGTCGCGCGAGCCGTAGAGCTCACGCAGGAACGATGCGGCGGTGAACGACGGCCAGAGCCTGTCCATGACGGGATCGAGTGCCGTCCGTAGTCGTTGCGGACTCACGCGGACCCGGGGGGAGACGAGATCGGTCAGCAGATCCCGGAACAGGTGTCGGCGCTCGGCGTATGTGCCGGCGCTGGCACGGCACCGCGTTATCAAGGGCTTGAGCTCCTCGGCGGCAATCGGCACGGGGCGGCCCTCGATCTGCGCCTCAATCCAATGCTGTCCCTCGGGCGGCCCGACCCGAGCGTAGAGAGCTCGCCGCAGAAGTCCAGCCATCCTGCCGTCGCCCTTCAGCCTCACAACTTCGGGATCCTCTTGGCGACCACGTTTCACCGGTGGATGCAGCTGGTTGATGTCACGTTGCTCAATGCTCGTGTCACCCAGGCTGGGCAGCACCGTGCGGGTGTAGCGCGTGAAGGTGGGGCTCGGGCCGATGATGAGCACATCCTGGGCCGAGAGTCGACCCTGACTGTTGAACAGCAGCCACGAGACTCTGTGCAGCGCAACTGCTGTCTTGCCAGTGCCCGGCCCGCCCTGAATGACCAACAGCTGGTCCATCGGGCCGCGGATGAGATCGAACTGCGCCGCCTGGATTGTCCGGACGATGTCCTGCATCGTGCCGGTGCGGTTGCTGTTGAGGTCTGCGAGCAGCGCGTCGTCGACGTCCTCGTGCGCCTCCAGCTCAGCGACGTCAGCGGCCAACTGGGCGAACACCGTGTCGCTGAACGACGTGATCGTGTTGCTCGAGCACTCGAAATTGCGCTTGAGGCGCAGCCCAAACGGGTCGGCGTGACTCGCCTCGTAGTAGCGGGCGGCGGCAGGTGCCTGCCAGTTCATGACGAGCAGCTCAGCGTGGTCATCAAAGATCGCGTGATGGCCGATGTAGAAGACCTCGCCGTCCTCGTAATCCATCCGGCCGAAGGCGACGGGATCGTCCGATCCGCCTATGCGGTCCAGCCGCGCTTGAGTGTCCTGCCTGATCCTCGCGGCGGCGCCGCTATTGGCAGCAGCGCCTGCGGCCAGACCCAGAGTCGTGCGCATGCGCTCCCGGTGGTCCCAAGCCGCGTCGAAGTACTTTTGCTCGCGACTCAACTCTTCCGAGACCGCATACATTTTGGCCCTCCCGCTGACATTGCGCACACCGCAGCAACTCGCTACGACAAATCGGCCCATCTCGCGCGGCGCCGAGGACGCTGAGGTCGGCGCGGCGAGTCCGATCAAGATCCCTTGACCGTACGGTCGGTCAACGGCTTTGTCGCTCGGTCGAGTGCATGCTTGCCCGCTCAACCTTTCGGCGCCGGGGGCGACCGGCCGGGTCTATAGACGAGCGCGATCAGTACGGTCATAGGCAACGAGTCTTCCGCTGCGGCCCGATCTGCCGGGAGCGCTCAGGATGCTCCCTTCAGTTTGACGCCGCGGCGGGCGAGCCTACAGAGACGGGTGGCCGGTCACAAGATCCAATCTTTCGATTGGGGCGCCGGCAACGTCAAGATCGAACCGGCTGGCTGTCCCGAGCCACCGTTCCGTTCACCTAGCGCTATCCGCCCCGACGATGCGTCGCTGCCTGCCCTGGTGGAAGATCATCACGCCCTGGGAGGGCGGCATGATCGAGGGGGCGCGTTGAGCATCTCGCTGATACTCCTGCCGTTGGCCGTAGCCGCCGTGACGGCGGTCCAGGGCCCGCTGGACGGTCGAGACACGAGGACGAACGTGAACGTGCAGTGCCTGCAGGAGGAGCGAGATGTCGAGCGTGTCTAACGGAGGCTGGCAGCCTCCACCGGTCCCCCCGAATCCGG
Organism: Micromonospora sp. NPDC005206; assembly: GCF_040608175.1. NCBI lineage: Bacteria > Bacillati > Actinomycetota > Actinomycetes > Micromonosporales > Micromonosporaceae > Micromonospora > Micromonospora sp. NPDC005206. The sequence goes on from NZ_JBEXHU010000002.1 coordinate 372,142, forward strand.
CAGCAAACCTCGACTGGCGGATCCGGCACAGCCTCTGGCTGCTGCTGCCCGTCGCCGGCTGCGGCTTCCTCGCTGGGGCCGGATTCCTCTACATCGGCCTGCGCGCCCGGCGCCCGGCCTGGTGGATTGCCGGCATTGTCTACCTGGTGATCGGTTGGACGTCCTTCGCCACTGTCGGCGAGTCGGACGAGACAAGCGCTCTAAAGGATGTGGCAGCGGCCGTGCTCCTGGCGATGTGGGTGGCGAGCATCGTGCACGGATTCCTGATCAACTCGTCGTGGCTGCGTTGGCGGGCCGGCCACGTTCCTTGGTACGCCCGGCCCCAGGCGCCGCCGCCCACCTGGCCCGGCAGTCCGTACCCACCGTCTCAGGCAGGGCCACCGTCCCTGCCCACAGCCGCGCCGCCCGCCGTCGCCGAGATGATGCCGCAGCCCGGCGCCTACTCCGGCAACGGGACCGCGGCGGTGCCCGCGCCCACTCAGCCGTCGCCGCTACCGGCGCCGCAACCGCCCTCGGCGCCAATGGCGGGGCCCCCAGAGGCCGTGGATGTCAACGGGGCGACGTTCGAACAGCTCGCCGCTCTTGCTCACTTTGACCCTGAGCGTGCGCAGCGGGTGGTGGCCGAACGGCGGGTGCGCCGCGGGTTCGGCAGCGTGGAGGAGTTCGCGGCCGTCGCGAATCTCGCGCCACATGAGTTCGCTCATCTCAGAAACCTGGTGACCTGTGTACCGCAGCAGGGAACACCCGCCGGCCAGCCGCCACCGAGCCACACTCTGGATGTGGCCGCGACGCCGTCGACGCGAACGCCTAGCTGAGCGAAGTCGCCGACGAAATGGCCCGGCTGGAGAGGGAGGCGATGACCTGCCGGGCCGAATGCGGGGATGGAAGACGGGCTGCGACAGTGGCCCCGGCGAGCTGCTCTGGTTCGGCCCACCGGGCAACACCGGCCTGCGCCGCGACCCAACGCGCACGAACGATCTGCTGCTCGTCGCCGGTGGCACCGGCCTTGCGCCGCTGCGCGCCCTGGTCGAACAGGTTGCCGCCTGGGTGCCCACGGCGGTGAAGCTTCTTTTCAGCAACTGGTCAGCAGTTGCCGATCCTCTACACCAACAGTTTGCCCGGGTGTCAGGTGATGTCGGGTAGCTCGTTCCGTACCGTCGCGAGGGTCAGGGCATGACTGTTTCCCACTCTGGCCTCGCCGGCTTCCGCCGCGCCGGGGCGCTCGCCGCCGCCGCGCTGGCCGCGGTCACTCTCGGTGTCGTTCCGGGAGCCCGGGCCGAGGCCGCCGCCAGCACCCTGCCGATCGGCGACGCCGACCTGACCGAGGTCCGCACCAGCAGCACCCTGGCCTCCGGCGTCACCCTGACCCGGATCGTGCGGGGCACCGAGCCGGCGCCGGCCGACCAGATCAACACCACCACGCGGGGCCCGTGGGTGGTCAACGTCCTGACCATCGACCCGCGCCGCGCGCGGGGCCACCTGAAGGCGACGTACGGCCCGAACCTGAGCCAGGTCGAGAAGACCACCGACCTGGTACGCGCATCCAGTGCCCTGGCCGGCGTCAACGCCTCCTTCTTCACCTTCACCGCCAGCCAGCAGTACCCGGGTGACCCGGTGGGGCTGGGCCTGTTCGGCGGGAAGCTGCTCAGCGAGCCCACCACCGACCCGGCCGAGGTCAATTTCGTCGTCGACGCCAACACCAACCGGGCCGCAGCCGGAAAGCTGAGCTGGTCGGGCAGCGTACGGAACCGGCAGACCGGGGCCACCCTGCCGCTGGAGTTCATCAACCACCCGCCGGTCGTCCCGGCCGGGTGCGCCGCCCTCGCCGACCAGACGCAGTGCACGGTCGCCGGTGACGTCACGCAGTTCACTCCGGAGTTCGCGGCGGCCACCCCGTCCGGCGCCGGCGTGGAGGTCGTGCTCAACCGGCTCGGTTGCGTGGTGCGTACCGCGACCACCCGGGGCACCGCCCTGGCGGCCGGCCAGACCTCGCTCCAGGCCACCGGGCAGGAGACGGTCACCCTGCTGGCGGTGGCCGCGCGGGGCTGCCTGCAGCGGACCTCGACCCTCGTCGACCAGGACGGCGAGAGGTTCCCGGTGCGCCCCGGCCTGTTCGGCGTGAACGGCCGCTACCGGCTGACCGCCAACGGCCAAATCGTCGTACCTGACGGCGCCCCCGGTGACAGCTTCTTCGCCCGCAACCCCCGTACCATCGCCGGCACCACGCGGGACGGGAAGATCGTGCTCGCCACCATCGACGGCCGCCAGACCACCAGCGTCGGCACCACGCTGGACGAGACGGCAGCCGTCGCAGAGGCGCTCGGCATGTACGACGCCGTGAACCTCGACGGCGGCGGCTCCACCGCGATGGCCGCCGAGGGCGTGCTGGTCAACCACCCGAGCGGGGCGGAGCGCGCCGTCGGCGACGCGCTCGTCTACATGGAGGGCCGGTACCGCAGCGGGCACTGATCGCCGCCGCTGACGCCTGGTCGCCTACCGGGTGGGGGAGCGCGCCGGCTGATCGAGGGGAGGGTGCGGGCTGGTGGCGTGTGCCAGCGGCCCGCACCCGGGCTCGTATGGTGGCGGGACCGCTGGGGCCGGGCGGCAGCCGGTCGGGGAGGTGGTCGATGCTGACGGGGTTGGTGGTTCCGCCTACCTCGTCGGTCCGGCCGTCATCATCGGTACGGCCGCGAAGTGGGCCACCATCGCCGAGGGCTGCTGGCCGTGGGCGATCGTCGACGAGGCGTACTAGATGCGCTCGGATGCCCTGCTGCGCACGCCCACCCGTCGACGGAGTCATGGCCGGATGCACTGGCGGCGACCGTCAAGTCGCGGCTCGCCGTGAGCCGATCGGAGTACGGACACGGACGGGTAGCCGAGTTGACGCTGGCGGAGCGTGTCCGTAACCTCTACTCATAGGGGAGATGGTGGCTGGCGATGATGAGCTGAAACGTAGTCATTGTCCGATCCGTCTCAATACCCGGCCCCAGCCTTCGTGCTGGGGCTTTCACTTTTCCAGCATGTCCGACGGCCTTCGCTTGATCGCGTCCGGGCGCGGTCAGAGCGTCCCCGGCTCGTGCCCCTGCACGTAGTGCCAGGCGCCGAGCCCTCGCGGGTCGAAGAGCGCCGTTGTCCGACGAGGGTTCGCGAAGACGTCGACATACTCGAGATCAAGCCAGTAGGCGATGCTCGGCCCAGCGTCCCGTGCCGTCATCGAACGGAGCGCCTCCGGCAGCGGCCGTCCATCGGCCCGGATCACGGCCGCCATCACACCGGTCCGGCCCACCCCCAGAACCGGCACGCCGGCGACCGGGCCGTTGCGCCCGTCGGAACACCACAACGTCCCTCGAATTCGCAGCGCCGGCCCCTCACCGACATTCTCCACCGGCATGAGGAACCTGTCCTTCGCGATCGCGAGGAACGCGTATGCCGGGGCGGGCGCGGAGGTCAGCGCGAAGCGCTCCTGGGCCGGTGGATGCTGGGCCAGCATCCCGCCGGAGTCCGGGAACGCCACTGACTGGTGGATCGGCAGCAGGAGCGGATACCTGCTCAGCACCAGGGACCGGCGTGTTTCCGCGAGCTGCCGGTCCGTCCGGGACAACGCCTGCCGGGAGAGGTGGATCGCGGCCAGCACACCGATGGTTGACGCGATGGCGGCGAACGAGCCGGCGACCGCGGCCGCCTGCTGGGTCGGCCAGGTGAAGGCCACCACTACGGCGGTGCCGGCGGCGCAGACCGCCACTGCCCCGGCGAGCGCCAGCCCGTATCTGCCGGCGCCGCGCAGCAGCCTCCTCGTCCAGCGCGGCACGGGAGCTCCTAGGCGAAGGACGAACCGGCGTCGCCCCATCGCGTCTGGGGGATCGTGACCTTCTCGCTCCGCCAGGTGATGGCCCGGGACTGTGCCAGGATGCGCAGGATCCGGTGCCGGTCACGCGAGTCGTAACCGAACACCGGCTCTGCCCGCGTCCGGTCCTTGACCGCCATGAACTCGAGGATCTCGCTCTCCGGTATCGGGCTCGGAGCCCGGCCGACGAAGGCGCGGTAGAGCTCGTGATAGGCGTCCTCGATCGGACGGGCGAACGGTGAGTTCGTGGCCAGTGCGTGGCGGGCGCCGCCGACCGCGACGGCGTCCACGACGCCTGCCGCGCTCGCGTACTTCATGACCCTGTTGATCAGGCCGGCGGCGAACTTCTCCGGCCCCTGCCCGACACCGGTCGCGCTGAGTAGTCCGGGAAGGCGCCGGAACGGGAGGGTCCGGCTCTGCGTCCGGAAGCACTCCATGGTCAGGCCGGCATGGACCCGCCACAGCGGTTCCAGGTACCCGAGGCCGAGGTCGTTCACGGTCACCGCGTACGTGTCGTCCGCGCCCTTGCGAACGACCGGCACGGCGGTCAGCGCGTCGAGCACCCGCAGTAGCCGGGCACCGTTGTCCGCCTGTAGGGGGCCGGCACGCAGCTCCGTGACCGTCAGGCCCTTGGGTCGTGCGGCGAGCCGCCGGACCAGGTAGTCGATGGCCATGATGTCGCCGAACCGGCCGGAGCCGACGTCGAGGTAGGTGCGGGTGGCGTTGCGTGGAAGGAACTGCTCCTTGGCCCGCACCGCGGCGTCGGTACGGACCACCTTGTGACCGAGGGACTCGATGAGCGCCCAGTACCGACTCTCGTCTTCGTTCTCCAGGATGCCCCAGCGGGCCAGGGTCGCGGTGCGGTCGGCCTGTTCCTTGCCGCCCAGGATGATGCCGCGACGCTGCAGTTCGAGCAGGCCGAGCAGCGCTCGGCAGGTGGCCGGCGGAGGCTTCTTCAGGGTGTAGATGTCGTCGATGCAGATGGAGTCCAGACCGGGCAGGGTGAGAATGCCGCGGAACTGGGGGGAGAGCCGGTCCTTGTCGCCGTAGACGACGGTGACCCGGCAGCCGTCGCGCAGCAGGCGGCGGATCAGCGGGATGAAGTCCTGGTCGCCGGTCACCAGGACGAACTGGCCGCAGTCCTGGTAGAGGTAGTCCATCGCCAGCACGGTCAGATGGATGTCGGCTTGCTCCTTGGCGCTGCCCACCACATCGTCGTCGATGAGGTGCTCGGCCATCGCGGTCGAGATGCTTCCGTCGAACTTCGTCGCCGCCATGTGCTTGTACTGAAGATGGCCGCCGCACCGGGTCGTCGCATCGTTCCAGAGGGCGTCGACGATGCCTCGCTCCACCACATGGCCGCGGCCGATGATCGCGCCGGCCAGGTTGTCCCAGTCGACCAGCAGGACACCTTTGTTTCCGACGGCCATCTGCGGCTCCTCCGTGAGCTCATCGAGGCGCGATTGATTTCCGAATTCTGCCTCCGTGTCTCCCCGCTGCTTCTTCATCCGTTCGGCCACGATGTTCATCACTTGTGCGACGTCGCCGGGGGCGTTCGGTTCGCGGTACGTGACCTCCAGATGACCGATCATCCATAGAAGACCGCAAGTCCGGTGGAGCGCGACAGTCCGCGAGCGAGCAGACAATGTGGATTACTGGGTCGTCACCACAGTCGTCGCACGGCCCGTGTCGGGGAGGCGGACTGTGGCGCGCTTCTATCCCAAGCACCTGCGACCGAACGCCACTCGTGGGGAACGGGCGGTCTTCGACAAGCTCCGGTCTCTCAACGACTCGTGGTTCGTGCTGCACAGCCTCGCGTTCTTCGACCCGGGTCGGACGAGGTGGCGGATGGGCGAAGCGGACTTCGTCCTGCTCCACCCGGGGCGCGGCCTGCTGATCATGGAGGTCAAGGACGGTTCCTACCGGGTCGCGGGGCGGCAGTGGTTCGCCCAGCGCCGCGGCGGCGACGTGCCGCTGAACGCCGACCCGTTCGACCAGGCCGTTCGGAACAAATACGCCCTGGCCGGGTGGCTGCGCGAAGCCGCCGGCATCCGGCACGTCCCGGCCGGGCACTGTGTGGTGTTCGCCGACGGCCGGCCCTCGGGCAATCTCGGTCCGCACGCGCCGGACACGATCGTGCTGACCGCGGCGGCGTTGGAGCACGCGCAGATGCTATTGGAACGCGTCATGGCCCACTGGGACCAGCATGGCTGGGCCAGCCAGTCGGACTTCGAGAAGGCCTTGGCGGCGATCGCGCCGACCGCCGTCGTCGCCCGCACCCTCCGGTACGACGTCGATCTGGCGTCGGACGATCTCGCACGCCTGACCCAGCGCCAGATCCGCCTGACCGGTCGCCAACTGGAGGTGCTGGAGGGCACCTCCAAGAAGCGCGCCTCACTGGTGCTCGGCGCGGCCGGCACGGGTAAGACGGTCCTCGCTCAGGAGCGGGCGCGCGAGTTGGCGGCCAGGGGGCTGCGGGTCGCAGTGATCGGACAGCAGCGCAACCTGCGCCTGGAGATCCGGCGTAGGTTGCGGGTGGAAGGCGTCAGCTCCGGCGACCCGGAGGACGTGCTGTGCGACCTCTACGGCGCCGATCGCCTGCGCGAGTACGAGGGTGAGCAGCTTTGGGTCACCGTGCTGGCCCTCGCCGAGGCGTACGGCAAGCCGCTGGACTGCCTCATCGTCGACGAGGCGCAGAGTCATGACGAGGACCTCCTGGACGCCCTGCGGGAACTCGTCCGCCCCGACGGTTCGGTGGTGCTGTTCGCCGACCCGTACCAGCGGGACTCCTCCGGGACGTGGCGCCCACGGCCCGACGGGTCGTTCAACGAGTTCTGGCTGACCGAGAACTGCCGCAACGTCCTGCCGATCGCGAAGCTCGTCGCACGGATCTCGGGAGCGCACACGCCCGTCACCGGTCCCGCTGGGCGGCCGCCGCGCCTCAGCGGCGGTTCCGCGGATCTCCCGTCGGCGTGCGCGGACGCCGTCCTCGAGATCCTGAAGGACCTGCCGGCCTCCCAGCTGGTGCTGCTGACGTCGACGACGGCGAACCAGGCCGCGATCCGCCGGACGCTGGCGGACCGGGGCGTGCGGACGAGGAGTGGGCTCCGCGGCGACGAGCTGGCGGTCTGCACGGTGCAGCAGTTCCACGGATGCGAGGCCCCGGCCGTGGTCTACGCCGATGACGGCGAGGAGGACTGGACGACCAGCTACATCGCGGTCAGCCGGGCCTGCGCCTACCTGCACGTCGTTGGCCGGCCGGACCGGTGGGAACCCTTTCGATTCCTGATGGAGGATGGTTCATGACGCTGTACGACGAGGCTGTCACTTTCCTGGAGTCGGAAGGCTGGTCGGTTCCCGGGGAATTGCGGGGTGAAGTTGTCCGAGCGAGGCGGGCAGCGTACGCGGACAACAGCGAGCACATGACGGTGTGGTGCCCGGCCGCCCCGGACGCCGAGGAGCTGAATCGCCGCGAGGCGACCCTCCTGCAACGCTTCGCGGAGGAGGCGCGCACTCCCGGCGCGAAGTTCCTGCTGGTGGAGTCCACCCAGGGGCTGTCGACGGACTTCCGGAGACTCGCCAAGCACGAGTACAACGTCGACATCCGGGTCCCGATCCAGTTCTTCGACGCCCGGTTCAAGTGGGACGACACGTCGGTGTCGGCCCTGGCGGGAACGGCCGCGCAGCAGCTCCGTCGCGACGGGGAGACGGCGGAGCGGCGGCGTACCCCGCAACCCTTCGAGGCGGTGGGCACCGGAGTGGTGGGCAGCGACCTGCTCACCGAGCTGGCTCGCCGTTTCGACAGCCCGGGCGGCTGGGACCGCCCGATCGTGCTGGTAACCGCGCCGGCGGGGTACGGCAAGAGCGTCCTGTTCGAGTCGCTGTTCGCGACGCTGTACACCAACTTCCAGAAGGCGAAGAAGCAGCTACGGCGGGCCTACCGGCCGCTGCCGCTCCTGCCGGACTATGCCGCGCTGGCGAGTGCGCCCGCGCTGGGCCCCATGGTCGACGCGTTCCTGCAGACCGAGGTCGCGCGGCCGGTCAAGCAGCCGACGTTCCAGTGGATGCTCACGCGGGGGTTCGCGAGCTGGCTGCTGGACGGGCTGGACGAGGTCATCGCCCAGGACCCGGGCTTCTTCGAGTACATCCACGAGATCGTCGCCCGACCCGACAACCCGACGACACCGCGCATCCTGCTCTGCGTCCGGGATTCGCTGCTGAGTTCCAACCAAGCACTGCGGGACTTCCTCACGGTGGCCCACGAGTACGTCGAGGAGTTCCGCCTGCTGCCGTGGCGACCCGAGTCGATCACCACCTTCGCGCGCATCCGCCTGCAGGACAAGGACCGCGAGCTCCTCTCGATCCTCGACGCCAAGCCGCAGCTGATGAAGCTCTGCGGCACCCCGTACTACGCCGAGCTGCTCGCCGAGCGCGTCGACGAGGGCAAGACCGACGGGATACCGAACGACTACTCGGAGATGGATCTGGTTCATGACGCCGTCGACGCGATCATGGATCGCGAGTACAAGAAGGAGCAGTTGCAGGAGAACGTCGTCTCCCGGCACGACCTGCTCGACGTCATCAGTCACGTCGCCGTCGTCGAGTTGGAGAACGACAACCGCGGTGTGCCGATCGACGAGATCGGCCAGCTCGCCGAGTTCGTGATTCCCTCGGACCTGTCCGATCCCGAGCGCGAACGGTGCACCGCGGCCATCTGCCGCCTACCGGTCTTCCGTGCCGCCTCGGAGCGGCAGCGGGTGCGCTTCGCGCAAGATGTGATCTTCGAGCACCAGATCGGAATCCGTGCCGCCCAGTATTTCGCCGTCAATCCGGTACGGTTCGCGCAGCTGTTGGACTGTCGCCCGTTCCCACCCGACTCCTTCGCCCTCCGGGTGCTCTGCGCCCGGATCAGGGAACTCGCCGCCGGCGAGGAGTTGCTCACCCGGCTGTCCAGCGCCACCGCGACCCCCACGGCCTTCCGCAACATCCTCCAGGTGCTCCTCGGGCTCCCCGACTGCGCCCGGCTGCTGATCCACGCTCCGCTGGAACGCCAGGACCTTTCCGGGCTCACCTTCGCGGGCCTGTCGCTGGCCGGCGTCAGCTTCCGCGGAGCGAATCTGGAGTCGACACGCTTCAACAACTGCGTCATGACCGGCTGCGACCTGTCCGACGCGACGTTGCACGGCACGCGATTCGACGCCTGCCTGCCCACCCTCGCCGAGGCCGACTTCGGGCACCTCACCGGCTTCGTCTCCGTGGAGATCGACTCGCGCACCGCCATCGAGGACGTCGCGGACTTCGTCAAGTTGCTGGGCGCGGACGGGCGCCGGGAGCACCCCTTCGTCGGTCCCTGCCCCACCGCCCTTCAACTGCGGTTCCTGTTCCTGAAGTTCGTAAGGCCGGACGGCCACTATCGTCGTGACTCGCTCGACGAGAAGGGCCTGCTGTCGGGACGGCGCATCGTTGATCCGGCTTCCGTGCTCAGCGGTGCGGTGCGGGCCGGCTTCCTCACCGCCATACCCAAGCGCCGCCGGTATGAGCGCACGCACAGCCAGCTCTACGCAGACATGGTGGGGTTCGCCCAGAACCTCAGAGTGACCCCGGCCATCCGGTCACTTCTGGAGGACACCTGCCGGGTGGAGGGATGTTCGCACGTCGTTCAGGAGAACCTGACCTCCGCGACCTTCGATTGACTGTCCATCGCCGGCAATGCCAGGCATTGATCCGAACTGGTTCTTCCGCCGCTTCCATTCCGCGGACCTGGTCGACTTCGAGGCCGCCATGGCCAGCCTCGCGGAGCGACTCGGCCGCCGGCGCCCGCCGCGCAGCCGGAGTGAATTGATCGATGCCGATGATTCGTGTCGCTGGTCGTGCGGACGACGGAGTGACTCTTCCGGGCGGCGGAGCAGGCGCACCGCAGGGGTGTCGAGCCGAAGAAGCGGAGATGGCGGTCGGGGCAGGGTGCGCGCGGCTCTGACGGGAACGCGACCGGCCTCAGGCGGAAACGCGACGGGCAGCAGAATGAGCGGATTCACGCCGCCGTTGATCGCTGACATTCATGCCAGGGGTGCCGATAGAACGGTGATTCTTTCGATCATGTCCGCCGATAACGTGTCGCGCAAAGGCCGTCCCGGGGGCTAGTCATCGTGCAGCCGGCCGGGCAGGTCGCGGAAATCGGGCATCCGGCTGAGCGGCGTATGTATCGGAGAAGCGCCCCGCATCAGCCGGGGCGCTTCCCTTAACTGATCGCCCGGTCAGTGGCGGTCGACGAAGATGCCGATGCCGTTGGCGACCGCGCGCTCCGTACCGTCGGACGGGTTGTTGCGGGCGGTGGCCGCGGCCTGGCCCGGCTCCCGGACGGCGACCGTGGTCGAGCCGCCGCCGTCCAGGTTCACCGCGTCGTGCGCACCGAGCGAACGCATCAGGTCGGCCAGTTCGGCGATGGTGAAGCCCGCGCTGGCGGGCGCGCGGCCGGCCAGCGCGACGAGGTACACGGTCCTGCCGTCGGCGCTCGCGCCCGCGGAGCTACGTACCGCGGCGGTCTTGGTGTCCAGGCCGGCCAGCGGCGCGCCGTCGCGCAGGATCGGGGCGCCGCCGACCGCGAACGTCAGCCTCGGCTTGCCGACGGAGACGAGCTTCTCGTCCACATTCACCCGGTCGCCGACGACGAGGTCGTCGAGCTGGTCCGCGCCGTCCTCCCGGCCGACGAGCACCTGGGTGTCGCTGGGAATCTCACCCGCGCCGGGCGTCTGACCGACCGAGGTCACCACGCCGCGGCGGACGGTCACCTCGTAGGTGTGGCTGCTGCACGGGGCGTCGCGGCTGGTGTCGCTGCCGCAGGTCGAGCGGACCCGGGAGGCGGTGCCCCAGTCGGCGGTGAAGAGGCCGACGCCGCCGACTGGCAGCGCGTACTGGTTGAGGCCATCGAGGGTGATCGTGCCCTTGGCGCTGCGCACCTCGCCGGCCAGGCTCAGGGTGTCAACGCGCGCTTTGCCGTTCACCCCCACACCGAACACGTCGCGGGTCGAGGTGCCGAGGGCGAGCCCGGGGCCGAAGCGCTGCTTGTTCGGTACGGCGAACTTCAGGTCCTCGCCGTCCGCGATCTCCGGACCCGAGGCGGAGCCGGTCGGTGCGACCCCGGCGTGCGTCTCGCTGATGTTGAAGAAGTCGCCGTTCACGCCGGCGACAGCACCCTGCTCGTTCGTCATCGCCGAGACGACCTTCCGCTGCGCGACGGCGTCGGGATGCAGCAGGTCCACCGAGACCTTGTTCTTGTGCAGGTCCGCGGTTAGCAGGTAGCCGACGGTGACGCCGCGTGGCGTCGCCACCTGGAACGAGTCGTACGTCACGCCCGGCGCGAGTTGCTCGGTCGAGGTGACGGTGATCGCGGAGTCCGCTGTGGACGCCGCCGGCGTCGTGATCGCGGCCTGCGCGGTACCGGTGGGCGCCACGAGTGTGCTCAGCCCAGCGGCGAGCACCAGCGCCAGACTCGGGCGTACGAGCTTCGATGACCTCATCGTCGCTCCTTTCCTAAGGAAGTCCCGAGCCTTGCGCTCGGCGGTTCGAGCGGACCCGACGAAGGCCGGACCAGCGAAAGTTTCCTGGTCAGCCGATCATGCCGGGGTGAACGGGCGAGATGATCAAGCTGAACCGCCGGCGCGCGATGGTTCATCTGCCCGTCTCCCGAAGCAGACGGCCAGAGGTCCGCGTTCGACTGCGCTCTGGCCGTCAATTCAGGTGCAGCAAGGTGTGTTCGGTGGTCGCCAGGACCAACTGGAGTAGCTCCTCGTTCAGCGGTTCCCCGAATGCGGCCATGTGCACCGTGATGAGCGTGTACCCGGCGACCAGCACCACGTAGGCGTTGCTGCCGGTGAGCGCCTGGCCGGCGACCGTGGCGCTCATCGTGCAGTCGTACCGCCAGCCCAGCTCGCCGATCGGGGGCGGCTGGGCGTCCCGGGTCTGGTAGTCGATCGACACCGACGACACGCTCAGGCTGAACGACGGGCACGCCCGCAGGGCGTCGCGGGCGGCGATCAGCACAGTCTCGCCCACAGCGGCGTCGTACGAGTACACGGTGACGGTCACGTCGGTGTACGTGGGCGCGCCGTCGACGGTGTCGCTGGTGTAGGCGCGTATACCTGTGGTTCGCAGGTGTGGCTTACCGGGGGCCAGGAAGCTCTCCCTGACCAGCGGCTCGCAGGCCGGGTTGGAGACGGTCGTCTCCGGTGAGACGATGCCTCCGCCGGCGGGGCCGAAATCGGTGACTTCCCAGTTCTGCCTGGGGATCACCAGCACGCTGGACTGGGCCACTCGGTCGGCCTGTTGCGGGGTCAGGGCGTGCCGGACCCCCGCGTACCGCTCGGCGTCAGACGCGAGCTGGAGCTGCTGGGCGTTCATGGCGACGCCGCCGGGCACGCCGACGCCGATGAGGGCCAGCGCGACAGCGGCGGTCAGCACCGTCGCGCCCGCCGGGGCCAGCCAGCGTGACCACACCGGCGGCGTGAATTCGTGGTGGCGGCTGGTCAGGGGTACGAGCACCGCCGCGAGCAGCACCGTGGCGCAGCCGAGCCAGATCGGCGCGACCGCGACGTCCGAGGCGAACAGATCTGGTTCGGTGGGGCGGTCGGACAGCCACCCGTACCCGTAGTGCGCCCCGGTGGCGAAGGCGGTGGTCGCGGTCGCGGCGAGCACGCCTCGAGCCCAGCCATCGGGCCATGGAGTGGCCAGTGCGACCACGACGAGCACCACAATGCCGGCGGCGGTGCAGATCCACCACCGCTGCTGCTGCGCCCGCAACTGGTCGGTCAGCTCGGACGTCGCGGGACGCAACAGGATCGCCGCGGTGCCGGCGACCGCCGCCGCGACGAGTGCCACCAGCCAGGGCAGGCGACGGTGCGGAGCCCGCCACAGGGACAGCAGCGCGTAGGCCGGCAGCAGCCCGAGCGTGAGCGCTGGCCAGGCGAACCGGCCCAGCCCGTAGGCGAGGAAGAACCGCAGGTCGTCAGTGTTGTGCAGGAGACCGGCGATCCCTCCGACCGGCCACAGGCCGGCGACCGCGGCCAGACCGGTCGCGCCGACCGCAAGGCGGGTGACGACGGGTCGGTCAGTCCGTGCCGCCAACTCCGCGACGCTGACGGCCAGCGCGACCACACCGGCGGCGACCAGTGCGAACACGGCCACGGCGAGCGCGCTACGGGCGAAGCTGCCCGGCCAGACCAGGGGGTAGAGGGGCTGTTCCGCCAGGAACACGACCGCAACGACCAGCGTACCGAGCACGATCCCGGCACCGGTGCCCACGACCGGCCGCCACCATTGCGGGTGCGGGAGCAGGACGCGCGCCCGGCGCACCAGCGAGGGGAACAGCAGGGCGAGCACTGCGGCACCTGTCACCGCCGGGATGGCGGTGCCACCCATCGAGTACAGGTCCAGGTCGAAGAAGCTGGCCAGCAGGACGATGGTGGACACGGCGGTGCTGGCCACGAAGCCGACCGCGACCGCCTGCACGAGCCCGCCCTCCCAGGCGCGGGCGGCGTGCCGCAGCGAGAGTGCCCGGTCCGCCGGGGCCGGGTGCCGAGTCAGGACCCGGCGGGCCCAGGACGATGGCCTGGTGCGCGGCGGCGTTGCCTTCGCGAACAACGCCACCAGGCCGGGCTCCGCACCCGCGCTGGCGGCGTAGCGGTCGGCCTCGAACTCGCGCAACCGCAGCAGCGCGGCCGCGAGCACCGTCACGGCCGCGGCCAGCAGGGTGATCCCGACCGGCGCCGCGATCACCCTCGGCCGCGCCCCGACCCGACCGACCATGGGTACGCTCGCCAGCGCGAAGACGGGAACGAAGAGCCACGCCGGTCCCCGTACCGCCGAGACCCAGCTGACGTCGCGGGCCAGCACGTGCGCGATCTCGTGCGTGACGACGGCGTCGAACCGGTCGCCGGGGTCGAGTGCCAGGCGCGCCGGGACCACGATGGTGGGCCGCCGGCCGGGCAGGGCCGTGGTGAACGCGTGCCGCACCGCCGGCCCGGCCACCCACAGCCGAGGGACGCGCCGCCCGGACAGGCCGTGCCGCTGGCACAGGTCGGCGAACCGCTCCTGAGCCGTCGGCGAGTCGAGCCGGCCGAACCGGCCCAGTCGGCGCAGGTCGCGCCACGGCACGGCGACGGCCAGGGCCAGCGTCCCCGCGAGCAGGAAGAGCGCGGCGCCAGCTACCACCCACCCCCGAAGTCTGAGCTGCTCCGCCATACAGGTGCTCAGTGCGTCGGCCGACTCCCGGTGCAACGCCTCGCACCGCTCGCGGATGATTCGGTCCGGCAGCACGCGGGACAGGGGACCGTCGAAGAACAGGTTGCCGATCGCCACGCCGACGCTGGCCAGGGAGACAGCGATCAGGCCGTACAGCCACAGCAGTGGCTGCGGCCGGCCGTCAGGGGCGGCCGTCATTCGGCGAGGCCTCCGGCAGGTGGATGGCACCGACGAGGGCGTCGGCGAGGAGGTCGGCGGCGGACTCGTCCAGCCCGAGGGCCGTCGCGTGCCGCCGCGACACCTCCCGTAGCCGTGCCACCTGGGCCGCCGTCACGACGATCCGGCCGTCGATCATTGGCAGCGTGGCACCGGCCAGCTCGCGGCCCGACACGCCACGGCGGCCAGGCGCTCGCCACCGCCGCCACCGCGACCTGGCGGCACCGGCCCCGAGACCCAAGACCTCCCTGACCGAGGTGGCTACCACCTCGATGACGATCGCGCTCACCAGCGCCTCTTCGATGCCGAAGCCGATCGAGCCGCCCGGCGCGCGTCCCTGCGCCGCCCCGGCCCGCCACACCGCGGCGACCTCGTCGAAGACACCCGACTCCTCCGGGGCCAGCCGCCCGCTCACCTGCCGGGCCAGCCCGATCACGAACTCCGACGCGTCAACGGTTGCCGATGGGCCGGCGGATTCCATGGTCACGCGGCCTCCCGAGCCGAACCAAGCACGATTCGAACCCCAGGCTATAGAGCGCGGGCAATCAAAGGTGTCCCGTGAGCTTCGACGGACGCACCCCGGACCGTCGGGCGCGGTCCTTCTTCAAATCCGCCCTGGGCGCCTCTCAGACCGATCGAAACGATCGATGACAAGGTCCGTTACGCGACGTAGTCGGTTTGGAGATAATGCCTGGTCAGGCCGCTACCTAACGTCAACCCGTCATCACGATCGGCCTGGCGTCGGCGAAAGTTCGTCCGATTCGGATAGCCGCAGGTGCGCCGCCACCCGGGCCTCAGACGGGAGATACATATGCGTGCTCAGAAGGAATCCCGGCGGTTCGGTGCCCGAGCATCCGTACTCGTGCTCGGTCTCGTCGTGGCCGGAGCGGTGATCGCCCCAGCGAGCCCGGCATCCGCTGCGGTCCCCGGCCTGGTGCGAGTCTCCGCGACCAGCGTCAGCAACACGGCCGACTTCCACAGTGCCACGGCGACCTGCCCGGTCGGGAAGGTGCTGACCGGTATTGGCTACGAGCTGAACGGGTGAGGGCGTCGTCGACGACCTGCGCCCCAACGGCGGCCCGGCCACCGCGCCGACGGCCGTCACCGTGGGCGCCTACGAGACGGAGGCGTTCGCCGGCAACTGGTCGGTGACGGCGTACGCGATCTGCGCCAACCCGGTGCCCGGTCTGGTGCGGGTCTCCACAACCAGCGTCAGCGACTCCGCCGACTTCCACAGCACCACCGCGACCTGCCCGGTCGGGAAGGTGCTGACCGGGACGGGCTACGAGCTGAACGGGGTGACCGGTGAGGGCGTCGTCGACGACTTCCGCCCCAAAGGTGGGGTCGCAGCGGCACCGACCTCGGTCAACGTCGGCGCCTACGAGTCGGACGCCACCGCGCTGAACTGGTCCGCCACCGCGTACCCCATCTGCGCCAACCCGCTGCCCGGCCTGGTACGGACGTCCACGGCGGGTGCCAGCAACTCCCTCGACTTCCGCAGCGTCGTCGCGACCTGCCCGGTCGGGAAGGTGCTGACCGGCGCCGGCTACGAGCTGAACGGCGTCACCGGCGAGGGCATCGTGGACGACTTCCGCCCCAACGGTGGTCCCGCGACCGCCCCGACGTCGGCCACCTCGGGTGCGTACGAGGAGGATGCGTACGCCGGCAACTGGTCCGACACGGCGTACGCCATCTGCGCGACGGCGTAGCAAATACTCATCCGGTGTAACCGCCCCGCGAATCGCGGGGCGGCTACACCGTTGACTGGTTGGCTCAGGAGCCGCCCTGGCGCTGGATCCGTCCGTCGCCCGAGACCTTGGCCCGGCCCAGGTCGCCTTCGGTGCCGGCCGGACCGGTCGCGGTACGGCGGTGCCGTTGGTCGGGCGAGTGCTCCATGGGCGAGCCCTGGCGGCCCGGAGCGCCGCTGCCCGAATGCCGCCGGCCTCGTGCCGACTCGCCGCCGCTGTCGTGTTTGTTCTGCTTGTGCCTACCCATGCACCGCGCGTACCCGGTCGCTCGGCGAAGTCCTGAGCCCGGTCGGGGCCGTGGTGCCGGGCCGCCCAGTTCGACACCACACCAGGTGGTTCACGCCCCTCGATACCCCGATATGGCGTCAGCGGTCAGCGTGTGGGAGTGCCCAGCCATAGCGTTCGGGCGACGGAGATCCCTGCCTGCGGCTGGTTGCTCCGCGATTCGAGGAGGCAGTCATGACGATCGCCGGCGAATTGACGTTGCCGGGGGAACAGGCTTCGATCACCGTCCATCCCGACCGGTGGCGGGCGGCGCTACCGCCGGACGCGTGGCTTGACAACTTCCCATTGAGCGGCGACGTCTGGCGGCGCGACGTCTTCGCCGTGGCCGGCGCGTACCGCGCCGGGTGTCCGCGTCAGCGCCGGACGAGGAAGCGCCGCGCACGGCGTACCGCCGCTTCCGCGACACCAACCACGCTCGCCTGCCGTGGTTGGGGCCGGGCTTGTTCACGAAGGTCCTCTACTTCGTCGGCTACCAGCGCGGGGTGGGTGGTGTGCAGCCGCTGATCCTTGATCGCTTGGTCGCCAGCCACCTCCCCGCCGAGGCCGGCGTCGGTCGCCGAAACGGCTGGTCATCCGAGGAGTGGCTGGCGTATTTGCGTTGGGCGGCCGAGCAGGCGCAGGCCAGAGGCATTGAACCGGACGCGGTCGAGATGGCCGTCGGCGACGATCGCTGAGGCGGCTTCGACATGGCGTGGAGGCGGGCGTCGAGGGCGTCGAGGTCGGGGACGAACCAGATGTGCTCGGCCCGGTTCGACTCGTGTACCAGGGCGCGCAGCGCCGAGCTCTCCGCCAGGTGAGCCGAGATGTCGCCGACCACGGCCAGTCGTAGCCGGTAGTTGACGAACTTTTGCATCACGTCGCCGGCGAAGCGGGTGCCCAGCGAGAAGAAGCGCTCGTCGAGCCGGTTGGCCGGTACGGCCACCACCTGGGCGCCGAGGAAGGCCGCGCCGATGAGGTCCAGCGCGTCCTGCTCGGTGGCGACCGGCGGGCCGGCCGGGTCACAGACCAGCACCTGCACTCCGGCGCGTTCCTGCAGCTCGTCAGGCATCTGGACCTCCCGGTCGAGTAGGCCGTTGTCGGCGTTGAGGACGGCGTCGAGGAGGTGCAGCAGCTCGGCGGTGGCGGCGGGGTCGCCGAGGATGATGATCTTCATGCGGCGCCGCTCCTCGTCGTGCACGGTCTGCACCCGCAGCGGGTTGGCCGGGTCGTGGCCGGTGTTGGCGTTGGCGTTGGCGTTGGCGTTGGCGTTGGCGAGCATGAGCGTGCCGAGCCGGCGAGGGTGTCGTCGACGACTTCCGCCCCAACGGAGGCATCGCCGCGGCGCCGACCTCGGTCACCGTCGGCGCCTACGAGTCGGACGCCACCGCCCTGAACTGGTCCGCGACCGCGTACGCCATTTGCGCCAACCCGCTGCCCGGCCTGGTGCGGGCGTCCACGGTGGGCACCAGCAACTCCCTCGACTCCGCAGCATCGTCGCGACCTGCCCGATCGGGAAGGTGATGACCGGCGCCGGCTACGAGCTGAACGGGGTCACCGGCGAGGGCATCGTGGACGACTTCCGTCCCAACGGTGGTCCCGCGACCGCCCCGACGTCGGTCGCCTCGGGTGCGTACGAGGAGGACGCGTACGCCGGCAACTGGTCAGACGGCGTACGCCATCTGCGCGACGGCGTAACAACACTCGTCCGGTGTGGCCGCCCCGCGAACTCGCGGGGCGGCTACACCGTTGACGTGTCAGATCAGGAGCCGCCCTGACGGTGTACCCGTCCCTCCCGGGCGACGGTGGATCGGCCCTGGTCGCGTTCCGTGCCGGCGGAGCCGGTCGCGGTACGGCGGTTCCGCATGTCTGGCGAGTGCTCCATGGGCGAACCCTGGCGGCCCGGAGCGCCGCTGCCCGGATGCCGCCGGCCTCGCGCCGACTCGCCGCCGCTGTCGTGTTTGTTCTGCTTGTGGCTACCCATGCACCGCGCGTACCCGGTCGCCGGGCGGCTAGTCACGAGCCGACCTGCGGACGTCAGCCGTTGGGTGTCCGCGACGTGGGCAGGATCGGGACAGTTCTGGGCAGCCGCTCGCGTTGCTCCAACGGGAGCCATTCACCCTTGGGATCGAGCAGTTCGATGAGCTCGACGAGTTCGTTCTGTAGGCGTACCAGCCGCTCATTCCCGTGCCGGCCTCGGGCTTCCACGTCGTCCACCTCCGCCAGGAGGCGGGTGAACCAGGACGCGAACGTCGGGTCGGTTTCGAGGCGGTCGCAGAAGGCCGCGTATCCCAGCACCT
The DNA here is from genome assembly GCF_040608175.1 of Micromonospora sp. NPDC005206. Classification (NCBI taxonomy): domain Bacteria; kingdom Bacillati; phylum Actinomycetota; class Actinomycetes; order Micromonosporales; family Micromonosporaceae; genus Micromonospora; species Micromonospora sp. NPDC005206. Next base: position 390,747 of record NZ_JBEXHU010000002.1, read on the forward strand.
CTGTCACAGCGCCCTCAGGCGACTCCACCCGGTTGAGCATGACTTCGCCGATGGCGCGCTGGTGTCCCCTGAACACGCGGAACGGGCCAGGCAGAGCGTCGGTCGCCAAGGGATGGTGAATCCGCTGGATCGCTGTGAAGAGCTCCTTGGTGCTCTTCACCGACTCAAGATCGAGGAAGCGCTGTTCCCGGCGGAGGACCTCCAGCCAGGCCAGGTGCTCGGCGAGGACGTACACGGTGTTGTGGCGGACGTAGTGCTGCTCCTCGCTGTCGCCGGAGTGCAGGTACGTGCGCAGGAGGTTTCGGCTGAGCGCGTTATGCAGCCGATCCTGCAGCGCCTCGGCTGACCACAGCAGTGGCACCCGGTAACGCCGGAACAACTCCTCGGCGAGTTCCACCTTGTCGCGGCTGCGTGCCTGCTCCTGCAGGCGGTGGGTGACGACGGCAGTCCGATATGTCACCGCCACGCTGATCAGCGACACAGCGGCTGACACCACCGCGATGACGATTTCTGGCCCCATGGCGGACAGCTTGCCTGGCCCCTTCGCCGGGGTAGGCGTTCGACTCGCCGATCTACCAGTGCTGTGGATTCAGGTAGGGCAGGCAGGCGGTCGATACCGCGATATGGCGTGAGCGGACGGCGTGCACGAGTGCCCGACCGTAGCGTCCGACCCGCGCAGATCCCCAAGCGCGCGACCTGAGGGAGGTAGCTATGCAGAGGCCGTTACCGGGGGAGCAGGCCCCGATCACCGTGAATCTGGACCGGTGGCGGGCAGGGCTGCCGCCGGACGCCTGGCCCGACGACTTCCCGTCGAGCGGCGAGGTCTGGCGGCGCGACATCTTCGCGGTGGCCGACGCGTACAGAGCGGGCTCCGCGAGCGCCCACCAGCTCCTGACCGCCGTGCTGATCTGGGGCTACGGACCCATCGGGTACGGGCCGTGGCGCGCCGCCAGGTCGCTCGGCGCGGACCCGGACGGCAAACGTCTGGCGTACGCGCTGGAGGAGGTGTCCGCGTCAGCACCCGACGAGGACGCGCTGCGCACGGCGTACCGCCGCTTCCGCGACCCCAACCACGCTCGCCTGCCGTGGCTGGGGCCGGGACTGTTCACGAAGGTCCTCTACTTCGTCGGCTACCGGCGAGGGGTGGGCGGTGTGCAGCCGCTGATCCTCGACCGCGTCGTGGCCAGCCGTCTCCCCAGCGAGGCCGGCGTCGGTCGTCAAGCCGGCTGGTTGTCGGAGGAGTGGCTCGCGTACCTGCGCTGGGCGGCCGAGCAGGCGCAGGCCCAGGGCATCGAGCCGGACGAAGTCGAGATGGCTGTCGGCAGGGACGCCGAGGCGGCTACGAGATAGCGCGGAGGCGGGCGTCGAGGGCGTCGAGGTCGGGGACGAACCAGATGTGCTCGGCCCGGTTCGACTCGTGTACCAGGGCGCGCAGCGCCGAGCTCTCCGCCAGGTGAGCCGAGATGTCGCCGACCACGGCCAGTCGTAGCCGGTAGTTGACGAACTTTTGCATCACGTCGCCGGCGAAGCGGGTGCCCAGTGAAAAGAAGCGTTCGTCGAGCCGGTTGGCCGGTACGGCCACCACCTGGGCGCCGAGGAAGGCCGCGCCGATGAGGTCCAGCGCGTCCTGCTCGGTGGCCACCGGCGGGCCGGCCGGGTCGCAGACCAGCACCTGGACCCCGGCGCGTTCCTGGACCTCGTCAGGCATCGTTGACCTCCCGGTCGAACAGGCCGTTATCGGCGTTGAGTACGGCGTCGAGCAGATGCAGCAACTCGGCGGTGGCGGCAGGGTCGCCGAGGATAATGATCTTCATGCGGTGCCGCTCCTCGTCGTGCACGGTCTGCACCCGCAGAGGGTTGGCGGGGTCGTGGCCGGTGTTGGCGCTGGCGAGCACGAGCGTGCCGAGCCGGTCGGCGGCGGCCCGGTCGACGCCGTCGATCTGCACGATGCTCGACACCTCCGCCGGCCCGGCGGCGCTGCCGGTGGTGGCTCGGGTCTGCCCGGTGAACGTGTCCAGGTCACTGGCGGCGATCCGATACTGCTTGCCGATCCGCACCGCCTTCAGCCGGCCCGAGCGGATGTAGCCCCGCACGGTGCGCACGTGCAGCCCGAGCCGCTCGGCGACCTGCTCGACAGAGTGCATATCTTCCTTCATCGCTCCCTATCCTATCTGCATAGGGAAGGTTAGGGAACGATGGGGAGCGCGCGCAGTATGAGTCGTTGACGACATCAGCTCCAAAGGGCCTCCAGCGCAGCCCGTCGGCCCGCCCCGGCGCAGGACAGGCGGCTGCCGGCGATGTGGACGCTCCTATTTCGCGCGAGTGTTGAGGCGCAGGTTACGAGCCGCCCCCGTCCTCCGGGTCACTGACTCAATCCCTGCGGTGACCCGGTCTTCCGTCGGGGAGTAGATGATTAGTGGGGCGTCCGGGAGGTTTTCTGGCGTGAGGCGAACCGGCTTTCCCAGCTGACGGCCGACGCTGCGCAGGAAGGAGCACAAGGTGTCCAGCCTGTCCTGCCCCTGCAACTGCCTGGGGTCGAAGTCGAACTCGACCTCGTCTTCAGTGAAGAAGTGGGTGTTGACCAGGATGTTGGGCTTCGGCCAGATGTGCAGGGTGACAGCTGCGTCGCCCCGGTGGGCGAAGATGTCTGCGACGTGCTCGGGTAGCTGCCGGGATTTGACCCTCGACCTGGAAGTCGAAGCGCCATCCCTGGGATCGGACGAGCTCAATGATTAGCTGCCAGTCGGCGGTGTCAGCGTCGAGGACGTAGGCGTCGAGCAAGGAGCCGTCCGGCTCGAACCGTTCGGCCACGTCGTCCCAGGTCAGATCGTGCACCTAGACATGATCGTCCTTCTCCTCACTCCGGGCACTCTCAATTCGGTGGTCAGCCTGTGAGCATCCGGTAGGCGTCTCGGGCGATGTAGTGCTTGAGGCATCGCATGATCTCGGTCTTGGTCTTGCCCTCGGCGGTGCGGCGGGTGACGTAGTCCTTGGTGTGTTGGTGGCAGCGCATGCGGACCAGGGTGATGCGCCAGAGGGCGCTGTTGGCGTCACGATCCCCGCCACGGGCGGCATACCAGCTCACGGTCCCGGCCGAACCGTCGCAGACGGACGATCGCAAACCTCGAAAGCGTGTGAGGGTTAACGCCCTCCGCGGGTTCACATCCCGCCGCCACCGCTCGTGAGTGCGAAAACGCCCGGTCGATCCCCACGGATAGGCCGGGCGTTCCGCCGTGGTCGTAGACCGCCTGAACCTCCGCCAGGTAGACCGCTTCGACCAATTCATCCCGGTTGAATCAGTTATGGTCGAGAGTACCTATACGGACCCCCGTCCGGCGGGTCACCTCCTCCAGGGTGGCCTCCGCGCCCAGTTCGCCGAAGACGTCGCGGGCCGTGCGCAGGATGGCGTCGAAGTTGCGGGGCGGCGTCGGCGACAGGGCCGCCGGCGACCCAGAATCGAGATGACCATGACGTCTGGCTCCCCGTCCACCCCGCCCACGATCATCATTGGCGGCGACCTTCCGGTCGGACGGGTCGGCTTCGGGGCGATGCAGCTCACCGGCGACCAGGTCTGGGGCCCGTACCCCGCCCACGATCGTGGGCTGGCGCTGCTGCGCGCGGTGGTGGCGGAGGGCGTCACCTTCATCGACACCGCCGATGTCTACGGGCCGCACACCAACGAGCTGCTGATCCGCGAGGCGCTGCACCCCTACCGGGCGGGGCTGGTGGTGGCGAGCAAGGGCGGCTTCGTCCGGGGCGGCCACGACTACTCGACCCTGGGCTGGGTGGGCAACCCGAAGTACCTGCGGCAGTCAGCCATGCTGAGCCTGCGCCGCCTCGGCGTGGATCGGTTCGACCTCTACTACCTGCACAGCGGGTACGCGACCGACGCCCCGTTCGAGGACCAGGTCGGCGAGCTGAGGAAGCTGCAGGACGAGGGCTGGATCCGGCACATCGGGCTGTCCAACGTCACCGTGGCGCAGTTCGAACTCGCCCGGTCGATTGCGGAGATCGCCGCGGTGACCGCCCTGTACAACATCGGCAACCGCGCCGGTGCGGACCTGCTTGCGGCGGCGGAGCGGACCAGAGCGGTGTTCTCGCCCTGGCACCCGGTCAGCCTGCGCGACGGCGGGGACAACGCCGGCCAGGTCGCCGCCGCCCTCGCGCCGATCGCCGCCCGGCACGCGGCCACGCCCCAGCAGATCGCGCTGGCCTGGCTGCTGCACCGCTCTCCGGCGATGCTGCCCATCCCCGGCACCACGAGCCTGGCCCACCTGCGGGAGAACCTCGCGGCGGCGCGGATCGCGCTGAGCGACGCTGAGGTCGCGGAGCTGACCGCCCTCGTTCCCGAGACCGCCGCCTAACCGGGCACCGCCTCCCGCAGCTGGACCAGCTGGATGCCGGGAAGCAACCGCCTCCCGCTCGGTGGTGAACTCGGCCGACCACGCGACGCCGTTCCGGTCTGGCCACACGGCGCGGTACCGATGCGGGCCGGTGTTGAGAACCCGGCCTAGCAGTCCGGCCCGGACCAGCGAGGACAGCCAGACCCGTCGGCTCACCCGCTACGTCATCGGCCTGCTCCAATCCGCCTGAGCTGCGGGCGGACACCCGCGCCGAGGATCCCCCGGGTGTCAGACGGGTCCAGTACCGTCTGGGAACCATGGACGCGCGGCTCGGCGACGCCATCATCGGACGGGATCATCCCACCGGTCTGCTGCGCGCTGAGCTGGACCGGGCCGCCACCAGCCACGGCGGCCTCGTCCTGGTCACCGGCGAGCCGGGCATCGGCAAGACGACGCTGGTCACCGCCGCGGCTCGCGAGGCTAGGCAGCGCGGGGCACTGGTGCTCGGTGCCGCCTGCTGGGATTCCGACAGCGCCCCCGGCTACTGGCCGTGGGTTCAGGTGCTGCGCGGCCTGCAGCGCTCCGCCGACGACTGGTCGGTGGCGCGACCGACCGCGGAGCCGGCTCTCGCGGCCCTGCTCGGCGAGACCGACACCAGCAGCGAGCAGGCCGGTCGCACCGCCAGTTGGGCCGGCGTCGACCCGGGCGGGGACATTGCCGACCGGGAGGCGTTCGCCCTGTACGACGCGGTGACCACCGCCCTGGTCGCGGTCTCCCAGCACCGGCCGGTCGTGGTGGTCCTCGACGACCTGCACTGGGCCGACCCGGCGTCGCTGCGGCTGCTGGCCTTCGCCGCCCAGCACACCTGGTTCGAACGGCTGCTGCTGATCGGCACCTACCGCGACGCGGAGGTCGAGTCGGGCGAGCACCCGTTGCGCCCACTGTTGATGCCGCTGGTCACGAAGGCGACCACGGTCACCCTCACCGGTCTGTCCCGGGACGAGGTGGCCGCGCTGATGGCGCGTACCGCCGGGCGGGAGCCCGACGCCGGCCTGGTCGACGAGGTGCACCGGCGTACCGGGGGCAACCCGTTCTTCATCGAGCAGACGGCCAGGCTGTGGCGCGCGGACGGTACGGGCGGCACGGTCGCTCCCGGCGTACGGGAGGCGGTGCGGCGCCGGTTGGCCCAGTTGCCGGCACCGGTGGTCGAGGCGCTCACCGTCGCCGCAGTGTTGGGCCGGGAGTTCCACCGTCAGGTCCTGGCGGCCAGCTCGGCTGCCCCGGTGGCGCAGGTCGATCGGCTGCTCGACCGGGCGGTGACCGCCCGGCTGATCGTCGGCCGGGGTGGCGGCCGGTTCGCCTTCGCCCATGACCTGGTCCGGGAGACGCTCTACGACGGCCTCAGCGATGAGGACCGGCGGGCCCGGCACGCCGCGGTCGTCCGGGCGGTCGACCCACCGGCGGAGCTCCGCGACCTGCTGATTCCGGCCGACCTGGCCCGCCACGCCTACCTGGCCGGCGCCGCGCTCGACCGGGCGCGGGTCACCGACCTGCTGGTCGCCGCGGGGCGGGACGCGCACGCCCGGCTCGCCGTCGACGAGGCGGAGGTGCACTTCCGCCGGGCGCTGGAGATCGTCGAGGACCGGACGAAGCGGGTGCGGATCCTCGTCGAGTTCGGTGAGGTGCGCTACCACCACGCCGGCCGGGAGGAGGCTGGGCAGCTCCTCGCCGAGGCCGCGACGCTGGCCCGTACCCTCGACGATCCGGTGCTGCTGGCCCGCGTCGCGCTCACCGTCCACCGCTCCCGCCAGGTGGCGACCGATCGCTCGGTCGAGGCGGCGGAGCTGGTGCGGGAGGCGTACCGGCGGCTCATCGGCGAGCCGGACGGGGCCGCGTCGGTCGGCACGTTGATCGCCGACCTGATCACCGCCACCGAGACGATCGCCCGTCGAGGTCGGGATGACGAGACGCTCACCTTCAGCCTGTGGGCCCGCCACGACACCACCTGGGGGTTGGGCACCGCGGCGGCCCGGGCGGCGCTCACCTCGGAGATCCGGGACGTGGCCCGCCGCACCGGCGACCGGGAGACCGAGCTGTGGGCCACCTCGCTGCGCTGGGTGGCGCTGCTGGAGCTGGGCGACCCCCGCTTCGTCGAGGAGTTCAGCTCCTTCGTCACCGGCGGCGACCAGGACGACATGGCCAGATACCGGATCGCGGCTACCGTCGACAGTGGAATCATCGCGGCGTTCCGAGGTGACTTCGCCGAGGCCGACGAGCGGTTCGCCTTCCTCACCGACCTCGCCGACCCTGGGCACGCCGAGTTCGCGTTCATGGGCCATCACATGCTTTGGTCCCGTCTGCTGCTCCAGGGCCGGTTCGACGAGGTCGACGTACTGCTGAACGGGCTGGCCCCGACCGACTACCCCTACCGGGAGCTGCTGCGGGCTATCACCGCGGCGGAGCGCGGCGACGACGAGACGGCGGTCCGGCTGACCGACGGTATCGAGGCCGCCGACATCCGGTACCCGCGTCCAGTGTCGCCGCTCTGGCTGCGGTTGCGCGCGCAGGCCGCTGCCGCATCCCGTGACCCGGGCCGCTGCGACGGCGTGCGGGCCGCGCTGGCTCCCCATCGTGGAGAGTGGACGGTGGGGCTCTTCGGCTGCGACATCAGCGGTCCCGTCGACCACTGGCTGGCCGTGGTCGACGCCGCACAGGAGCGCTGGGACGACGCCATCGCCGGCTTCGCGGCGGCCCGCGACGCCGCCGACCGGATGGGCTCCCGGCCCTGGTCGCTCATCGCCCGTGCCGGGCTGGCGACCGCCCTGGCCGGCCGTGGCCAGCCGGGCGACGCCGAGACGGTGGCCGCGCTACGCGCCGCCACCGCCCGGGAGGCCACCGCCCTCGGCATGACCCAGGTGCTCGACCGACTCGCCGGTCCGGCACGCACCGACGCCACCGAGCCAGGCCAGGCCACCGCGCCGGGCCAGGCCACCGCGCCGGGCCAGGCCGTCGGGCCGCGCCAGGTCGCGTCGGTCGGAGTGCCCGTCGAGGGGTACGAGTTCCGTCGCGACGGGCCGGTCTGGCAGCTCGCCTACGCCAGTGCCATCGTGCACCTGCCCGACGCCAAGGGGCTGCACGACCTGCACCTGCTGCTCAGCCGGCCGGGCAGTGACGTCCCGGCGGTGGAGCTGCTCGACCCGGCCGCTGGGCCGGAGCTGGTCGCCGCCCGCCGGATGGGTGGCGACCCGGTCCTCGACGACGAGGCGAAGGCCCGCTACCGGCGGCACCTGGAGCGCCTCGACGAGGAGATCGACCGGGCCGCCGCGCGCGGCGACGACCGGAAGGTGGCCGCGCTGGACGTTGAACGCGGTGCGCTGCTCGACGAGTTGCGCACCGCGGCCGGGCTGGCCGGCCGGAGCCGCCGGCTGGGCGACGAGGCCGAGCGGGCCCGCAAGACGGTCACCGCGCGGATCCGGGACACGCTGCGCAAGCTCGACGGGCGCCACCCGGCGCTCGCGGGTCACCTGCGCGAATCGGTCTCGACCGGCAGCACCTGCCGCTACCTGCCGCCCGAGCCGATTCCCTGGCGGCTCTGAAAAGGGTGCCCGGCGCGCTGACCCTCTGCTGCCCCGGACCCGTCTGCTGAGCCCCGGGGCGGGCCGGCGTCGACCGTTCGTCGGCACCGGCCCGCCCCGACGGGACCGCACCGGTTACCGGCGGGCGCCCGGGCGCGGCAGGAAGTACGGGTCGTGCACCAGCTGGCGCAGTGCGGCCTCCGTACGGGGATTGCCCGGCAGGACCCAGTCGGTCTCGCCACTGCCCCTGGAATCGAAGTACACCATCGCCCGTACCAGTGGGAACGTCGTCCGCAGGTCCGTCCGGGCCTGGCGCAGCCAGTCAGCCTGCACCCCGGGTGCGGTGTCGTTGACGCCGACCTCGGCGAGGATCATCGGCTTGTCGTGCCGGATCCCGAAGTCGTAGAACCAGGGGAACAGCTCGGTCAGCGGTGCGTGATCGTTGCTCGGGCGGGCGTACCCGTCGGCGCCGACCCAGTCGACCATCGAGTCGCCGGGCCAGAAGGACGATACCCGCCCGGTCCTGAAGGCCAGCCAGGTCGGGCAGAAGACGAACGCGACGTTGTCGGCACGTTCCTCCCGGAAGATCGTCCGGACCCGGCGCCACGCCTCCTTGAAGGTCGCCGGGGTGTAGCCGCGCTGCGGCAGGTCCATCTCCCAGGTGAAGCGCAGCAGCACCGGCTGCCGCAGGGCCCGCAGCCATCCCGCCTGTTGCCGAACCAGTTCGTCGTTGACGCCCTGCGCGGTCGCGGCCAGCACGCTCTGCGGGCCGGCTCCCCAGGAGAGCAGCGGGGTACGCCCTCGGGCGATGTCGTCGGTGAGCCGGTCGGCGCGGAACGTCTGGCCCCAGTGCTGGAAGGAGTGGTCGATGCCGAGCAGCTCATGGGTCACCGACTCCAGCGCCTCCGGTTCGGAGATCCCCGGGTCGCGGTCCGGATCGTGCTTGACGAAGGCGCCGAAGAGGGCCCCGGCAGCCGGGACGAGCGACGCCGCCGGAACCACCTCCGACTGATCGACCGCGGTCGGACCGACGCCGATCGGGTCGGTGCCCGCTGCGGTTTCACCGGTGGTCGGGTCGGTCGCTCCGGCGGTGGCCGGAAGCGCCGGAAACAGCGTCGATCCCGCCGCGGCGGCCAGCAGACCCCGGCCGATCGCGCGCCGGCTCACCCGGCTGGTTCGCCACGGTTCAGCGGATGCCATGGATCTCCACCTCGAAGACTCGGGCCAACCCGTCGGTCGGGCTGGGTTCGGTGAACACGAGGCGGACCTGCCGGATTCCGGCCGGCGCGCCGCTGAGGTCGACCTGGGCCGGGCTGGCGGTGTTCGCCCCGACGGACCCGATGGTCGTCCAGGCCCCGTCGACCAGGGCCTCCACCCGGAAGGCCCGCACCCGCAGGCTCTCCGAGCCGGCCACTCCGCTGTAGAGGTCGAGCCGTTGGAGGTCCGCCGGCCCACCGAGATCCAGGGTGAGCGTCGGCGCCGGGTCCACTGAGCCAGAGATCCAGCGGGCTCCGGTCCGGTTGCCGTCCACCGCGTTGCCCGCGACGTTGCCGGAGAGGACCGAACTGGCCTGCACGGCGGCGCCCCGGGCGAGGTTCTCCCCGGTCACGCGCACCCGCAGGGTCCGCGGAATCTCCTGCCGCTGACCGCCCCTGGTGAACGAGACGGTCAACCGGACCGTGCCGTCAGTCACCGCGTCGGTGGGGACCCGCACGCTGACCGCGACCGGCGTGGTCGCGCCCGCGGGCAGTCTCGTGGCCTCCGGGCGCGCCAGCGCCTGCCAGTCGGCCGGCGCCTCGGCGTCGACCGCCAGGCCGGTGACCGGGCCGGGGCCGTCGTTGCGTACCCGCAGCACGGTGCTGCCGGACCGGCCGGGCAGGACCCGGATCTCCGGCGTGTCCAGCGCGATGTGGGCGCCGGCCGGGGTGGGCGTCGTACCGGTCACCCCGACCCCCAGGTACGCCACCTCGATCTCGGGTACGGTCCGGCCGGTCGCCACGTCGGTGATGGTGGCGCCCCAGCGGGTGTTGGCCACGTTGTCCGGCCGGTAGCCCCGGGTGCCCCGGATCACGATCCCGGTGCTGTTGCGCAGCCCCACGGCGTACGGGTACGGGCCCTGCACCGTGGCCACCCGGAAGAAGACCGTGTTGCCGAACAGGACGTCGTGCACGTCGTCCAGTTCGACGGCCTGGGAGCGCCAGCCGTAGATGTGGTCCTCGGTCTGGAGCGCGTGCAGTTCCCAGTTGCGGACCCGGCGCAGCACGACCTCGCGGTGCTCGTGGTGCTCGACGGAGACCTCGTACATCCGGCCGCGCACCGAGGTGTCCTCGACCAGGAAGCCGTTGTCGGCCCAGCCGGCGACGCTCCAGATGTTGGCGAAGGTGCCGCCACCGCCCTGCACCCAGAAGCTGTACTTGTGCCTGCCCCGGTACTGGTAACCGGGGTCACCGGCGCCGGGATCGCCGGGCTCGGTCCGCTCCGGATGCCACTTCACGAACTGCGTGGCGATGTCGGCGAGGTAGCTCTGCGCGCCGGAGCGCCAGTGCACGTGCACCGAGCCCGCGGTTTGCTGCGCGGAGTCCAGGCCGAGGCCGGTCACCTGATTCCTCCCGCCGAGGGGGGTCTGGATCATCGCCTTCGGCTGGTCCGGGTCGGTGAATCCGGCGGCACTGTCCGGCAGCTTCAGCCAGGTCTGCCGGGGATGCAGGCCGATCAGGTTGCTCTGTGGCCGGAGCCGCAGGGTGTTCCCGATCAGGTACTGCCCCATCGGCACGTACACGGTGTCGTGCTCGTCGATGGCCTGCTGGAAGATGGCGTAGTCGTCGCTGGTGCCGGTGCCGACTGTGACGCCCCTGGCGGCGGCGTAATCGACCACGTTGACCCAACCGCCGGTGGCCGGTGGCAGGGGCGCGTCGGAGCGCAGGAGCCGGGCGAAGCTCGCCGGTGCGGCCGGTGTCGCCGAGACCAGGACGCCGTCGCTGCGCCGCTCGGCGGCGCCCAGCGCGTCGTCGACCCGAAGCCCGAGCGTGGCGTCCCGCACCAGATAGGACGCGCCGGGTCCGGCCCAGGTACGCCCGCTGGGCACGGTGGTCAGCAGCGCGCCGGTCCCGGTGACTCCGGTGTCGACCACGTTGAGCTGGTTCTGGGCGCGGACGAGTTCCGGCTCGCCGCCACCCGGGACGGATTCGCTGTCGTTGAGGGTGATCGCCGACCCGCTGATGTTCTGGAAGACCGAGTCCTGCACGTAGAGGCGCTGGGTCTGGTCGGGGGTGGCGACGATGCCGGTCGGGGAGTCGGCGATGCGGTTGCGGATCAGGCTGAGCTTGCTGTCCGTGTGCAGCTTGATGGCCGCCTCGCGCTGGCCGGTGAAAGTGGTGTCCAGCAGGGTGGTCTGCCAGCCGGGCGAGGCGGCGAAGGCCAGCATGCCGACCGTGCCGCCGTGCACGTTGACCCGCTGGATCAGGTTGGCGTTGTGGTCGATCCCGGCGTAGCCCATACCTACGTGGATGTCGAGGTCCTGCAGGACGAACATCTGCGCGCCGCTGAAGCGTACGGCCACTGCGGCGGGGTTGCCGGGCGCGATCCGGATGTCCAGGTTGATCAGGCCGGTGCCGAAGGTGTCGTTGTTGCCGAAGCTGCGGGGCGTGTCCGGCTGGAACGGCTGGCGCAGCGCGGCGAAGAGGAAGGACTGGTTGCCGTCCTGGAAGCCGGGGGTGGATTCGCCGAGGACGAACTCGGGCCGCTCGGCACCGAACCCGACCAGGCGTACCGAGGCGTGCAGATCCACCTGCCGGGAGAGGCGGTAACGCCCTTCCGGCACGAAGACCACACCACCGCCGTCCCCGACGGTGACGTTGCGTGCCCCGCCGACGATGTTGCCCAGCCAGTTCCTGCCGCCTCGGCGGGACGCTTCGTCGATGGCGGCCTGCACCGAGGCCGTGTCGTCACCGATTCCGTCGCCGTGCACCGGGAACTGTGCGCTGCCGAGGACGACGGCGGTCGGGTCGGCCGGCATGCTTTGGTAGACCGAGGTCGAGGTGGCCGGCTCGGTGGCGGCTGTCGCCGATTGGGAGACGACTGCCGGCGCCACCGCCGTGGTGGCCAGGAGGAGGGAACCGGCCAGCATGCCGACCCGTGCCCGGCCCGGTAAGGGTCGGCGGCCGGCTGCCTGCCGGGGTGGAGCTTGGATCATCTGGTACGCCTTTCCTGCCCTGGTGGGACCGGTCGGCGACCATGTGGTCATGCGCATAACCAGAATGTTTCCGCAGCCTCCAGGTGTCAATAGCCGGTCCGCCAGAATCTGAAACCGCCGCGTAACATTGACAAAATGCGGCTGATGGGCCGACCATCCACGCCAACCCGCTCCCGAGACGTTGTCGTGTGCGATCGTGTGGTCATGCGCATGACCAGCCGGGGCGACGGCCCGGGAGCGGGCCACCGGCCACCGGCGGGGACACGGAGGTGACGACGATGCCAGGCGCCAACGGACGGGCCACCCAGGCCGATGTGGCCCGGGTTGCCGGGGTCAGCCAGGCGACCGTGTCCCTGATCCTCAACGGGGGCGACACGGGCCGCCGACGGGCCGGTGAGCAGACTCGTCGGCGGGTGCTCGACGCCATCCGGATGACCGGGTACGTCGCGAACCCGGCCGCCCAACGCCTGGCCGGGGGACGGACCCGGATCATCGGCGTCTTCACCTACGAGCCGGTCTTCCCGCGCGACAGCCGGGACTTCTACCACCCGTTCCTGGTCGGGGTCGAGGCGCAGACCGAGGAGCTCGGATGCGACCTGCTCTTCTTCACCAGCACCCCGTCGCGGGAGGGGCGGCGCCTGCTCGGTGGCGGCTTCCGTCGGCTCGGTATCGCCGACGGCTGCGTCCTGCTCGGCCGGCACGACGACAAGCGCGACCTGGCTGACCTGCTCAGCCGCGACTTCCCCTTCGCCTTCATCGGTCGTCGGGAGTCCGACGCCGGCACCGTGCCGTACGTCGGAGCCGACTACGTGACCGCCACCCGGGAGGTGGTCGAGCGATTGTTCGCCCTCGGCCACGAACGGGTCGGATTTGTCGGCGACCTCCGCCGGGACGAGCCGTCGGTGGACCGCGCGCAGGGCTACCACCAGGCGGTACGGGCCGCCGGGAGCCGTCCGGTCGTGCTGAACGGGACCGGGCTGACCGGCGGCGAGGCGCTCGACCTGATCGGCGAAACCGGGCTCACCGCGGCGGTGGTCTGGCCGTCCGGGTTGGCCCCGGACATCCGGGCGGCGGCGCTGGCCCGGGGGAAGTCCGTACCCGGCGATCTGTCGCTGGCACAGCTCGGTGACGTCGAGGACGGCAGCCCGGACGACATCGACTGGACCGGGTTCCGGATTCCTCGCGAGCAGATGGGCGCGGCGGCGGTGCGGCTCCTCTTCGAACAGCTGGTCAGCCCCACCCTGCTGCCTGCCGACGCGCTCCGGCGCAGCCTGCCCTGCACCATCGTGCCCGGCGCCACCACAGGAGCACCGGCCCGCACCCGGTCACGGTCCGGCGGCGGCGGCGTCAGGTGAACCGGCTGCCGCCGGGGTGGCCGGTACCAGGCGACGGGTGATCCACAGCGGCGAGGTGACCGCGTTGCCCATCACCACCGAGTGGGCGCCGGCGGCGAACGGCTGCCCGATCTGTTCGGCGTCGCGGTACCGCCCCTCGGCGATCACCGGCACCGCCAGCGCGCCGGCGAGCCGGGCCACCAGCGTCAGGCGCGGAGTTGTTGCAGGCTCAGCCGTGAATACCGTCGCCAGTTCGGCGCGCCTCCCAGCCAGGACGCGGCCCGCCTGCACGGCATCACCCGAGCCGATGTGCCGGCGGTCGTCTGACCGCCGGCACTCACCGGGCTTCCGCAAGTGTGCAAGGGCTGGAGCTCTGTCGGAGCGGGCAGGGTCAGCGGCGGTTGTAGCGGTACATGGTCAGGGTGCCGAAGACGACCACGAACCCAACGCTCCACGCCAGCAACCACATGGTGCTGGACGGGTCCGACGAGCCGGCCATCGCCGCGCGGACCGCAGCCACCAGCTGCGTCACCGGGTTGACGTTCACGAACGCCTGGAGCCAGCCGGGCATGGTGCTCGGCTCGACGAAGACGTTGCTCAGGAACGTCAACGGGAACAGCACCATCATGCTGACGCCCATCACCGACTTCTCGCTGCGCAGGACCAGCCCGAAGAACGTCCACACCCAGGAGAAGGCGAACGAGAAGACCACCAGCAGCCCGATCCCGATGGCGACGCCGGCCACCCCGCCGTCGGGCCGGAACCCGAGCGCCAGCCCGACGCCGAGGATCACCAGGGCGGCGAGGATGTAGCGCAGCACGTCGCCGAAGATCATGCCGACCAGCGCGGCGGGCCGCCAGACGGGCAGCGTCCGGAAGCGGTCGAAGATGCCCTTCTCGATGTCGGTGTTGAGACCGACGCCGGTGTACATGGTGATCATCACGACGCTGGTCACCATGATGCCGGGCAGGAAGAACTGCAGGTAGTCGCGCGGGCTGTCGGCGAGGGCGCCACCGAACAGGTACGTGAACATCAGCACCATGATGATCGGGAACGCGGTCACGTCGAAGAGCTGCTCCGGCACGTGCTTGATCTTCAGCATGGCCCGCCAGCCGAACGTCAGCGACGCACCCAGCGCGCTCGGCCGGGGCGGTCGGGCACCGGGCGCGAGCACGGTCGCCAGCGCCTCGGCGGACGGGACGTAGACGGACGGCGCCCGTTCGGTCGTGGTGGTGGTGGCGTTGCTCATCGGGCTGCCTCCAGCTGGTCGTCCCGCTCGTCGGCGGGCACGGCGGGGTGGTCGGTCAAGGCCAGGAAGACCTCGTCCAGGCTCGGCTGGCCGAGGGAGAAGTCGTCGACGACGATGCCGGCGCGGGCCAGGTCACCGAGGGCGCGGGCAGCCTGCGCGCTGGCGTCGAGGTCACTGCCGGCCTCGCCGACCCGGGCGAGCAACGCGACCGGGTCGGCTTCGAGCTGCACCGGTACGCCGAGCGCCGCCTGGAGCACCTTCTCCGCCTCGGGCCGCCGCCCGGGGTCACGCAGTCGCAGGTGGACGGTGCCGGAGCCGACCGAAGACTTCAGCTCGCCCGGGGTGCCCTCCGCGATCACCCGCCCGTGGTCGACGACCGCGATCCGCCCGGCGAGCTGGTCGGCCTCGTCCAGGTACTGGGTGGTCAGCAGCACCGTCGTGCCGTGTGCCACCACAGCCCGGATGATCTCCCACACCTGGTTGCGGCTGCGCGGGTCGAGACCTGTCGTCGGCTCGTCGAGAAAGAGCAGGTCCGGGGTGTTGAGGATGCTGGCGGCGATGTCGATGCGCCGCCGCATGCCGCCGGAGTACTTCTTCACCTGGCGGTCGCTCGCCTCGGTCAGGCCGAACGCGGCGAGCAGGGCCGCCGCGCGCTCCCGGGCGGCCGGTTTGCGCAGGCCGAGCAGGCGAGCGAGGAGCACCAGGTTTTCCGTGCCGGTCAGGTCCTCGTCGACCGAGGCGTACTGGCCGGTGAGGCTGACCCGGGCGCGGACCGCGTCGGCCTCGGTGACCACGTTGTGCCCGAAGACCCGCGCCGTGCCGCCGTCGGGCCGCAGCAGCGTCGCGAGCACCCGCACGGCGGTGGTCTTGCCCGCCCCGTTCGGGCCAAGCAGGCCGTAGACGGTGCCGGCGGGCACCTGCAGGTCGATGCCGGCCAGCGCCTTGGTGTCACCGAACGAGCGGGTGAGCCCCTCGGCCTCGATGGCCAGGCCGGTGGTGCGTCTACTCATGATCCTTACCTTTCGTCAGTCGTCATGTTCAGGAGGCGTAGGGCCGGGCGGCGCGGCCGTCGCGCAACGCCAGACCCCACCAGCGGAGCTGGTCGAGCAGGACACGGGTGTCCCGGCGCAGCTCGTCGGTGCACTGCGGCGTCGGCTCGCCGGCGAGCAGGTCGATGCCGACGACGTCGCGCACCGTCATCGCGTGCAGCGCCGTGAAGACCGTGCGCAGCTGGTCGACCGCGTGCAGGCCGGTGGACCGGCAGCCGTACGACACGAAGCCGACCGGCTTGGCCTGCCACTCGTCGTACGCGTAGTCGATCGCCTGTTTCAAGGGCGCCGGGAAGCTGTGGTTGTACTCGGGGGTGACCACGACGAACGCGTCCGCTTGACTCACCTCGCGGACGAACGCCCGGATGGACGCGGTCGGCTCGGCCGGGTAGCTGGCCGGAAAGTCGTACTCGGTCAGGTCAACGACCGTCACCGCGAGGTCGTCGTGCCGCTCGGCCTGGTCGACGAACCAGCGGGCGATCCGGTCCCCGGCCCGCCCCTCCCGGGTGCTGCCGATGATCACGGCGATTCTGAGCGGCGTCATCGTTTCCCCCTCCCGGCCTCTCGGTCTCACCTTTGAGGCGCGAGAGAGCGGCCGGCGGCCCGCCAGATCGGATCTAGCGGGCCGTGCGGGCGGCGTTTCGCCGGACGCGATGTCGGTGGCATCGGTTTGACTGGGCCCCGACGATCAGGGGGCGGGATGGCGCAGGTACGTATCGAACCGTGGCACGAGGACGACCTCGACCTGCTGCGTCAGCTCAACTCACCGGACACGCGCAAGCACACCGGCGGGCCGGAGACCGACGAGCAGGTGCTCGCCCGGCACGACCGCTACGTGCACTTCGCCGAGGGCGGCCAGGGCTGCATGTTCACCGTGGTGCTGCCGGACGGCGCGCGGGCGGGCAGCGTCGGCTACT
Organism: Micromonospora sp. NPDC005206; assembly: GCF_040608175.1. Classification (NCBI taxonomy): domain Bacteria; kingdom Bacillati; phylum Actinomycetota; class Actinomycetes; order Micromonosporales; family Micromonosporaceae; genus Micromonospora; species Micromonospora sp. NPDC005206. Next base: position 407,406 of record NZ_JBEXHU010000002.1, read on the forward strand.
GGGCGCGGGAGTGGCGCGAGCAGCCGGTGTACGAGATGGGCTGGGCGGTGCTGCCCGCGTACCGGGGGCAGGGGCTGGCCACCGCCGCGGTGCTCGCGGTCGTCGACGTGGCCCGCGCCCGGCGGACCCGCCGCTACGCGCACGCCTACCCCTCGGTCGACAATCTCGCCTCGAACGCGGTCTGCCGCAAGGCCGGCTTCACCCTGCTCGGCGAGACGGACTTCGAATACCCGCCGGGGCAGATGATGCGCGCCAACGACTGGCAGCTCGACCTGACCGCCCCACCGGCGGCGGGCTGACGCCGGCGGGGCGGTTCATCGCCCGTCACCAGGTGGTGTCGAGGCGGTGCCGCTGCTCGGCGGTCAGCTCCAGGTCCACCGCGGCCAGGCTCTCGTCGAGCTGGGCCACCGAGGAGGCGCCCACCAGCGGGATCGACGGCAGGTCGCCGCCCAGCAACCAGGCGAGCACCACCTGGTTGACCGTCGCGCCGGTCTGCTCGGCCACCTCGCGCAGCGCGCCCAGCCGGCGCGGCGCGCTCGGCAGGTCGTACGCAGCGCTGAGCGGCTTGTCCGCCCGGGTGAAGGCCCCCTTGAGCAGCGGCGAGTACGCCACCAGGGTCAGCTCGGACTCGGCGCGCAGGTAGCTGAGCAGGTCGCCGCTGACGCCGCCCGGCTCGCCGTCCGGGTCCAGCGCGCTGGCCAGGTCGGTCCGGTTCGGCAGGTAGCTGCGGTGGTACTGGAGCACCTCGTACCCCGGCAGGCCGGCCGCGGCGGCCAGCGCGCGGGCCCGCTCGACCCGCCACGCCCGGTGGTTGCTCGCCCCCAGCAGACCCACCGTCCCTTCGGCGACCAGCTCGGCGAAGCCCTCCACCGTCTCCGCCAGCGGCACCGTCCGGTCCTCGATGTGCGCGTAGAGCAGGTCCAGCCGCTCCACGCCGAGCCGGTCCCGGCTGCGCTCCGCAGACTCGCGGATCACCTTCGCGGACAGACCCTCGGCGTTGTCCAGGTAGCTGGTCCCCGGGGCCAGCGGGCGGGCGCCCAGCTTGGTGGCGATGACGATCTCGGAGCCGACGCCCCGGCTGCGCCGCCACCGGCCGAGCAGCTCCTCGCTCTGCCCGCCCTGCCCGTCGTCCATCCAGAACGCGTAGTTGTCCGACGTGTCGATGAAGGTGCCGCCGGCCTCGACGTACCGGTCGAGGATCGCGTAGGAGGTGGCCTCGTCGGTGGCGCTGCCGAAGAGCATCGCGCCGAGGCTGAGCACGCTGACCTCGCGCCGGGTCGCCGGGTCGGTGCCGATCGTGCGGTACCGCATGGTGGTTCTCCTCTCGTGCGCCCTACCGGTGGGCGCCCGCGTGCCACCCTGCCGGCTGGAGCGCACTCCAGGTCAAGCGTTCACCAGGGCAGCACCCCGTACCCGCCGCCGGCGTCCATCTGGAAGCCCCAGAGCAACCCGCTCGGCCCGTCCGCCGGCAGCGTCGCCAGGTGCACGCTCACCTCGGCACCCTGCTCCGGGGTGCGGAAGCCGCTGTTGCCGTTGAGGTCGGTGGCGCAGTAGCCCGGGTTCGCCGCGTTCACCTTGATCGGGGTGTCCCGCAATTCCTTGGCGTACATCGCGGTGAGCATGTTCAGCGCCGCCTTCGACGACGGGTACGGCACCGAGGTCAGCGCGAACAGCGCGCCGTCCGGGTCGGTCATCACCGCGATCGAGCCGACCTCGCTGGAGACGTTGACGATCCGGGCCGCCGGTGCCCGGCGCAGCAGCGGCAGCAGCGCGTTGGTCACCACCGCCACCCCGAACACGTTCGTCTCGTACACCCGGCGCAGCGTCGCCACGGTCGTGTCGCTGGGCAGCGCCCGCGCGCCGTCGCCGAGCACGATGCCGGCGTTGTTGACCAGCACGTCCAGCCGTCCGTACTCCTGCTCGACCAGCTTCGCGGCCGTCGCCACCGACTCGGCGTCGGTGACGTCCAGCGGCACGAACCGGGCGTCCGCGCCGCCGTCGCGCAGCTCCCGCTCCGCTGCCCGGCCCCGCTCGGCGTCCCGCGCGCCCACCAGCACGGTCATTCCGAGGCTGCCGAGCTGCCGGGCGGTGGCGAGGCCGATTCCCTTGTTGGCCCCGGTGATCAGGGCGATCATGTTCGTCGTCATGTCCTCGACGCTGCCCGTCCGGCCTGCCCGGCGGGAGAGACCGGCCGAGGCTGGGACCGGCGGTACCACCCTCGCCGCCGCCGGCTGAGGCACGCTTGACGCATGACCGACCTGCGTCGTGACGAACTGGCGGCGTTCCTGCGCACCCGCCGCGCCCGGCTGCGCCCCGCCGAGGTCGGGCTCCCCGAGGGCGAACGCCGACGCACCCCCGGGCTGCGCCGGCAGGAGGTGGCCCAGCTCGCCGGGATGTCGATCGACTACTACATCCGGTTGGAGCAGGGCCGCGGCCCGCACCCGTCCCGGCAGGTGCTCGCCGCGATGGCCCGGGCACTGCTGCTCAGTCGGGACGAGCGCGAGTACCTCTTCCGGGTCGCCGGGGAGACCGCGCCGCCGGCCGGCGGGCCGAGCCGGGTGGTGCCACCCGGGCTGCGGCACCTGATCGACGCGATGACCGAGACACCGGCGTACCTCGTCGACGCCGCGTACCAGGTGCTGGCCTGGAACCGGCTGGCCACGTACTTCGTGGGGGATCTCGCCGCCGTGCCGGACGCGGACCGCAACATGATCCGCTGGACCTTCCGGCGCCCGGCGACCGACAGCCACTGGACCGACCCCGAGACCATCTGTTTCGTCCGCAGTACCGTGGCGGACCTGCGGGCCGCCTACGGCCGCTACCCGGCCGACCCGGCGATCCGCGAGCTGGTCACTGAGCTGCTCGGCACCTCGCCCCGGTTCGCGCGGCTCTGGGCGGAGCACGACGTCGAGCAACGCCGGCCCATCGTCAAGCGAGTGCCGCATCCCGAGCTGGGGTCGTTGGAGTTCGAGTGCCGGGTGCTGCACGTGCCGGAGACCGACCAGCGGATGATTGTCTACGTCCCCGAGCCGGGCTCGCCCACCCAGGCGGTGTTCCGCCGGCTCGCCGAGCGCGTCGCACCCTGACCCGGCCGGCAGCCGATCAGCTCGTCCCCGTGGGCGGATCGCCGGTAGAGCACGCTGTGCCGTTCCCGCGCGCGGACCACCAGGCCGGAGCGCAGCAGCACCCCCAGGTGGTAGGAGACGGTGGCCGGGGCCAGCCGGTGCCGCTCGCTGAGCTGTCCGGTGGACCGGGGCACGTCCAGGTCCGCCAGGATGGCCGCCCGGCTCGCGCCGACCAGGTCGTCGAGCCGGCCCGCCCGGCGCTGCTGCGCCCGCCCGGCGCCGATGGGGTAGACCAGCACCGCGTTGCCCTCGTCGCAGAGCTGGGTGGACAGCTGCGGCCAGGCCAGCGCCGACGGCGCGAGCACCAGCTCCGCGCCGGTCAGCGCCGTGGTGATCCGGTACGAGCTGTCGATGGTCAGCGACCTGCCGGTCCAGCCGACTTTCGGGTGCAGGCTGTTCAGCATGCTGCCCACCCCGGCGGTGGCCATGGCCGTGGCCCGGACCGCCAGTTCGGCCTCCAGCGTGGCCCGTACCGCCGGCCACTGCTCGGCGAGCGCGGCTAGCCAGAAGTGCCGCAGCCCGTCGGTGACCCGCCGGGCGAGGGTGCCGTCCTCGACCGCCGCGCGGACCCGTGCCGGCATCCCGCCTGCCGGGAATCGCTCGTGCACCTGCGTCGCCACCTCGTCGGCCGGGGTCGCCGCGATGGCCGCCAACTGCTGGTCGAAGGTCGCGTCGAGCGGGCCCAGCGGCGGCTTCGGCGTGAGCAGGTCCGGCGTGTAGCCGAGCCGGCCGGGCGGGGTCAGCAGCTCCGCGACCAGGGCCACGTCGGGGTGCCGCAGCGCGGCGCGGGCGGCCGGACCGGGATCGCCGTGCACCGGATGCCCGAACCGCGAGAGCACGGCCCGCAGCCAGGACGTCACCTCCGCGGCCGGCGAGATCGCCAACCGGAGCCGGGCGAGGCTCGAGCCGTCCAGATGCGCGACCATCACAGTGCGGATCGTACAAGCGGTGGCATCGATGTGCGGCCCGCATTCGAGCTGGTTCGAATCACTACCCGGCGGTGCGGCGGGCCGGGTTGGCTGCGACGGCAGAACCACTCGTCCCGAGGAGAACCCGATGCGCCCACCCGCCTTCGCCCGTCCCGCCGGCCGGCTCGGCCGCACGATCGCCCTGGTCGGGCTCACCGCCGGCCTGCTGGCCGCGGTTCCCGCCGCGGTGTCGGCCGCCGCCCCCGGACCGGGTGACACCACGACCGGCGACGCGACGGCCCGTGGCTGCGAGCGCGCCTTCGACCGCGCCGTCCGGGCGTACGTGGAGACCACCGCCCGGCGTGACCTGGACGGCTTCGCCGCGCTGCTGCACCCCGATGTGACCTCCGTATTCGCGTCCGACGGTGAGGTGCTCGACGGCAAGCGGGCCACCGTGGACTGGCTGCGCGGGTTCTTCGCCGACGATTCCTGGACGCAGTCGTTCAGCGTGGCGAAGCAGACCGTGGTGGGCTGCCACACGGGCTTCGTGCTGTTCGACTCCGTCTACGCGGTGCCGGCCACCGGCACGCGGGTGCCGCTGCTGATCGGGGTCAGCTACACCTACCACCACGGCCGCTGGCTGGTGCTGCAGAACCAGGACTCCGTGGGCCGAATCTGACCAGAGAGCTGACCGGGGGGTCGTCGGCCGGGGGGAGGGGCGGGCGCCACAGCAGTGGTGCCCGCCCCTCGGCGGCGTTCAGGCGATCTTCTCTAGGGCGGCCACCGCGAGCGGCGCGATCTTCGCGATCAGCGCGGTGCCGGCCGCCAGGTCGCCGTTGCTCGCCGAGGCGTCCACCTCCATGACGAAGTTGCCGCGCACCAGGAGGAGCGTGCACTGGTGCCGGGTCGCCTTGCCCTTCAACCGCTCGCAGAAGGTGATCACGTCCGGGCCGTTCGGCACCGGCGGGGGTGAGGGCCGCAGGATCGTCGACGTGCGCCCGTCGTCGGGCACCTCGTACTGCTTGCACGTCGAGAGGACGGATCGCAGCTCGTCGGCGAGCTTGCGGCCGGGCACCTTCAGGTAGCCGACCACGTACTGCCGGACCCACACGCTCTCTCCGTCCCAGGTCCGCTCCCGGTAGGCGGTGCGTTTGATGTCCGACGGCAGGCTCGCCCTGCACAACGAGATCAGCTTCCAGGCGTCGGTGTTCTCGTCGGTGTACTGGGCGGTCTCCGGGTTGAACTTCGCGTCCAGGTCCAGCATCGCCCCCGTCACCCGGCTGCGGACCTCGGCGGTGGAGGTCGGCGCCGGACGGGGCTTCGGCGGGGTCGGCGAGGCCGACACCGCCGGCGCGGACCAGCGGGGGACCTCAGCGGCCTGGCTTGGGGCGCAGGCCGCCGGCCCGAGTAGGAGCAACGACAGCAGAGCCAGGGTGGTACGGCGGAGCGACATCGCCGGGGGCGGTCCTTTCACGTGCGAAAAGGGGGCCCGACCGGGCCCCCTTTCTCTGTGCGCCGTCACCGGCCGTGGCGTTACGCCGGCAGGTACGCGAAGGTGTCCGGGTTCCCGCCCTGCCGGCCCGCCTCACCCTTGTCCAGACCGGTGATCCGCTCCATCGCCGTGTCGTCCAGCTCGAAGTCGAAGATCCGGGTGTTCTCCTCGATCCGCTTCGGCGTGGTCGACTTCGGGAAGATGATGTCGCCGCGCTGCACGTGCCAGCGGAGCACCACCTGCGCCGGGGTCCGGTCGAGCTGCTCGGCGATGTCGGCCACCGTCGGGTCGCCCAGCACCTTGCCCTGCGCGATCGGCGACCACGCCTCGGTGAGGATGTTGTGCTCGCGGCCGTAGGCGCGGACCTCCTCGTTGCCGAAGTACGGGTGCGCCTCGATCTGGTTGACCGCCGGCACCACGTCCGCCTCGGCGGCCAGCCGCCGCAGGTGCGACACCTGGAAGTTCGACACGCCGATCGAGCGGGCCCGGCCGTCGCGCTGGAACTCCTCCAGCGCCTTCCAGGTGGAGACGAAGTCGCCGTCGTACAGGGTCGGCAGCGGCCAGTGGATCAGGAACAGGTCGATGTAATCCATCTTCAGCGCCGACAGCGTCGAGTCGAACGCCTTGCGGGCGTCGTCCGGGCGGTGGAAGGCGTTGTTCAGCTTGCTGGTCACGTAGACCGCGTTCCGGTCGAGGCCGGACTCGCGGACCGCCTGGCCCACCTCGGCCTCGTTGCCGTACATCTCCGCGGTGTCGATGTGCCGGTAGCCCACCTCCAGCGCCTTTGTCACGGCCGCGACGGTGTCCTTCGGCTCGATCTGGAACACCCCGAAGCCGAGCTGCGGGATGGTCGTGCCGTCGTTCAGGCTGATGTCGGGAATCGTGTTGGCCACTGCGGCTCCTTCGCGTCTTCGTTCAGGGCACCCGGGCGCGGAATCACGTCCACCCGTGCCACCTGTCATCCCTACCCGCGCGGGAGGCCGAATCACCGTTCGTCGCGGCGTGACGAGCGCAGCGGTGGCTTTTTCACCCCGTGGTGTCGAACAGCACCGGCCAGGGTCGCGCCGCGGGTACCGACGGCGGGGTGCCCGGCGCGGGCGGCGTCGGCTCGGCGCCGGCCAGCACCTCGGCGGCGAGCTGCCCGAACATCGGTGCCGCCGGATGCGCCGACCGGTCCGGCCAGGCCGCCGAGGTGCGCTTCGCCAGCGGTGCGCCGGCGATCGGCCGCCAGGCGATCCGGGGCTCCCGGTGGGCCACCGTCGCCGGCTCGACGGCCACTGCGCCACCGGCCAGCACCAGGCCGAAGAGGAACTCCGGGTTGCGGGCCGGTCGGACCCGGGCCGGCCGGTAGCCGTGCCGGCGGCACACGTCCAGCAGGTGGTCGTGCCAGCCCGGCGCGGTGGCCCGGGGCGCGGCCACCAGGTCCAGGCCGGCCAGCGTGGGGAGCGTCACCTCCCGGCCGCGGGCCAGCGGCGAGGTGCGGGGCAGCAGCACCCCCAGGGGTACGTCGACGGGGGCGCCGAAGCGCAGCCCGTCCGCCGCCACCGGGTGGTGCACCAGACCCACGTCCAGGGTCCGTTCGGTGAGCATCCGCACCTGTTCGCTGCTGGTCAGCTCGTGCAGCTCCACGTCCAGGCCGGGTGCCCGGGCGGTGAGCGCGTCCAGCAGCAGGCGCAGTGTCACCGCCGGCGTCTCGGGTGGCACCCCGGCCCGTAGGACGCCCAGCTCGCCCGCGCGGACCTGCCCCATCAGGTTGCGCAGCCGGCCCTCACCGGCGAGCAGTTCCTCCGCCTCGCTGAGCAGCAACTCACCGGCGGTGGTGAGGCGCACCTGGCGGCGGGACCGGTCGAACAGCTCGACCGTCAGCTCCCGCTCCAGCCGCTGGATCGACTGGCTGAGCGGCGGCTGGGCCATCCCGAGCAGCTCCGCGGCCCGGCCGAAGTGCAGCTCGTGGGCGACCACCACGAAGTGCCGCAGGTGCCGGAGCAGATCCACCGCCCGGACCCTACGCCAGCGCCGGCCCGGTGCCGCTGGATACCGTGCCGGGGTGAACGTGGGGGAGCACATCGAGACCATCTTCGCCGAGGTCGGGGTGACGGCCAGCCTGCACGCCGTCGACCTGGACGCCGTCGACCTGACTGTCGAGCACCACGGCGGCCCGGCCGGCGGTGGTCGGGAGGTCGGGGTACGGGCCGACGAGCAGGTGGTGATCGCCTCGATCTTCAAGATCCTGCTGGTGTTGGAGTTCGCCCGGCAGGTAGTCGCCGGTCAGCTGGACCCGACCGAGCGGGTCCTGGTCACCGCCGCCGACCGGCTCGGCGGGTGGGGGCTGGCCGGCTGCACCGACGACGCCGAGGTGTCGCTGCGCGACCTCGCGTACTTCGCCATGTCGGTCAGCGACAACACCGCTGCCGACCTGCTGCTGCGCCGGGTCGGCCCGGACCTGCTGCCGATGCTCGCCGCCGAGCTGGGGTTGACCCGTACCCGCGTCCTCGGCGGCCCGCGCGCCCTGGTCGAGGGGATGCTCGCCGACGTGGGCGCGCGGAACGAAACGGAGTTCGCCCGGATCTTTCCCACCCTGCCGGCGGACCGGGTCTGGGCCATGCGGGTCTTCGACCCGACGCGCACCACCTCCAGCACGGCCCGGGAGATCACTCGACTGCTCACGCTGATCTGGCGGGACGAGGCCGGGCCGCCGGAGGCCTGCGCGATGGTCCGCACCTGGATGGCCCGGCAGATCTTCTGGACCCGGCTGGCCGCCGCTTTCCCGCCCGGCGTCCGGGTGTCCGGCAAGACCGGCACCCTGCCCGGCCTGCACCTGGAAGCCGGGGTCGCCGAGTACCCCGACGGCGGCCGGTACGCCATTGCCGTCTTCGCCCGTGCCGACCGGCTGACCCCGCGCCGGATCGACGTGGACCTGGCGATGGGGCATGCGGCCCGCACGGCCGTCGAGGCGCTGCGCGGCGACTGATTTTCAGCCGTCCGAGCATCGGCGCATCGTCGCTGAGCAGGCCCGATATGCGGCGGCGTATCGGAGCTGGCGGCCTTCGATCTTGGACCTGGGCGCGGTGGCGCTGATTGGCTCCTGTCGAACCAGTCGCCCGACCACGGGGAGTAGATCCGTCATGCCCAGTCTCGATCGCCGCCGTTTCCTCCGCGACGCCGCCGCCACCACCGCCCTGGTCTCCGCCGGCGGCCTCGCCGCCACCTCCTCCGCCCCGGCCCAGGCCGCGCCGCCGACCGCCGCCCCCGCGCCGACCGCCGCCCCCGCGCCGACCAGCCGCCGCCGCGGCGCGGTCAGCTTCCGCTGGTGGGGTACGGCCGGCTGGCGCATCGACATCGGCGACCGGACCGTGCTGGTCGACCCGTTCCTCAGCCGGATCGACACCGGGCTGTTCACCGGGCCGTTCAACCCGGCCAAGGCGTTGACCGTGCGCACCGACGTGATCGACCCGCGTGTCGACCGGGCCATGACGGTGCTGGTCACGCACACCCACTGGGACCACTTCTTGGACGTGCCGTACATCGCCAAGCGCACCGGCGCGCGGGTGTTCGGCACGCTGACCGCGTACCACCTGGGGTTGGCCTACGGCCTGCCGTCGACGCAGCTCAGCGCCGTCAAGGGCGGCGAGGTGCTGGACTTCGGCGACCACAGCGTCGAGGTGGTCGGCTCCCTGCACAGCCGCAACGCGACGTACTCGGTGGCCTTTCCCGGGGTGCGGGTGAGTCAGCCGGCGCAGCCCGCGACCATCGCCGACCTGCCGGAGGGGGACACCCTGGGCTACCTGCTGCGGGTCGACGGCGGCCCGTCGGTCTACTTCACCGGGGCCAGCGACGTCGCCGAGCGCAACCTCACCGGCCTGGCGCCGGACGTGGCCATGGTGGCCATGCAGAGCGCCACCACCACAGGCGACTACCTGCCCCGGCTGCTGGCCGGGCTCGACTATCCGAAGGTCGTGGTGCCGGTGCACTGGGACAACTTCGAGACCGAGCTGCAGAACCCGCCGGTCGTCGCACCCGCCGACCGCCTCCGGCTGGACGACATGGTCGCGGCGGTGCGCCGGATCTCGCCGCGCAGCCGGGTGCTGGTGCCCGAGTACGAGACCGCGTACCACTTCTGACCGGCCCGGGCGGGGGTCGCGGTCTTGCGTGACCCCCGCCGGGTCAGCCGGCCGCCAGCTCGGCGAGGGCGCGCACCGACTTCCAGTTCCGGGTGGTGGCCACCACGCCCAGCTTCTTCTCCAGGTACGCGTTGGTGAACTTCGACCGCCCGTAGCCACCGTCGGGGAAGTGCAGGTAGACCTCCCGGCCGGTCACCGTGAACGCCACGTTCTCGCTGCCGGGCACGGTCAGCGCGTCCACCGTGGATCGTTTCGGGGCGGTGGCGAGGAAGGCCACCAGCAGCCTCGTCGGGTCGTTCTCCCGCTCGGCGTACGGGTTGCCACCGGCCACCGCCGCCAGCTCCCGGGCGCTGCGTACCAGCACCGGCACGCTCAGACCCAACTCGTCGGCGAGCGCCCGCTCGATCCCGCCGGCCAGCTTCTCGGCGTCGCGTACGGTGCTGCCGAACACCACGTTGCCGCTCTGCAGGTACGTCCTGGCGTCGTCGTGCCCGAGGTCGGTGACGAGCCGGCGCAGGTCGGCCATCGCGAGCCGGGTGGAGCCGACGTTGACCCCGCGTAACAGGGCGACGTACCGGGTCATGGCTTCTCCTCGGGTGCGCGGTCGACCCGCTCAGCGTAGGTCGGTCGGCCTCGACCCGCCGGGACCTACCAGGCCCGTTTCGTAGGCGACGATGACCAGTTGCGCCCGGTCGCGCGCCGCCAGCTTCGTCAGCAACCGCCCGACGTGCGTCTTGACCGTCGCCGGGCTGAGACTGAGGTGCGCGGCCAACTCCGCGTTGGACAGACCGCGGGCGATCAGCGCGAGCACCTCCCGTTCCCGTTCGGTCACCCCGTCAAGGTGTCGGGGCAGCGGACGGGCCGGCTCTGGCCGGCGGGCGAACTCGTCGATCAGCCGGCGGGTCACCGTCGGCGCGAGCAGCCCCTCGCCGGCGGCGACCACCCGGATCCCGGCCAGCAGGTCCGCTGGCGGGGTGTCCTTGAGCAGGAACCCGCTGGCTCCGGCGCGCAGCGCCCCGTAGACGTACTCGTCCAGGTCGAACGTCGTCAGGATGATGACCCGGGTGCCGGCTGTCGCCGGGTCGACGCAGATTCGCCGGGTCGCCTCGATGCCGTCCATCTCCGGCATCCGTACGTCCATCAGCACCACATCCGGCCGGTGTTGTGCGGTCAACGCGACGGCCTCCACGCCGGTGCCCGCCTCGCCGACAGTGGTGAAGTCCGGAGTCAGATCGACCAGCAGTCGGAAGCTGCCGCGCAGCAGCGCCTGGTCGTCGGCGATCAGCACCCGGATCACGCGGCCATCCGGTAGGGCAGGTTGGCCGTCACCGCGAAGCCGCCGTCGGAGCGTGGTCCGGCGTGGAACTCCCCACCGTGCAACGCCACCCGTTCCCGCATGCCGATCAGCCCGTGCCCCTCCCCGGCGTTCGACACGGGGCGCCGGCCGTCGTCGGTCACCTCCACCCGCACCTCCCTGGGCGTGACGGTCACTGTTGCCCGGCAGGTGGCCGGCGCCGCGTGCTTCACCACGTTGGTCACCGCCTCCTGCACGATGCGATACACCGCGAGGCCCACCGACTCGGGCACCACGCCTTCCGGTTCCTCCCGCCGTACGTCGAGCTGAACGTCGACGCCGCCGATCGCCGCCTGCCGGGCGAGGACGGGCAACTCGTCCACCCCGGGCGTCGGGGCGTACGGGGTGCCCTCGCGCAGCACGCCGAGCACCCGGCGGACGTCGGTGAGCGCGTTCCGGCCGGTCTCCTCGATCACCCGCAGCGCGGCCCCGGCCTCACGCGGGTCCGCCTCGGCGACGTGGTTGGCGACGGCTGCCTTCACCACGATGAGACTCAACGTGTGCGCCACCACGTCGTGCAGCTCCCGGGCCACCCGCAGCCGCTCCTCGGTGGCGGCCTGGCGGATCAGGTGCTCGCCCTGGCGGGCGGCCAGGGCGCGGCGCTCCCGGATCAGCCAGCCGATCAGCCAGGCTGGCGCGATCATGACGGCGGCGTAGACGACCGCACCGGTCCGCGACCAGAGGTCACCTGCGGTCAGCACCAGGGCGACGCTCACCAGAGCGAGACAACCGGCGGCGCAGAGGATCGATCGGCGCGTGGCCGCCGACATGGCCACCGTGTAGAAGGACAGGCCGATGGCGAACGCCGGTGCGGCGGCGGCGAAGTTGGGGATCACCCCGGTGATCAGGGCCACGGTGGTGCTGCCGCTGATCACGACGGCGACTGTGATCGGCCACCGTCGCCGGACGGCCAACGGCAGCCCGAGAGCCATCCCGACGAGCACGGATACCCAGAGCGGCTCGCGTACGCCACCGTGCAGCGGCGACTCCAGCGCCGCGTACGGGCAGAGCAGCCCGCCGACTGCCACGGCCAACAGGGCATCCACGGTGTACAGATCAACCGGCCGCAGCCGCCGGGACAGCAGGAGAGCGGTCACCCGGTAGACGGTATCGGCCCACCACGGCGACCGCGTCCACCTGCGGGCCGTCATCCTCGGGAACGACGTCGGGTCGTCCACCGAGCCGTGGGTCCACCCGGGGAAGGGCCGGAAAGTGTCCGCGCTGGCACGACGCGCGGCACCTGCCGCAGCGGGCACCGTGGCGGTCATGACCACACACACGGTGACCCTGACGGGGCTGCGCGCGGTGTACGGCACCGGGACCCGGCGGGTGACGGCGCTCGACGGCGTGACCACCAGCTTCGCGAGCGGCACGTTCACGGCGGTGATGGGCCCCTCAGGCTCAGGAAAGTCCACCCTGCTGCACTGCGCGGCGGGGCTGGACCGCCCGACCGAGGGGCTCGTCACGATCGACGGCACGCCCCTGAACGACCTCGGCGAGGACGCGCTGACCCGGCTGCGGCGCGACCGGATCGGTTTCGTGTTCCAGGCGTTCAACCTGGTGTCCACGCTGACCGCCGCGCAGAACGTCGAGCTGCCGATGCGCCTGGCCGGCCGCCGTCCACCGGCCCGGGACATCGCCGCCGCGCTCGACGCCGTGGGACTGGCTGACCGGGCCGGGCACCGGCCGAGTGAGCTGTCCGGCGGTGAGCAGCAGCGCGTCGCCGTGGCCCGCGCGTTGATCACCCGACCGGCGGTGGTCTTCGCCGACGAACCGACCGGGGCCCTGGACAGCGCGGCGTCCCGGCAGGTGCTCCAGCTGCTGCGCGCGCTCGTCGACGACCACGGGCAGACCGTCGTGATGGTGACCCACGACCCCGCCGCCGCCGCGTACGCCGATCGGGTTCTTCTGCTCGCCGACGGCCGCGTCGTCGACGAGCTGACCGGTGAGATCACCGCCGCCGCCGTCGCCGCGCGAATCGCCGAGCGGGAGACAGATCCGGTCGGTCCCTCCCGCCACGCGATGGAGACGCTCGCGGAGCCGTCATGCTGAACATCCGGCGGTCGACCAGCGCGTTCGTGGCCGTCGCCATCGGGGTCGCGCTGGTCGCGGCGGCCACCCTGCTGCTCGCCTCCGGGCGCCCGCAGGTGCCGGACCGGCTGACGCAGGCGTCGGTGGTGGTGCAGAGCCCTGAGGCGGGTGCGCCGGCTGACTCGTTCGTGCCGAGCCGGCCCTGGTCGGCCACTGTGGCGGCGGAACTCACCAGCGGGCTGGCCAGTCTGCCGGGCGTCGCGGCGGCGGTGCCGGACCGGACCTTCTACGCCCAGCCGCTCGTCAACGGCCGCCCCGCGGCCACCGATGCCCAGCGGGAGGACGCCCACCAGGGGCACGGCTGGTCCAGCGCCCGGCTGGGCGGACTGCGCCGCACGGCCGGTGAGCCGCCCCGGAAGCCCGGCGAGGTGGTCGTCGACCGTGCGCTCGGGCTGCGTACCGGCGCGCCGGTCACCCTTGTCACGGCGGCGGGCGCGGAGCCGTACACCGTCAGTGGTCTGGTCGACGCGCCCGGCGTCTACGTCGCGGACGAGGCCGCCGCCGCGCTCGCGCCCGGCGTCCGGGCCATCGGGCTGGTGCTCGCGCCGGGCGCCGACCCGGAGCGGGTCGCCGTGGCGGCTCGCGGTGTCGTCGGCGGCGACGGACGGGTGCTGACCGGCGACGCGCGTGGCGCGCTGGAGCCTCGCAGTGACGCCCGTACCCGCTGGATCGGCATGCAGGTGCTCACCGCCACGGCAGCCCTCGCCGGCTTCGTCACAGTGTTCGTGGTGGCCTCGACCTTCGCGTTCACCATCGCGCAGCGCCGCCGCGAGCTGGGCCTGCTGCGCGCCGTCGGCGCCACCCCACGCCAGGTCCGCCGCATGGTGTACGCCGAGGCGCTCGCCGTCGGCGCCGGCGCCGGGCTCGTCGGCCTACTGGTCGGCGCGGCGCTCGCCGCGGCGTTGGGTGGACTGCTGGTCGACGTCGGCTTCGAGCCGGCGACCTTCCAGGTCCGCTACGAACACTGGCCGGTCGCGGTCTCGCTCGCCGCTGGGCCGGTGATCGCGCTGCTGGCCGTCTGGTCGGCGTCGCGCCGAGCGGCGAGGGCGCGCCCCTTGGAGGCGTTGCGCGAGGCGGCGGTGGAACAGCGGCCGATCGGGCGGCTGCGCACCGCCACCGGCGCGCTGCTGGTCGCGGCGGGCGCCGCGCTCAGCCTCGGGACGGCGACCGCCGACGAAGCCCGGGACGCGGCGACGTACGCCCTCTACGCGGTGATGGCCCTGGTGGCCGGCGCCACCGTGCTCGCCCCGGCGGTGGTCGGGCCGGTGGTGCGGCTGCTGCGGTCTCCGGTGCGACGGCCGGGCGGCGCGATCGGGATGCTGGTCCGGGGCGGCGCGTTGACCGCGACCCGGCGGACCGCGTCCACAGCCGCGCCAGTGCTGCTCACGGTCGCGTTCGCGGTGCTGGTGTCCGGGATGGTGCGGACCACCACCGCCGCGTATGCGGCAGGTCGGACGGACAACGTGAACGCCGGCTGGGTCGTCGTGCCCGACCGGACTCCCGGGCTGTCGGACCGGGCCGTCGCCGCGACCGGCGGCACCGCCCTCCTGCCGACCACCGTCTTCCGCACCGACCCCGGAACATCGCCGGAGAACCGGCCACTGACCGCGCTCGGCGTGGACCCGGTGGGCTTCGCCGCCGCGAACCGGGCACTCACCGTCGTCGCCGGCTCGCTCGACGACCTGCGCGGTGACGACACGGTGGTGGTCACCGCCTCGGCGAATCTGCTGCCGTCCGAGCCGTACGCCCTGGTCTTCGCCGACGGGGCGTTGCTGTCGCTGCGCATCGTCGCCGTGGTCAGCGACGACTCACTCCCCGGCGACCTGCTTGTGCCCCGGGCCGTGGTGCGAGCGCACGACCCGTCGGCGCTGACCTCCACGGTGTACGTCCGGGACCGGATAGATCCTCCCGCCGGCGCTCGGGTCGTCGACGTCGCCACCTGGGCGGCCGAGGCAGACGCCGCCGAGGACCGCCTCGTCTGGCTGTTCACGCTGCTGCTGATCGGTGTGTCCGCCGGCTACGGGGCCATCGCGGTGGCAAACACGCTGCTGCTGGCCGCCGCCGGCCGGGCCGCCGACCTGCGGCTGATCCGGCTGGCCGGGGCGACCCGACGGCAGGTCCTCTGGTTGGTCACGGCCGAGTCCGCCCTGGTGGTGCTGATCGGCGCGGCGCTCGGCGGGAGCGTGGCGTTCGCCGGTCTGCTGAGCATCCGCGCCGGCCTCGCCGAGCAGGTCGGCGCGCCGGTGGACCTCGTCGTGCCGTGGTCGGTGGTCGGCGGCGTCGTCGGCCTCTGCCTGCTGCTCGCGGTGATGGCGAGTGTGTTGCCGACGTGGCGGCTGCTGCGCCACCGTCCCGCCCGGTCGCCGGTGGGCACCTTCGCCGGATGACCCGTCCCGTCCCGAGGGCCGCCGCGGTGGGCGCCGGGCCGCTACCGTCCACGGATGCGATCTGCGCGCCCGGTCGGGCTGCTCCTCTCCGCCGCCGCCGTGCTGCTCTGGGCGATCGGCATGACGGTGCTGCAACCGCTCACCGAGCCGATCGGCCCCTGGTCGGAGCGGCTGCCGGGCAACAACGCCTACTGGGCGCGGGACGTGCGGTTCACGGCGATCGTCGCGGTCGTCCTCGGGCTGGTGCTGGCCGGCCGAGGGCGCCTGCGGTGGGCCGGGCCGGCGGTGCTGCTCGGTGGCCTCTGGGTCGCCGCCGACGTGACGATCGACCGGGCCGACCCGACCGGTACGGGGCCGACGGTGCTGCTCGCCGCCGGCGGCTGCGCGGTGCTCGGCGCGGCGGCGGCGGTCCTGTGGTGGCGGGAGCGCAGCGCACCCGGCGCGGGTACGGACCGGTGGGCGCTGACCGGCGCGGCCTGCGTGGCCGGGGTGCTGACGATGGTGGCCACCGGCATCGAGTCACCGACCGACCGGGAGCCCGAGCTGAACCCGGCGGCCTTCGCCACCGGCGTGCTGCTGGTCGCCCTGACCATCGGCGCCGCCCTGGCGGCGGCTCCGGCCCGGACCCGGGCCCGTTGCGTGCTGGCGGCCGGGCTCGGCGTGGCGGCCGTGTCCGGCGTCGGACTGATCCGGACGATCCCGCCCGGCCCGCGGGCCTTGCCGGAGCTGGCCCTCGGGGCGGTGCTGCTCACCGGGGTCACCCTGCTGGCGTGGGACTGGCCGGGTGGGCGGCCAGCGTGGCGGCGGCACGCGGTGGCCGCCCTCGCCGCGCTGGTGGGCCCGACGGTGTTGCTGCTGGTCGTGGCCATCGCCATGATCGTGCTGCTGCCGATCGGCGCGATGTTCACGGCGCTGGCCGGCAACAGCCCGATCAACGCGGCCGACTCCGACGTGCTGTACTCGCTGATCGGGCTGCTCGCCGGGCTCGGGATGGGGCTGCTGCTGGCCTGGCCGCCCGCGCTCGGCTACCGCCGCTGAACTCACTCCACGACCGGCAGCACGACCTCGTTGCGGCGCAGGAACCAGGGCTTCCACGGCGGGTCGAACCGGGCGTACCGGATGGCGCCGGTCGGTTGCAGCCCGGCCGCGGTGACCGACCGGCCGAGCATGGTGGCCCGCTGGCCGAACGCCTTCTCCGTCCACCGCCCGGAGAAGCGCATCGCCGCCGCGAGCTGCGCCGGGACCTCCCGGATCCGCACCCGGGGGTCCACCGGCTCGGGCAGGGTGGCGGCGGTGAAGCCGGCCGGCATGACGAACTGGACCAGATACGTGTCCGGCTGCTCGCCCTCCTCCTGGACCACCGGCCTGGTCATCGCGATCTTCTCCGTGCCGGTGGCCTCCTGCATGACCGGCGTGGTCATCCCGATCGGGTGCCGGGCCCGGTTGGCACCCCCAATGTAGGCGGCCAGCGGCCGGAACGCCTCCATCGGGGCCCGGGTGAACGACGCCTGGATCTGCATCTCGGCCACCAGGTGGGCCGGGTACCGGCGCAGCTCGAAGCCGGGGTGTCGGGACACCACCCGGTACGGCTGCTGCTCGGTCATCGCGCGCTCCCAGGATCTCCTGGGACAGACGCTACCGCCCGTCCGACCCCTGCTCGGCCGAAGTCGGCTCCTCCGCCCCGGGGGTGACCGCCCGCCCGGTCAGCCGCCAGTACTGCCGCTTGCGCTCGTCGCGCAGCACCACTCCGATCCGGCCCAGCTCCCGGCGCAGTTCCCGGGCGTCGTCGCGCCGATCCCGCTGGATCGCCCGATCGCGGGCCCGCAGCAGGGCGTCCGCGCCGGCGGGCAGCCCGGGCAGGTCGGGCACCCAGAGCCGGTACGCCGACCGGTGCGGATCGCCGTCCGCCCACCCCCAGCCGTGCGTGCGGAACGCCGCGGCCAGGCGGGGGCCCGGCAGGTCGGTCGACTCCCGGACCAGCTCCGCGCGGTCCGCGTCGAGCAGCACCAGATCTCCGCTGTCGACGAAGACCACCCGGGTCTCGGCCCGCGTGACGTGCCGGTCATCGCCGGCGCGGCGCAGCCGGACCCGCGCCGCGTCGACGGTGACGACCAGCCGTTCGGCGGTGCCCACCCCGGCGATGACCAGACCGGCCAGCGCGCCCACCGCTGCCGTGCCGACGATCGCCTGCTGCTCGGGCAGCCGGTCCAGCAGGTTGAACAGCCACTGCACGGGTGCCCAGGGCAGCCCGGCGACCCAGCCCGCCGCCAGCGCGAGCAGGGCGCCGGCGCCCGCGCCGAGCAGCGGGAAGCCGCCCCACAGCACGACCAGCTCGACCGGCCCGCCGGTGACGACGGTGCGCGGGCCGTAATCCTCACCGGCCATGCTCAGGACACCTCGCGGCGCAGCGTCCGGAACAGGCCGGCGGCCAGCGGGACGACCATCCAGACCAGCAGGGACACCGCTATCCGGCCCCACTGTTCGCCGGTGATGGCGTCGCTGCTGAACAGCGGTTCCATGGTCCGGCTGGTGTCCAGCCAGCCGGCCGGGCCGCGCAGGGGTCGCACCAGCTCGCCGAGCACACCCCAGAGGGTGGGCAGCAGCAGGTAACCGACGATGGCCAGCGGCGGGTTGAGCAGCAGCAGACCGAAGGCGGCACCCATCAGCACGCCGGTGACCTGGAAGATCGCCGCGTTCAGGAGCAGCGACGCGTCGATCTGCCAGGTGCCCGCGCCGCCGGTGGCGGACGCCACCAGCGTTCCGGCGGCGGCGACGGCCAGGCTGGCCAGCACCGAGGCGAGCGCGGCCAGCGCCACCGCGATCAGCTTCGCGGCCACGACCCGCTCCCGGCGGGGCACCAGGGCGTACGTGGTGAGTGCGGTGCGTTGGGACCATTCGCTGGTGATCGACAGGATGCCGAGCACCGGCAGGAGCACTCCGATCGGCAGCAGCGAGGGCGTGAAGAAGTTGACGAAGGTCTGCTCGGCGTCCTTGGCGTAGATCAGCTGGAGGGTGACGATCGCGGCGGCGACCAGGCCGATGGTGATCAGCAGCCAGCGGCCGGCCCGGGTGTCGACGAGCTTGCGCAGCTCCACGGCGGTGAGCCGGAGCATCGACGGGCGGTGCGCCGGAGCGTGCTGCCGGGGCGTGACGGCGTTGGCGGCGGGCGCGGTGGTGGTGCTCATCGGACGGCCTCCTTGGTGGATTCGCCGGCGGTCAGGGTGAGGAAGAGCTGTTCCAGGCCACCGCCGCCGGCGGGGCGCAGCTCGGCCAGCGCGACGCCGGCGTCCGCGGCGGCCTGGCCGACCGCCTCGGCGTCGGCCTGCACCAGCAGCCCGTCGGCGCCGTCGGCGGCGGTCAGGCCGGCCGCGTCCAGCGCCCGGCGCAGCGCCGCGCCGTCGCGGGCCCGGACCAGCGTGCCGCCGCCGGCGAGCAGCTCGTCCTTGTTGCCCTGGGCCACGATCCGGCCGCCCCCGATCACCACCAGCCGGTCCGCGACCGCCTCCACCTCGCGCAGCAGGTGGGAGGAGAGCAGCACGGTGCCGCCCCGGTCGGCGAAGTCGCGCAGCAGGCCGCGCATCCAGAAGATCCCCTCCGGGTCCAGGCCGTTCGCCGGCTCGTCGAGGATCAGCACCCGAGGGTCACCGAGCAGCGCCTGTGCCAGGCCGAGCCGCTGGCGCATGCCCAACGAGTACGCCCGTACCCGACGCTTGGCGGCCACCGCGTTCAACCCGACCAGGTCGAGCTTCGCGGCGACCTCCCGCCGGTCCAACCCCATGGTGTACGCGGACAGCGTCAGCGCCTCGCGGCCGGTCCGCCCGGCGTGCTGGGCGGAGGCGTCCAGCAGCACCCCGACCTCCCGCCCCGGGTTGGGCAGCTCCCGATAGGGGAGCCCGGAGACGGTGGCGCGGCCGGCGGTCGGTGCGGTGAGCCCGCAGATCATCCGCATGGTGGTGGACTTGCCGGCGCCGTTCGGGCCGAGGAAGCCGGTGACCGTGCCCGGCTCGCACTGGAACGACACGTCGTCCACCGCCGGGTGCGGCCCGTATCGCTTGGTGAGGTTCTCCACGGTGATCATGTCGTCGAGCGTGCCCGCGCCGCCCGGCCATCCGCTGCGGCCACCGGTCGGCGTCGCACCGACCTT
Source organism: Micromonospora sp. NPDC005206 (assembly GCF_040608175.1). NCBI lineage: Bacteria > Bacillati > Actinomycetota > Actinomycetes > Micromonosporales > Micromonosporaceae > Micromonospora > Micromonospora sp. NPDC005206. The sequence goes on from NZ_JBEXHU010000002.1 coordinate 427,028, forward strand.
GGTCGACGCGCGGGTCTCGACTTTGGTAGCTGGTCGCGGCGGCGATCGGCTGCCTAGCATGGCCTCGTGACCAGCCTCGCCGTGCCGGAAAACCCCTGGCTGCTGCCCGGGGCGCTGGCCGACGCGGCCAACCCGGACGCGGCGACCCGCCGGCCTCGCCGCACCACCCGGGACTGGGCGGTCGACACCCTGGCCTTCCTGTTCTCCCTGCTCTGGGTGCTGTTCGTCACCGCGGATGCCCTGTCGCCCGACCCGGCCGTCACGCCCCCGCTGCCGCACGACTGGATGATCGGCGCGGACGCGCTGCTCGGGCTGGCCTGCTGCGGGCTGCTCTGGCTGCGCCGGCGGTGGCCGCTCGGGCTGCTGGTGGCCACGACACCGCTGACGCTGTTCTCGATGGCCTCGGCCATCCCGTTGGTGATCCTCTACTTCACCGTGGTGGTGCACCGGCGCACCGCCGTCGCGGTGGCGATGACCGGCGTGGGTCTGGTCACCAACATGGTCTTCAGTTGGCTGCGCCCGGACCCGGGCATGCCGTACTGGGCCACCGCGACGTGGGGCGTGGTGATCAGTTTCGCCGTGCTGGCCTGGGGGATGTTCGTACGGGCCCGGCGGCAGTTGATCGTGTCGCTGCGGGATCGGGCCGAGCGGGCCGAGGCGGAGCAGCAGCTGCGGGTCGCTCAGGCCCGTCACCTGGAGCGCACCCGGATCGCCCGGGAGATGCACGACGTGCTGGCCCACCGGATCTCGCTGCTCAGCCTGCACGCGGGCGCGCTGGAGTTCCGCCCGGACGCGCCCCCGGACGAGGTGGCCCGGGCGGCCGGGGTGATCCGGGGCAGCGCACATGCCGCTCTACAGGACCTGCGCGAGGTGATCGGAGTGCTCCGGGCCGAGGGCGACGGCGACGCCCCGGAGCCCCCGCAGCCCACCCTCGCCGACCTGCCCGCCCTGATCGCCGAGTCGCGGGCGGCCGGGGTGCGGGTGAACGTCACCGACAGCGTCGTCGCAGCCCAGGACGTGCCGGTGGCGCTGGGGCGGGCCGCGTACCGGATCGTGCAGGAGGGTCTGACCAACGCCCGCAAGCACGCGGCCGGCGCGGCCGTCAGCGTGGATCTTGCCGGCGGGCCGGGCCCTGGGCTCACCGTGGCGATCAGCAACCGGTGGCCGGTGGGCACCCCGACCGGGGCGCAGCTACCGGGCGCCGGCACCGGCCTGGTCGGCATCACCGAGCGGGTCACCCTGGCCGGCGGCCGGTTGGCGTACGGCCGGGACGACGCGGGCGACTTCCGGTTGGCCGCCTGGCTGCCGTGGCCGGCGTGACCGGGTTGCCCGGCGAGACCGGGGCCGGTGCGGGTGTCACCCCGGTGCGGGTGCTGATCGTGGACGACGACGCCCTGGTCCGGGCCGGGCTCTCGATGATCCTCGGCGGCCTGCCGGACCTGACCGTGGTCGGCGAGGCGGCCGACGGCGGCGAGGTGCCGGCCGCGGTCGCCGCGTACGCCCCGGACGTGGTGCTGATGGACATCCGGATGCCACGGGTGGACGGGCTCACCGCCACCGAGGCGCTGCGCGCCCAGCCGCACCCGCCGGAGGTGCTGGTGCTGACCACCTTCGACGCCGACGAGCAGGTGCTGCGGGCGCTGCGCGCCGGGGCGGCCGGTTTCCTGCTCAAGGACACCCCGCCGGCGGACATCGTGCACGCGGTGCGCCGCGTGGCGGCCGGCGAGGCGACGCTCTCCCCGACGGTGACCCGGACGTTGATCGCCCACGTGACCGCCGCCGCCCCGGGCCTGGCCGGCCCCGACCCGCGCCGGGAGCGGGCGCTGCGGCTGCTCACCGGGCTCAGCGAGCGGGAGCGGCAGGTGGCGGTCGCGCTGGGCCGGGGCTGCACCAACGCGGAGATCGCGGGGGAGTTGTTCATGAGCGTGGCGACGGTGAAGGCGTACGTCTCCCGGCTGCTGACCCGGCTCGACCTCAACAACCGGGTCCAGGTGGCCCTGCTGGTGCACGACGCCGGCCTGGTCTGACGTTGCACTCATTGGTCAGCTTCTCGACCTTGAAGGGCCGAGCTTGCGGATCGTGACGGCTCGTGGTGATGAGCACGAGGTCACGCCGCGTTCGGCAGGCTGACGGCTGCCCAGCCCGTAACGCCGCGTGCGGCGATGTTGCGGGCTGCGTTCCGGTCGGCGTGCTCAGCGAAGCCGCACGACCGGCAGTGGAAGGTGGATTGGTTGGGCCGGTTGGCCTTGGCGACGTGTCCGCAGGCGGAGCATCCCTGCGAGGTGTATGCCGGGTCGACGTGCACGACCGCCACTGCGGACCGCTTCGCCTTGTAGGCGATGTACTGGCCGAGTTGGTGGAACGCCCACGAGTGCAGCGTGACCCGCTGGGGC